>NZ_JBLFFN010000003.1:0-467210 GCF_051400855.1 Variovorax stachyos | reverse complement strand
CGGCACGCTGCAGACCACCCCCGCCATCGCCATGAATCGCGCCACCACGCTGGGCGGCCTGGGCGGCACCATCGACACCCTCGCGGGCACGACGCTGACCCAACGGGGCGTGATCAGTGGGGCCGGCGGCCTGACCAAGACCGGCGGCGGCACACTGAGGCTCGCGGGCACCAACACCTACGCGGGCGGCACCACCATCAACGCCGGCACCCTGGCCGGCAATGCCGCCAGCTTCGGCAGCGGCGCCATCGTCAACGACGCCGCGCTGCTGATCGATCAAGCTGCCGACGCGACGCTTTCCAACACCCTCGCCGGCAGCGGCGCCTTGACCAAGACCGGCACCGCCACGCTGACCCTCACCGGCGAGAACAGCTACAGCGGCGGCACCGACCTCAAGCAAGGCGGCATTGCCGTCGGCAACAACCGGGCTTTGGGCACCGGCGAACTTGCCATGCACGAAGGCACCACATTGGGCTTCGCCGCGGACGGCCTCACCCTGGCCAATCCCATTGCCTTCACCGATGCAGTCGATCCCATCATCGACACCGGCCCCTTTACTGCCACCCTCACCGGCGCCATCACCGGCCCCGGCGACCTGAGCAAGATCGGAAGCGGCACCCTCGTTCTCTCGGGCGCCAACAGCTACGGCGGTGCGACTGCCGTCACCGAAGGCACCCTGCGCGCCGGTGCTGCCAACACCTTCAGCCCGGCCTCGGCGCACAGCGTGGCCTCGGGTGCCACGCTCGATCTTGCCGGCTTCAGCCAGAGCATCGCTGCGCTCACCAATGCCGGCACCGTCTCGCTCATCGGCAGTGCACCCGGCACGACCCTCACCGTCACCGGTCCTTACGTGGGCAACAACGGCCTGCTGCGCCTGGGCACCGCGCTGGGGGACAGCGCCAGCGTCAGCGACCGGCTCATCCTCAACGGCCCGAGTGCTGTGGCCAGCGGGCGCACTACGGTCCAGGTGGTCAACCTCGGCGGCCTGGGTGCGCTCACCACGGGCAACGGCATCGAACTGGTGAGTGCCCTCAACGGCGCCACCACCAGCGCCCAGAGCACGAAGGATGCCTTTGCCCTGCAGGGCGGCCATGTGGATGCGGGGGCGTACGAATACCGCCTGCAGCCCGGCGATGCCGCGGGCGCCGGAGAGAACTGGTACCTGCGCTCCACCAGCACCATCGTCCCGCCGCCGCCCCCGCCGGCTCCTCCCGCACCGCCGGCGCCACCAGCGCCTCCCGCACCACCGGCTCCTCCTGGCCCGCCGGCGCCCCCCACATCTGTCGGCCCGCCTTCGCCGCCGCCCGCTCCTTCGGCCGCCCCCATCCAGGTCCCCACCTACCGCGCCGAAGTGCCCCTGTTCGCAGCGCTTCCCGAGCAACTGCGCCAGGGCAACCTGGCCATGCTCGGCAACCTGCACCAGCGCATCGGCGACGACGACGTGAAGACGGCTGCTGCCGGCGCCCAGGGCAGCGCTGCAACTTCCGCCACCGGCGAACGCCGCGCCTGGGGCCGCGTCCTGAGCACCGGGCGCAGCATCCAGCAAGGTGGCACCGTCAGCCCGCACAGCGAGGGCCGCCTGAGCGGCCTGCAGGCCGGCACCGACCTGTGGACCAATGCCAATTGGCGTGCCGGCCTTTACGTCGGCCAGCTCGACGGCGACATGCAGGTCAACGGCTTCGCCCGCGGCATCGCCAACCTCCCCGTCGGCAGCAACGACCTGCGCAGCCAGTACCTGGGTGGCTACGCCACCTACACCGATACCAGCGGCTTCTACGTCGACGGCGTCCTTCAGGCCGGGCGCCATCGCTACGAGGTCAAGCCCCAGACCAGCCTGCGCACCAAGGGCAAGGCCAGCAGCCTGAGCGCCTCGCTGGAGCTGGGCCAGTCCTTCGCGCTCGGCGAGGGCTGGCAGATCCAGCCGCAGGCGCAGCTGGTGCACCAGCGCCTGGACCTCGACGACGTGGACATCGCTGGCGCGCGTGCGCCAGGACCGCGACAGCACCTGGCTCGCCCGCGTGGGCGTGCGCGTCAAGGGCGACATCGCAACGAGCGCAGGCCGGCTGCAGCCCTATGCGCGGGCGAACCTGTACCGTGCCTCGGGCGGCAACGATGTCGCGCGCTTCGTCAACCCGGCGGCCAGCACCGCCATCGCGAGCAGCAGGGGCGGCACCTCGACGGAGTTGGTCGCGGGCGCCACGCTGTCACTGAGCGAATCGACCAGCCTCTACGGCGAAGTAGGCAAGCTGTGGGCCTCCGGCGGAGACACGCGCGTGAAGGGCTCCATGAGCGGGTCCGTGGGGATCAAGGTGCGCTGGTAGCCGAGGCGCCCTGACCGGAGGCTGACTGGCCTCATCGCGATAATCGGCGCTCTTGAAAAAGGAGCGCGCGTGGATATCGTTTTGCTGGCCAAGGCCGCCATCATGGGCATCGTCGAGGGACTGACCGAGTTCCTGCCCATCTCGTCGACCGGTCACCTGATCCTCGCCGGTGCATTGCTGGGCTTCGACGACGAGAAGGCCAAGGTCTTCGACATCGCGATCCAGACCGGCGCGATCCTCGCCGTGATCATCGTCTACTGGCAAAAGATCCATTCCACGCTCGTGGCTCTGCCGCGCCAGCAAAAGGCACGGCGCCTGGTGCTCAACGTGCTGATCGGCTTCCTGCCGGCCGTGGTGCTCGGGCTGCTGTTCGGCAAGCTGATCAAGGCGCACCTGTTCACCGCGGTGGTGGTCGCCAGCACCTTCATCATCGGCGGCTTCATCATCCTCTGGGCCGAGAAGCGCCCACCGGGTGCGGTGCGCGTCGAGCACGTGGACGACATGACGCCCTGGGACGCGCTCAAGGTCGGCCTGGTGCAATGCTTCGCAATGATTCCGGGCACCAGCCGCAGCGGCGCGACCATCATCGGCGGCATGTTGCTGGGCCTGTCGCGCAAGGCAGCGACGGACTTCTCATTCTTTCTGGCGATCCCGACGCTGATCGGCGCCGGTGCCTACAGCCTTTACAAGGAGCGGGCGCTGCTGTCGGTCGCGGACCTGCCCATGTTCACAGTCGGCCTGGTCTTCTCTTTTGCGAGCGCCTGGCTGTGCGTGCGCTGGCTGCTGAAGTACATCAGCACCCACAGTTTCGTCCCTTTTGCCTGGTACCGCATCGCCTTCGGCATCGTGGTGCTTGCCACGGCGTGGAGCGGTGCGGTCGTGTGGGCTGAATAGAGCCAGGTCGGCAAAAAAGGCCCCGCAGGGCCTTTTTGTTTTCGTACCCCTCGGTAGGTCAAGGTACGTTGGCAGTCAGTGCATGCATCGGCTTGCCTGGCGTCGAGAGCGACCCGTAGTACTCCACTGGAACGCTGCTCGTACCCTGCACCGGAGTGCTTTGCGCCCACGCCGACCAACTTCCGTTGTGATACAGCGTGTCGGTGCGATAGGTCGCGACCTTCTTGTCGTTGTAGCACATCAACAGCTGCGAATTCGCCTCGTTGCTGTAGTTGTCGATGTCAGCCAGGCCAACAGGATCAGCGCACTGATCGACGCTGGTCTTGTACTGCAGGCCGATCGATCCGCCAGCGCCGCTGCTGTTCAGCCGAACGAAACCGACATCGCGACCAGGACGGCCGACGAACCAGAAGCCGGTGTTCACGTCGACGTTGCCGGTGCGCTTCATCCCCAGCATCGTGGCAATCGACGAGACGTACGGCAGGCCGGTGACGGTCGAGCGCTCGGAGATGTTGCCGGCGGCGCAGCTCTTGTTGTTCGCGGTGCCGGGCACGCAATCGCCGACGGCCATCACGTGCACAGTCCCCTGACCCGATGCGCTGTTGGTCACCACCCAGTTGAACGGCTCACCAGGTGTCTGCGGAGCGGGGCGGGTGCCAGTGAACTTCACGGCAGCGACCTGATCAGGAAACGTCACGGTCTTCACCACCGGCATGGTCACGCCCGAGAGCGCCATGGTCTGTGGCCACTGAGCATCGGCCAGCCCGAGGTTCTTGCGCTCGCCCCGCGTGTGGTTCTGTCCCAGGTAGCTGTCGTACACCCAGGCGAACAGCGGCTTCAGGTCGAAGTACACGACCTTCTTTTCGCTCTTGCTGGCAACCGCGAGCAGTCCACCACGTGCAACACGGCCACCCAGGGAGCCACCGTCAGCCAACTTCGTGTAGTTGTTTTCGATGGGGCTGTTGTCGTAGCCAATGGCGCGAGCGTCGCCACCGACCATCTGCCAGGGGTGCATGCCGGTGTTCACCGCCACGGAGGTAGGAGCAGCCATACCGGGGATGTCGACGTAGCCAAGAACCTTGAGGAAGCCGGTGTTGCCTTGGTTGGGCAGGCCTGGATAGGCTTCACGCCATTCTTCCCACCATCTGTAGGCCAAGCCGGAGGTCGTCCAGGCAACGCCTTCCGGCATACCCGCAGCGATGACCACCGCAACCTGCCCCTTGCGGGTCGCCTTGTCCCAGACGGGAACGAACAGGAATTCAGCCTTGTTGGTCATCGCACCCGCGACCGGGAGCTTGCCGGCTGCCAGCTTGACGCTCACGCTGTTGGCGGCGGTATTCGAGCCGACGCCGAAGATCGTGCCGTCTGTCGTACCGACCAGACGGGAGGTGCCGTTCTCGCTGCTGATGTCATTGCTGGAGGCGACGAACATCGGCTTGACGTTGCCGGCGGGCAGAACACCGGACGAGCGGTAGCCGCGGAAATTGGCGTGCTCGATGTCGAAGCCGCGCTGCCACTGGCCTTGCGGCTTCAATTGGCCGGTGTTGTTCGTGTACCCGGAGGTCTGGAGCGACACCACACCGGAACCCGAAGCAGCACCGAACGTGACGACGTCCCCCTGCGACGTGGAGTAGGCACCGCCGTCTTCCCCCGTCGCCCTGCCGTGCTCGTAGATGCTCCCGATCTGCCCGGCGTTCTGCGTGCCGCCTGAGGCGATCGTGTAGTGCGGACGCTCATAGAGGTTCACCCCACCGACACCCGTCGCAGCCTTGCCGCGTGTGTAGTCGATCCAGGCATCGGTTCCAGCCGCCGCGTACATTGCATCCCAGTTCGCAGTGTTGATGCTGCCATCGGAGTTGACGATGTCACCGGCGATGGGTGTTGCAGGAGCCGGAGCAGGCGCGGGCGCGGGCGCGGGCGCCGGGGCCGGAGCCGGAGCTGGAGCCGGAGCCGGAGCTGGAGCTGGAGCCGGAACTGGAGCTGGAGCTGGTGCAGGTGCAGGTGCAGACGTGGGCGCAGGCCCGGCCGACACGCATGACTTCACGGTCATGAAGGCGGGATCCTTACCGAAGAAGGTGTTCGTGCACGTTGCGGTGCCTGTGACGGACTTGGTGATCCAGCGCGAGTCTGCGCCGTACTTCACCAATGTCGCAGCGGCCACTGTGAACGAGGCGCCTTCGCGGGCGAGCTCGGTTCCCGCTGCAGGCGCGGTGGGAGTGGGAGGAGCGGTGGGAGTGATCGGAGTCTGCACGTAGCAAGCCTTCGCCACAAATTCCAGCGGGTCGCGGCCGAAGGTTGCGTTGCTGCACACAACGCTGCCGGAGAGCTGCTTGCTCGTCCAGGCCGAATTCGCGCCGTACTGCACCACTGTCGACGAGGCCAGGTTGAACGACTGGTCTTCGTTGGCGACCTTGACCCAGCTCGCGTCGAGCTTGCTCAGCGCCTCTGCCTCTTTGCCGGCGGCCGGCTCCGCTGTCGATGCGGCCGGCGAAGCAGGCACCGCATCCGTGCTTTGGGGCAGAGCGAAGCCGCCGCCTGAGCCGCTTCCTCCACCCCCGCACCCTGCCAGCGCGCTTGCTGCGACGCAAAGCAAAAGGGCGTGTTTGTCGATCTTTCTCACACTGAGTCTCCTGATTGGCTTGAAGTTGGAAAAAAGAAGTCCCCCTGCGCCCGTCAAAGGCGCAAAGAACCTGGCGAAGAAATCTGGAAAGGGCTCGCCGAGGCGAGCAGCTACTGGGGCAGCAGCACGGTGGGCGTGCCTTCCCCGGTTGCTAGTGCGTGGTGGGAGGTGGCTGCAGATCGAACCCGGCGATCACGGCGGCAGCCTCGCCGTTCAAGAAGGCACCATGCGTCGCATCCCTTCTCGCGTGCCGGTTCGACTCGATCGGTTCGCAGCTGCTAGACAGCGACCGCGTCGATCAGGCTCCGGAGCCTGGTCTTGAAACGCATGCCGACCGATGCGCCTTGCGGCTGCACTGGCACCGCAGAGGCGCGGCCGGCTCGGGTAGGTGCCCACATGTCGTCGCGCGAGGTCGGCGCGGCACTCGCCGACTGAGGCGCGGCGAGCATCACGGAAGCCAGGAAGGCCGACTGGCCGGCAGCCTTGGACGCCTCGCTGAGCTGGCTCCAGTTCGCTGGCCGAGTGTTCGAAGGAAGCACATCCAGATGGCCCAGCAGGGAGCGGCTCACGTCGAGGAGCGCACTGGCAGAGGCCAGGCAGAAGTACACCGCGGACGGCGTAGGTGCTTGCTCGGCGCCAGGCCGTTCGAAAGGTGCTGCGGAGAATTCGTCGCGCGGCAGGCAGTGATGCGCTGTGGCGGTGCTTTGGAGTGCGGAGAGCAACTGGTCGATCTCGTGCAGTGCGCGATGCATGAGTTCGGTCTCGAGAAATGTGCTTGTCACGGAGAAGCTCCTGGACTGGCGCGAGACAACTCTGGAATCTGACTACCGGGATCGGTCTCGCTCGATCGCCGGCTTGAATCCAGTGTTCCTTTTCGCCCGGCGGGTCGATAGGCCCGGAGGAGCCAAGACGCCGCCGCGCGGTGGCTCACGGCGCCGGAGGGTGGGAGTGGCCCACGTCAGGCCATCCGCTTGCGTTGCGGGGTGCGGTGTGCTCGTGGTCGCGGCCGCCTGCCGGGCACCACGCTGTCGAGGACGACGGAGGTGCGGTAGACGGTTGAGCCGGTTGGCCCGCCGGGATTGATCCGTGGCGGGTTAATCCTTTGGCCAGGGCAAGTGCGGAGATGGCGGGTGGCGATTGCACCCGAACCGCGAGACGCTCAGATGAGCTTTTCGTCTGGGGTCGAGATCTTGCGCAGCGGGCTGTGGCGCCTTGCCGGCATCTTGAGCGGGTGCTCGGCGTAGGCGTCGTCCCAGACCGGGTCATCGATGCTGTCGAACACCTCGCGCAGCTTCTGGCCCCAGCTGTTGTGGACCATGCGGTAGTAAGGGTTGTCGGCGTCGATGCAGACCACCTTGTCGGTCTGGAGGCGGTTGGCCTCATACACCACCAGGTCCAACGGCAGGCCAACCGAGAGGTTGGACTTCATCGTGGAGTCCATCGAGACCAGCGCGCACTTGGCAGCCTCGTCCAGCGGCGTGTCGGGCGTCAGCACGCGGTCGAGTACGGGTTTGCCGTATTTGGACTCGCCGACCTGGAAGTAGGGCGTCTCTGTGGTGGCCTCGATGAAATTGCCGGCCGCGTAGACCAGGAACAGGCGCATGCCCTCGCCCTTGACCTGGCCGCCGAAGATGAAGGAGACGTTGAATTCCAGGCCTGCATGCTTGAGCGCTTCGGCGTCGCGGTCGTAGACATGGCGCACCGCCGAGCCCAGCACGCGTGCGGCGTCGAACATGCTCTTCGCGTTCCAGATGGTGATGGGTGGCTTGTCGTCGCCGTCCTCGCATGTCTCGCGTGCTTCGCGCCCTTCGCGCAGTTCCTCGATCTGCAAGATCTCGCGCACCGACTGCGAGATGCTGAGGTTGCCCGCCGACAGCAGCACCATGACGCGATCGCCCGGCTGCTCGTAGACGATCATCTTGCGGAAGGTGCTGATGTGGTCCACCCCCGCGTTGGTGCGCGAGTCGGAGAGAAACACCAGGCCGGCGTTGAGTTTGATGCCTACGCAGTAAGTCATGTGTTAACAGGCCCTAACCGTGCTCGCGCGCGTGGAGCTTCTTGAGTGTGTAGATCGCCTCGAGCGCCTCGCGCGGGCTCAGCGTGTCGGGGTCGAGCGCCGTCAGCGCGGATTCTACGGCGCTCGCCGGTGGCGCCTCCACCGTCGGCGGCGGCGCGAACAGGTCGACCTGGGCGCGGGCCTGCAACTGCTGGGCCTCCAGGGCTTCGAGTGCCTGGCGCGCATGGTTGACCACTGCCGCCGGCATGCCGGCCAGGCGTGCGACCTGGATGCCGTAGCTCTTGCTGGCCGGCCCCGGCTGCACCTCGTGCAGGAACACGATGTCGCGCCCGGCTTCGGTGGCGCTCACATGCATGTTGACTGCGGCATGGTGAGTGGCCGGGAACTCGGTGAGCTCGAAGTAGTGCGTCGCGAACAGGGTGAAGGCGCGCGTGCGGTCGTGCAGCTGGGCCGCGATGCCGGCGGCCAGCGCCAGGCCGTCGAAGGTGCTGGTGCCGCGGCCGATCTCGTCCATCAGCACCAGCGAATGAGCCGTGGCGCCGTGCAGGATCTGCGCCGCCTCGGTCATCTCCAGCATGAAGGTCGACTGTGCGTTGGCCAGGTCGTCGGCCGCGCCGATGCGCGTGTGGATGGCGTCGATGGGGCCCAGCCGGCAGGCGTCGGCCGGCACGTGCGAGCCGATGGAGGCGAGCAGCACGATGATCGCGACCTGCCGCATGTAGGTGGACTTGCCGCCCATGTTGGGGCCGGTGATCACCTGCATGCGTTGCTGGGGGCCCATGCGCGTGTCGTTCGCGATGAACGCGCCCGATGACTTCTCGGCCAACCGGGCTTCGACCACCGGGTGGCGGCCCTTCTCGATCTCGATGCAGGGATGAGCCACGAAGAAGGGCTGGCGCCAGTGCAGCGTGTGCGAGCGCTCGGCCAGCGTGCACAGCGCATCGAGCGCGGCCAGTGCGCCCGCCAGCCGCGTGAGTGCCGAGACCGAGGGCTGCAATGCATCGAGCAGTTGCTCGTAGAGCCACTTCTCGCGCGCCAGGGCGCGGTCCTGCGCAGACAGGGCCTTGTCCTCGAAGGCCTTGAGCTCGGGCGTGATGAAGCGCTCGGCGTTCTTCAGCGTCTGGCGGCGGCGGTAGTTGTCCGGCACCTTGGCAAGCGCGCTCTGCGTGACCTCGATGTAGAAGCCGTGCACGCGGTTGAACTGCACGCGCAGGTTCGAGATGCCGGTGCGCTCGCGCTCGCTGGCCTCGAGCTGCAGCAGGTAGGCATCGCTGTTCTCGCTGATGGCGCGCAGCTCGTCGAGCTCGGCATCGTGGCCGTCCGCGATCACGCCGCCGTCGCGCACCAGCGCGGAAGGCTCGGGGTGGATGGCCGCCAGCAGCAGCTCGACGCAGCCCGGCGGCGGCGCCAGTTGCGCGGCCATCTGCGCGAGCAGCGGCGAAGAGGATGCGGGCAGGGCCGGCGCAAGTTCCTCTGCCTTCGCCAGCGCCATGCGCAGCGCGACCAGCTCCCGCGGGCGCACCTGGCGCAGCGCGATGCGCGCGGCGATGCGCTCCACATCGCTCGTGTTCTTGAGCCGATCGCGCAGCGCGCGCCAAGGCGCCGCGGGAGCACCCGATGGTGCGGCCTGCAGCGCGGCAATGGCCTCCAGGCGCGACTGCGCCTCGCTGCGGTCCCGGCGCGGCGCCAGCAGCCAGCGCTTGAGTAGCCGGCTGCCCATGCCCGTCATGCAGGTGTCGAGCAGCGAGAACAGCGTGGGCGAATCCTCGCCGCGCAAGGTCTGCACGAGCTCCAGGTTGCGGCGCGTGGTGGGCGGCAGATCGATCAGCTCGCCGTCGCGCTCCACCGATAGGCGCTGCACGTGCGACAGCGCGCGGCCCTGCGTGTGCTCGGCATAGCCCAACAGCGCGGCCGCGGCGGCGTGGGCATTGGCCAGCGACTCCGCGCCCCAGGCTGCGAGACTGTTGCTGCCCATCTGCTCGCACAGCTTGCGCTCGCCCAGGCCGCCGTCGAACTGCCAGGCCGGCCGCACCGAGAGCGTGAAGGCCGCGCCGTTGCGCGCCGCCTTCAGGCGCTGTTCGAAGCCTGGCGTGACCTCCGCGCTGTAGAGCAGCTCGCTCGGCCCGACGCGTGCGATCCAGGCTTCCAGCGCATCGGCCGGGCACTCGGCCAGGCGCAGTTCGGCGCCGGTGACGCTGAGCCAGGCCAGGCCGCAGAAGTTGCGCGACCCTGCATGCACCGCGAGCAGCAGCGAATCGCTCTTGTCCTGCAGCAGCTCGGCATCGGTCAGCGTGCCGGGCGTGACCACGCGCACCACCTTGCGTTCCACCGGCCCCTTGGCGGCGCCCACCTCGCCGACCTGTTCGCAGATGGCCACCGACTCGCCGAGCTTGATCAGCCGCGCGAGGTAGGTGTCGACCGAGTGGAAGGGCACCCCGCACATCACCACCGGCTGCCCCGCCGATTGGCCGCGCTGCGTAAGCGTGATGTCGAGCAGACGCGCGGCTTTCTCGGCATCCGCGTAGAACAGCTCGTAGAAATCGCCCATCCGATAGAACAGCAGGGTGTCGGGATGGTCCGCCTTGAGGGCCAGGTACTGGCTCATCATCGGCGTGTGCGGTGCGGTCGCGGGAAGAGTCATCGAGGCGGTGGATGGGTGCGAGGCCGGGAAGTCGGCCGGGCCCGCATCATAAGGAAACGGGCGTGCACGTCGCGGCGCACGCCCGTTGTTTCGATGGCCCGCTCTAGATCTGCCCGCGCCGCCGGCGCGCGACACGCACCGCATCCACCCAGGTGTCGATGTTGAAGCGCTGCCCCGACTCCGCGACGCGCGCGCCGGTGATCATGTGCAGCGGGATGCGGTAGGTCTCGCCCGGCAGTTCGCCGCGCCCGGTGAGGAGCCTCTTCTGCAGGTCCAGGTGCTCGACCTTCATCGTGCACTCCGCCTTGCGGCCGTGCGGATCGACATAGCGCACGCGGATGCGCGGCTGCTCGTCGACGACCGTGTGCTCGCCCTTGCCCTGGATGAACCATCCGGGCAGCGTATCGGGCGCCGAATCGACCGAGCGGTTCAGCCCGCCAGGCACCGTCGGGATCTCCAGCGGCAGATGGCCGGAGCGCACGCGGGCCGCGGCGATGCGGCGCTCGGCTTCGCGGCGCTCGGCGACGTGGTGCCAGGCGATCCACATGACGACGAACAGAAGCAGCGCCCCTGTCAGCAGCGCGAGCAGGAACTGCCATTGGGCAAGTCCGATGTCCATCTCCGAATCCCTTGCAATCAGATAACCGCTAAGTACTCAGTCCGAAATTCTGGTCGGGCAGGGATGGGGTGTCAAACGGCCGCGCGGCATACCGCCTTCGGCCAGTGCACTGCTGCGTCAGTCGTCGTGGGTGTCGTGCGTGGCCACGGCGCCGCGGCGCCAGTAGCCGGAGGCGCGGATCCACTTCGGGTTCGCGCCCCGGTCTGCGACCAGATGGGTTCGCAGCGCCTTGGCGGCGGCCGATTCGCAGGCCACCCAGGCGTGGAAATCGCCGGCGGGGAGCGTGAGCGCACGCAGTGTCTCGAGCAGGGCGCTTCCGGTGCCGGGCGGAGTGTCGCGGCGATACACCCAGTGCAGTTCGAGGTCGGCTCGGGTTGGCAGTGGAATCTGGTCGGCCTCGTCGTCCACCTCCGCCAGCACCAGTGCGCGAGCGCCCGCCGGCAGTTCGGCCAGGCGCCGCGAGATCGCGGGCAGCGCGGTGTCGTCGCCGATCAGCAGGTGCCAGTCGAAATCGGTCGGCACGATGAAGGAGCCGCGCGGCCCGCCCACGCCGAGCACATCGCCCACGCGGGCCTGCTCGGCCCAGCGCGTGGCCGGGCCGGCCTCGTGCAGTGCGAAGTCGAAATCGAGCGTGCCTGCCGCCGCGTCGTAATGCCGCGGCGTGTAGTCGCGCATCGCGGGCTTGGGGCCCTCGGGCCAGGAGGGGCCCTCGGGTCCGACGGTCGGTAGGCGCAGTTCGCCGGTCTGCGGGTCCGGAAAGAAGAGCTTCGAGTGGTCGTCGAAGCCCGGGCTGGTGAAGCCGGCGAGCTCATCGCCGCCGAGCGTGATGCGCACCAGGTGTGGCGTCACCCGCTGGACGGCACGTACCTCGAGCCTGCGAAAGCGCAGCTCGTGGCGCACGCGACGCGGCAGGCGGTCGGGGGAGGAGGAGGGGGATGGGAAATCGGTCATGGGATTCAGATGCGTTCCAACTGTTGAGCGGCGCTGTCGAGCACCGCGGCGAATTCGTGGGCTTGTTGTTCGGTGAGCGGTTCGCGCGCGAGGCGCAGGCGCATCGCGAGCTTGAGGTTCTCGATCGCCCGCAGTACCTGCGGCGGCCGGCCGGCCCGCGGGCCCGCGCCGTCGACGCCGCCGCTCATGCGGGCCATCATCTCGTCGGTGGTCTCCCGGTTGGCGTCGAGGAACTCGCACCCGGCCTCGGTGATGGTGTAGCGCTTGCGGTTGCCGCCCTCGGCGGTGTCGACGCTCACGTGGCCCAGTTCCTCGAGCAGGGTCAGCGTCGGGTAGACGATGCCCGGGCTGGGGCTGTAGCGGCCGCCCAGGCGTTCCTCGATGAGCTTGATCAGCTCGTAGCCGTGGCTGGGCTTCATGGCGATGAGTTGCAGCAGCACGAAGCGCAGGCCGCCGTGGCCGAAGATCCGGCCGCCGCCGCCGCGGCCACCGCGACCGCCGCTCAAGCCGTCTCCATGGTCGCCACGGGGATGGCCGTGTGGAAAGTGTCGAAAAGCCTGCATGAGGGAGGGTCCTTGGATGTCTATATCTAATTTTTAAAAGATATATCTAAATAATATCTTAGTCAAGGCGAGCGAATGGCCTGCGCACGGTGGGTGGGTGTTGAGCAGCCCTCGCCACACCAAGACCTGGCGCCTCCTGCGCAGGCGCGGCAACCCTGTCATGAGGTGCGGTGCAGAAGCCGCTTGTGAACGGCCAGTGTCGCGGGACTGGGGGAAGCGCCGAGTTCGTCGCACAGCAATCGGCGCAAACGCTCGTGAATCAGCAGGGCCTCGGCCACATTTCCCTGAAGCGCAAGAATTTCCATCATGAAGCGGTAGCCCGATTCGCGGTAGGGCGCCAGCTTCATCAGCGCGCGCGCCGAACGCGCAGCCGACGCCAGTTCGCTCCCGCGCAGCGCGAGACCGGTGACGGCGACGCACTCGTGGGCCCGGAGCAGGACGTCTTCGATCTGTTCGCGGGTCGCATCGATCCAGGGCGCGTCATAGCCCGGAAGAAAGGGCCGCATGGCGATGTGCAGGGCGACGCGAGCCGGTCCCCATGCGGCGGTCCAGCCCTGGCGCGCAACGGCGGATTCCGCCCGGTGCAGTCCCTCTAGCGCCGCTTCCAGGTCGATCCAGGCATCGGCGGGGAGCACCAGCCGCAGCTCTTGCTTGCCGAGCACGGCGTGCGCGCCCAGCACCCCTCGGAGCTTGGTGAGCAAGGCGCTGAGTGCAGCATCCGCAGCCGGCGGCGGATTGTTCGGCCAGAGTGCTTGCGTGAGCTGCGATCGGGTGAGGGCGTGCCTGCGTTGCGCTGCGAGATAAGCGAAGAGAAGCCGGCCCTGCCGACCCGGCAGCAGCTCCTCGATGCGTCGCCCCTCGAGCTTGGCGACCAGTCGTCCGCAAAGCTGGATCCGCGTCTCCGCCCCGGGCGCCAATGTTTCGCCAAGGTTTTCTCCATCCCCGTCTGGCACCATCGTGACACCCCCGTTGAAAGGAGGAAGACATGGCCAAGCTGATCAACTGTGAATGCGGCGAAGCGATCCGTGGCTCCACCGATGCGGAACTCATCGCTGCCGTACAGGCACATGTGAACCGCGACCATCCGGAACTGATCGGGAAGCTTTCGGCCCAGGACATTCTAAGTATGGCCGAGGAGGACGACGACACCGCCCCGGGCGAGGGGCGGACGTCTTCGATGTCGGGCTGAGGCAGGCCCGACCCGGCGCTCAGCGCTGCGGCATGTTCTTGGCCGAGTAGCCCAGGCTCACGGTCGCGTCGTCCGGGATGGCAGGCATGCTCGCGTTCCATGCTTCCCAGGCGGCGCGCAGCTTGGCCAGGCGCTCCGGCTCGCGGCCGGCCTGGTTGGCGCGCTCGCGCTCGTCGGCCGAGATGTTGAACAGGTACTCGTGGCCGTCGACCTGCAGGTACTTCCAGTCGCCATCGCGCAGGGCACGCTGGCCGCGGTGGTTCATGCGCCAGTGCAGCGGGCGGCGAAAGCGCGTCGCCGCGTCGCGCAGCACGGGCAGCAGCGAGACGCCATCGAGTGGATAGTCCGGATCGGCAGCGGCGCCTGCGGCTTCGAGCATCGTGGCCGACCAGTCCATCGTCATGCAGTGCTGGCTGCTCTCGCCGCCGGCGTGAATGACGGCGGGCCAGTGCGCGATCCACGGCACGCGGATGCCGCCCTCGGTCAGGTCCATCTTGCCGCCGACGAGCGGCCAGTTGTCCGAGAAGCGCTCGCCCCCGTTGTCACTGGTGAAGACGACCAGCGTGTTGTCGGCGATTCCCTGCTTCTCGAGCGCGGCCATGATCCAGCCGATGCCCTCGTCCATGTGGTGGATCATGCGGCGGTAGACGTGGATGTTGCCGCCGGCCAGGTCGAAGAGGTTGTTCTTGACGGCCGGCGCGCGGCCGGCATCTTCGCGCGTTTCCCAGGGCCAGTGCGGCGCCGTGTAGTGCAGGCTCAGGAAGAAGGGCGCCTGCTGGCCGGCCATGCGCTCGACGTAGTCGACCGCGCGGCGCGAGAGCAGGTCGGTGAGGTAGCCCTCTTCCTGCTTGTCTTCCTCACCGGCCCACAGGTCGTGGCGCCCGGCCGAGTCGCAGTGCGTGAAGTAGTCGACCCCGCCCGACATGGGCCCGAAGAACTCCTCGTAGCCCGAGCGCAACGGACCGAAGGCGGGCGGAAAGCCCAGGTGCCACTTGCCGATCAATGCCGTGCGGTAGCCCGCGCCACGCAGCAGCGAGGGCAAGGTGGGATGCGCGGGCGGCAGGCCGAGCGTGGCACTGCCGCGGCTCTTGCTGTTGATCGGCTCCTCGGCCGCGCCCCGCAGGCGGTATTGGTAGCGCGCGGTCATCAGTGCAAAGCGGGTGGGCGAGCACACGGGCGAGTTCGCATAGCCCTGCGTGAAGCGGATGCCCTTGGCGGCCAGGCCATCGAGCACCGGCGACACGGGACCGAACGCCGCATCGCGCCCGCCGTAGCAGCCGAGGTCGGCAAAGCCGAGGTCGTCGGCCACGATGAAGATGATGTTGGGACGTTGCATGACGGTCAGGGTTGGTAGCCGGATTTCTGGACCACGGGCGCCCATTGCGCGCGGTAGGCCTTGAGCATGGCCGCGGTCTGCTCCTGCGTGCTGGTCACCGGAGTCATCAGCGAATCCTTGAAGCGCCGCGTCGTGTCCGGGTCCTGCATGACCTCCCGGATCGCTTGCGAGAGCCGCGCGACCTTCTCGCGCGGCATGGTCGCCGGCGCGAAGAAGGCGTTCCAGCCGAGCGCGACGAGGTCGAGCCCCGCCTCCTTGAAGGTCGGCACCTCGGGCGCAAAGGGAGAGCGCTTCGCGCCCGACATCGCGAGGATGCGCACCTTGCCGGCCTGGTGCTGCGGGATGACCACGTCCAGCGTGTCGACGGCGATCGGCACCTGGCCGCCGATCAGGTCGGTCAGCAAGGGGGCCGAGCCGCGATAGCCGACCACCTGGGTCTGCACCTTCGCCTTCTCGCCCACCATGAGACCGAAGAAATGCGGCAGGCTGCCCGTCGCCGGCACGCCGACGTTGGCCTTGTCGGGATTGGCCCGCATCCAGGCCAGCAGGTGCGCCAGCTCGCGCACGGGCACGGCGGTCGAGACCGACAGCGCGAACTCGTAGTCGTTGACATGCGAGACCGGGACGAAGTCGCGCTCGGGGTCGTAGCCGCTGTCCTTGAAGACCAGCGGCGCAACCACCATCACCGCGGGGTTGGCGAGCATCAGCACGTTCTGCCCGGCCGGGGTGGCCTTGACCTGCTGGGCCGCGAGGCGCCCGCCGGCGCCAGGCTTGTTCTCGACGACCACCGGCACGCCTAGCCTGGCCTGGAGCTTGTCGCCCACGATGCGGGCCACCCGGTCGGTAGCGCCGCCGGGCGCGTAGCCGACGACGATGCGCAGCGGGCCGTCGGCAGATTGTGCGAAAGCAAGGCTCGTCAGTGCGGCGAGGGCGAGGGTGCCGGCAAGGCGGCGCAGAAGATGTCGGAGCATGGGGAGGTTCAATCGTTGGCCTGGAAGTTGACTGCCTTCATGATGCCGCTCCAGCGTGCGGTGTCTTCGCGCATGGTTTTCAGGAGCGCGTCGGGTCCGTCGCCCACCGGGTACATGCCGTTCTGCAGCAGTTGCTGGCGCACTTCGCGCGAGTTCACCGCGCGGGTGAACTCGGCACGCAGCTTGTCGACGATGGGCTGAGGCGTGCTGCGCGGCGCGTAGTAGGCGAACCAGGCCGCCGCCACCACGTCCTTGTAGCCGGCCTCCACGAAGGTGGGCAGGCTGGGCATCAAGGGCGATCGCTTCTCGCCGCTGGTGGCCAGCACCTTCACGCGGCCGCTGGCCTGCAGCTGGAGCGCGCCGCCCACCGTGTCGAAGTAGACCGGCACGGTGCCGCCCATCAGGTCCTGGCGCGCAGGCGTCGAGCCCCGGTAGGGCACGTGCACCATCTTCAGGCCGGCCGCACGATTGAGCATCTCGCCCAGGAAGTGCGAGGGCGTGCCTGCACCGTACGAGGCGAAGCTCAGCTTGTCGCCCTGGCCCTTGGCCCAGGCGATGAACTCCGGCAGCGTATTGGCGGGCACGTCCTTGTGGATCACCAGCGCCAGCTCGAAGCGCGCCGCATTGACGATCGGCACGAAGTCCTTGACCGGGTCGTACGAAAGCTGCCTGTAGGCACTGGGGAACATGGTCATCATGCTGGCCGTGCCCAGCAGCAGCATGCGGCCGTCGGGTGCCGCGGTCTTCACTGCCTCGGCGGCAATGCGGCCTGCCGCGCCGGAGCGGTTGTCGATGACCAGCGGGCCCAGGGTGTCGCGCACCTCGTGCGCGATGGCGCGCGTCAGCACGTCCTGCGTGCCGCCGGCGGGCACGCCGATCAGCACCTTGATGGGCTGGCCGGGCGTAAAGGCCTGCGCATGCGCGAGCGAGGCGAGGGCGACGCCTCCCAGCACGGCGAGCGCGCGGCGGCGATGAAGGTTGAAGGCGTGCATCGGGTTGTCTCCGGTCTTTCTCTATCGGTTCGTCGAGCCTTGGCCGTGCCGCGGCACCGATCGAATTTAGAGTCGGGGCACCTGATTGATCAAATCAACCATTCCCCGGACTAACCCCGAGATGAGCGAATCCACGCCCCGATCCCTCGATGGGCTGCTGCTGTACCGGCTGTCCCGCCTGCTGTCGGTCGCGGGCAGCATGGTCATCCGCCTGTGCGAAGGACGCTTCGGCATCACCCGGCGCGAATGGCGGCTGATCGCGACGCTCGCCAGCCGCGGCGCGCTGAGCTCCTCGCAACTGGCCGAACATGCGCAGCTCGATCGGGCCCGTACCTCGAAGGCGGTGGGATCGCTCGTCCAGAAGCAGTTGCTGTCGCGCACGCACACCGCCGGCGACCGGCGCCAGGTGCTGCTGCAGCTCACCGAGCGCGGGCAGGCGGTGTACGACGAGCTCCATCCGCTGGTGACGCGCATCAATGCCGACCTGCTGGCCGTGCTGGATGCCGACCAGGCGGCCAGCCTGGACGAGGCCCTGCACCAGCTGCAGGCGCGCGCCGAGCAGCTCGCCGCCGCGGCGGTGCTGCCCAAGGCCGACCGGCGCCGGCGCGGTAACGGCTGAGGCTGCGTGCGCATGGGGCTTCAGTCCAGCTTCATGCCGGTCGCCTTGACGATCCGGGCATAGCGTTCGCGGCTTGCGTCCAGGTGCTGCTGCGCGACGGCGCCGGTCTCGCCGAGCGCCACCATGTCGAGGGCGGCGAGCCGCGTCTTGAGCTCCGGCAGCGCCAGGGCAGACTGCAGCGCGCGGCGCAAGGTCTGCATCACGGGCTCGGGGGTGGCGGCCGGGACCATCGCGAGGTAGAGCACCTCGAACTCCAGGTCCTTGAGCCCGAGCTCGCCCACCGCGGCCACCTGCGGCAGCATCGGCGAGCGTTGGCGCCCGGTCACCGCCAGCGCTCGCAACTTGCCGGCCTGCAGGTGCGGCAGCAGGCCGGGCGTGGCAAGAATGCCGGCCTGCACCTCGCCCGACAGCAGCGCCGTCACGGCCGGGGCATTGCCCTTGTAGGGCACGTGCGTGATCTTCGCGCCGGTCGCGTTCGAGAAGATCTCTGCGGCGATGTGGCCCGGGCTGCCGTTGCCCGCAGAGGCGAAGGTGAAGGGCTGCGCCTTGCCCTGCCGGATGAAATCGGGCAGCGTCTTCGCATCCACCGAAGAGGCGACACCGAAGGCGAGGCCCGAGGAACTGAAGATCATCAGCGGCTTCAGGTCCTTCGCCGCGAAGGGCATCGAGGCGTAGAGGTGCGGGTTGATGGTGAAGGTGGTGTCGATCGACAGCAGCACCGTGTAGCCGTCGGCCGGGCTCTTGGCCACCACGTCGGCGCCGATGTTGCCGCCTGCGCCGGGGCGGTTGTCCACGACGAAGGGCTGCTTCAGGTCTTTCTGCAATGCGTCGGACAGCGCGCGGCCGAGGATGTCGAGCGGCCCGCCGGCCGGGAAGTTGGTGATGAACTTCACTGGCTTCGACGGGTAGGCGCTGTCGGCATGGGCGGGCGGGCCCGCGAGCCCGAGCGCCAGGGCGGCGCAGGTGGCCGCAAGGCCGAGGCGGCGCATCGCGCCGAAGGAAGCAGGGCGGGTCATGTGTTTGTCTCCGGGTTCGGGGGCGCATGCGGCAAGGACGCAACAGGGAGACTCTAGGAGCGCGTTCGTTCCGGCACAACTGAAAGCTGTTCTGCCTGGTATTCCGGCTGGTTATATTTCGCGGGGAACATCGCCGAGGAGATGCGCATGCCAGCTATAAACTTTGCCCGCCTCAAGCTGCGCCACCTGCAATGCCTTGTGGTCGTCGCGCAGGAGCGCAACCTGGTGCGCGCGGCCAAGGCGCTCGCGCTCACGCAGCCCGCGGTCTCCAAGACCGTCGCCGAGCTCGAGGACATCGTCGGGCGCCGGCTGCTGCTGCGCAGGCGACGCGGCGTCGAGCTGACGCCAGCAGCCGATGTGCTGGTGCGACACGCCGTGGTGGCGCTGCGCGGATTGCGCGAAGGCCTGGGCCTGGCGCTCGACCAGCCGGAGCTCGATCAGCTGCACGTGGCGGTGGGCGCCTTGCCGAACATGGCGGCCCATCTGCTGCCGGCGGCCATCGCGGCGCTGCACGCGAAGGCGCCCGCGCTGCGCGTGCGTGTGGCCAGCGGCACCAACGCGCAACTCATGACGCAGCTGCGCCAGGGCGAGATCGACCTGGTGCTGGGTCGGCTGGCCCAGGCCTCGGCGATGGCGGATCTGGCCTTCGAGCACCTGTACAGCGAGCCGCTGCTGCTGGTTGCTCGCCCTGCGCATCCCCTCGCATCGCAGCGGCGCCCCGAACTCGAGGCGCTGGCTGCCTATCCGTTCATCGTGCCGGTCTCGGGCACGCTGATCCGCCACACCGCAGATGCTTTCCTGGTCGCGCAAGGCATGGCGCCGCCGCGCTGCATGGTGGAGGCGACCGACACCAGCTTCGCTGTCGGTCTGCTGCAGTGCGCCGACGCCGTCTGGTTTGCGCCGCAAGGGGCGGTCGACGGGTTTCTGGCGCGTGGCGAGCTGCGCCGCCTGGCCATCGACACTGCGAGCACCGAAGGCCCCGTCGGGCTCACCGTACGGCGCGGCAGCGAAGCGGGGGAGGGCGCCCGGTTGTTGATCGAATCCATCCACGAGGTGGTGCGGCAGCGCGCCGAGGTGCTCGCCGCCGCTGCCCGCCCCGCGCGGGCGCGCCGCTCAGCCCCGCCTGGCTGAGGACGGCCGGAAGCTGGAAGGGACTGCAGCTTCCGCTTCTGCTTCCGCTTGCGATTGCGATTGCGGATCGCCCTCGATGCGCAGCCGGGGCAGGAACTGCGGGTACTCCCGCTGCATGTACCCGATCAGCCCCTCGCGCACCTTGCAGCGCAGGTCGAAGGCCAGTGACGAAGAGGCGGCGGTGCACAGCACCCGGATCTGCATGGTGCGCTCGGTGGTATCCGTCACCTGCAGGTTGAAGAAGCGACCGTCCCACTCGGGCGCCGCCTTCACGATGCGCTCGACCTGTTCGCGCAGCGGCGCCAGCGGCATGCCGTAGTCGGCGTACACGAAGACCGAGCCCAGCAGCTGCGAGCTGCTGCGCGTCCAGTTCTGGAAGGGCTTCTCGATGAAGTAGGACAGCGGCAGGATCAGGCGCCGGTCGTCCCAGATGCGCAGGACGACGAAGGTGCCGGTGATCTCCTCCACGCGGCCCCATTCGCCCTCGACCACCAGCACGTCGTCGATGCGGATCGGCTGCGCCAGCGCGATCTGCAGCCCGGCGATCAGGTTGCTGAACACCGGCTTGGCGGCCAGGCCGGCCACGATGCCGATCACGCCCGCGGAGGCCAGCAGGCTGGCGCCGACCTGGCGCGCGCCCGGGAAGGTCATGAGCATCAACGAGGCGCCTGCCACCAGCAGCACGCTGGCGGCGGTGCGCGCCAGCACGCGGGTCTGGGTGAGCACGCGGCGAGCCTGGAGGTTGTCTTCGACGTCGTGAGGGTGCTTGGACAGCACGCCATCGGCAATGCCGTTGACGGCGCGGATGGCGAGCCATGTCGCCGCCGCAATGAACAACAGCCCGTTGAGGTGCCGCACGCTGTTGATGAAGCGCAGGTCGTCCGGCGCGGCCTGCCACACCATCTGAAGCGCAACGAGCGGCAGCACGAAGCGCGCCGGGCCCTGGATGTTGACGAGCATCGCGTGGACCACGGGTGCGTGGCGCATCAAGCGCCGCAGCACCAAGCCGCCGATGCGATGAGCGAGCAGTGCCAGCG
Source organism: Variovorax stachyos (assembly GCF_051400855.1). Lineage (NCBI taxonomy): Bacteria > Pseudomonadati > Pseudomonadota > Betaproteobacteria > Burkholderiales > Comamonadaceae > Variovorax > Variovorax stachyos. Next base: position 446,293 of record NZ_JBLFFN010000003.1, on the reverse strand, counting down.
GAACGGCGACCAGTGCAGCCAGGATGGGCCCGAACCACGGATGGGAGAGAAGCATTTCCTTGTTCATCAGGCAGTCTTGGGAATGGTGTCCAGCGTGGCGGATTGAAGAATGCGCGCTGCGTCATCGCGCAGCTGCGCCGAGATGGCGGTCGCCATGTCGAGCCGCCGCAGCAGCCAGGGGCTGACGTCGTTCTCGAAGGGATCGGGCAGCGGGATGGGCTCCGCCACCGTTGTGGCGGCAGCGCTCTCGGGCATGACGGGGCCGGTGGTGGGCGTGCTGCCGATGTTGGCCTCGATGCGTGCGGCCGCGCGCTGCAGCGGCCCCTCGATCTCGGCCGGGGTGAGGCGGTCGCGCCGCAGCACCAGCATGGATTTCACTGCGCTGAGCTGGGCCAGCAGCTGGTAGCTGTGCGCCTGCAGGTGCTCCAGCGGCTCCAGCGGCGGCCGTACGGCGCGCGGCTCCGACAGGGAGCGCTGCGTGGCCTGCACCAGGGCCGAGAGGCTGTCGTAGGCCTCGCGGCGCGCCAGGCGCCAGTCGAGCTCGGGGCTGGTCTGCACCGCGCGCAGCTGGCCCAGGCCGAGCGCGAGCCGCGCATGGCGGGCCTGCGCCGTCAGCGTGCGCGCGACCAGCGAGGGGATCTGGCTGCGCTCCCAAGAGGGCAGCACGTAGCAGAAGGCCCAGGCCACGCCGGCGCCGATCAGCGTGTCGGCCACGCGCTCGAACAGGGCGAAGGTGGGGCTCATGCCCACGTTGAGTGCGTGCGCCTGCAACAGCCCCAGGACGGTGGCTGCCACCGACGTGACCAGGTAGCGCCGCACCGCGAATCCGTGCGCAATGGCCTGCGCGGCGGTCATCGCGATGAGCGAGCCCAGGGCGGAGGGATGAGTCGACAGCACGGCCACCGCGAACACGCACCCCAGCAGCGTGCCGGCCACGCGGCTGTTGCGCCTTTCCAGCGTCTGCGAGAGGCTGCCGCGCAGCACCACCACGATCGTCAAGAGGATCCAGTAGTCGTGCGAGCCCCAGGGGAGCATGACGGCGATGGCATAGCCGACGGCGACCGCGAGCGCGGCGCGGATCGCATGGCGCAGCGGCGGCGCGTCCCATTGCCACAGCGCGAGGAAAGGGCGCAGCGACCAATCGGTAGGGCTCACGAACATGTGCCAGTTCGCGCGCACGATGGTGAGGTCGGGCTCGCGCTCGCCGCGCGCGAGGCTCACGAGGTGCAGCACCTCGTCGTTGATGTGGCCGATGCGGCTGGCCAGGCCGCGCGCGAGCATCGCAGGCGTCGGCCCGGCGGCGGGGGCGGGCCGCGCCGCATCGCCTTCGAGATGGATGGCCGCGAGCTCCGGGCGGCGATCGGGCACGGGGTCGGGTCGGCGGCCGAGCAGCAAGGTGTCGGCTAGCGCGACCGTCTCGTCGGCCAGTTCGTCGAGGATGCGCTGCATCTCGCGCAGCGCCGCGGCATGGCCGGGGTGCGCCTTGAGCGCGTCGAGGTCGAGCTCGCTGGCCAGCAGCATGTCGCGCAGTTCGAGGACGGTGACCAGCATCCCTGCGAGCCGTTGGCGGCGCGGCGTGCGGGGCGATTCGAGCACGATGTCGCGCGTTGCCTGCAGCTGGTCGGCCAGCGCCGCCTGCGCGCGCAGCAACTGGCCCAGCAGCGGCGCGGGTACTTCGCGCACGTCGCCGGATTCGTCGCGCGGCGTGAACTGGCGGGCCTCGGTGCGCATCAGCGCGGCCAGCGAGAACAGCAGGTCGGCCATCGCCTGCACGCGGTAGCGGCCGTTGAGCGCATGGTTCGCGAGCAGCGCGTAGATCACGTAGAGCCCGGCGCCCAGGCCGAAGTGCAGCGTGCGGTCGACGATCTCGTGCATGCCGGTGGGCGCCGGCGTGGCCATCGAGAAGATCATCGAGAACATGATCGCGATGGCGATCGGGATGCCGCGCTTGCCCCATGCCATCGCCACGAAGGCCAGGAAGGTCGCGGGCACGAGCAGCAAGCCGAGGCGCAGCGGCGCGGAATGCAGCAGCTGCACGCAGAAGAAGAGCGGCAGGCCGACCAGCGGCGAGGGCACCATCTGCCAGAACTTGCCGCGGCGCGGGCCGGGCAGGTCGGGCGGTGCGGTCACGATCACGCCCACGCCGGCTGCTGCCGCGGCGGCGCTGCCAAGCGCCAGGTGGACACCGCCCGAGATCAGCAGCAGCCCGAAGGCAACCGAGAGCCCGTTGGCGATGTAGTGGGAGAGCACCACGCGCAGCGCGGCGCGGCCCCGTTCGGTGGCGGCGCGCTGCGCCTGCATCACTCGGCGGCGTCGTCGCCCGCGGCCGGCGTGACCGGGCTTTCTTCACGGCGCAGGCGGGTGAGCTTGCGCGGGGCCGGGGTGGCGGCGGGTTGACCATCCAGTGCTGCTTCGACGTCGCTCGATGCGCCGGGCACGGTGCTGCGCGCGTAGACGCTGCCGGCGGAGGGGTCGACCTCGCGCGCGCGCTCGCTGGCAGCGAACTTGTCATCGACGCTTGCGAACTTCGAGTACTTGGCCAGGAGCGGGACCAGCTGGCCGTAGATCTTCGGCGCTCCGGCGAGGCATTCGCGCTGCTCGAGAAAGTCGGGTTCGCCGGTGAAGTTGCCGATCAGTCCACCGGCTTCCGTCACCAGCAGCGAGCCGGCCGCCACGTCCCAGATGTTGAGGCCGGTCTCGAAGAAGGCGTCGCTGAAGCCGGCGGCGACGTAGGCCAGGTCCAGCGCCGCGGAGCCCGGGCGGCGCAGCCCGGCAGCGCGCGGCATCAGGTCGGCCATGATGGCCAGGTACTGCTTGAAGTTGTCGCCGGTGCGGAAGGGGAAGCCGGTGGAGATCAGGCACTCGTTCAGCCGGATCCGCTTGCTCACGCGGATGCGGCGCTCGTTCATATAGGCGCCGCGCCCGCGGGTGGCGGTGAAGAGGTCGTTGCGGGTGGGGTCGAAGATGACGGCCTGCTCGACCTTGCCCTTGATCGCGAGCGCAATCGAGACGCAATAGACCGGGAAGCCGTGAATGAAGTTGGTGGTGCCGTCCAGCGGATCGATGATCCACACGTAGTCGGAATCGCGGGCGCCGTGCTCGGTGCCCGATTCCTCGGCCAGGATGCCGTGCCCCGGATAGGCGCCGAGCAGCGTCTCGATGACGGCCCGCTCGCTCGCGTGATCGACTTCGGTCACGAAGTCGTTGACCTGCTTCTGCGAAACGCGCACCGCCTCGATGTCGAGCGCGGCGCGATTGATGATGGCGCCGGCGGCGCGGGCGGCCTTGACGGCCACGTTGAGCATGGGGTGCAGGTTGGGAGACGGCATCGGATTGGGGGAAGAACGGCGGGCGGGGCCCTGGGGAGGCGGCCCGGCGATGCAGGCGGCGAGAATCGTGGATTTTACCGGGTCGGACCCCGGCCTTCGGGCCCGCTCCCTTTTGGCCTTCCCCATGCGCACCCGCTTCATCCTGATCCAGACCAGCCATGCCGGCAATGTCGGCGCCGCCGCGCGCGCCATGAAGACCATGGGCTTCGACGAACTCGTGCTGGTGGCCCCGCGCTGGGCCAACGTGCTGCGGCGGGACGAAACCATCCAGCGCGCGAGCGGAGCACTCGACGTGCTGGAGCGGGCCCGCATCGTCGATACGCTGGACGAGGCGCTCGATGACGTCACCCACCTCTGCGCCACCGCGATGGTGCCGCGCGACTTCGGTCCGCCGACGCGCACGCCGCGCGAGCACCTGGTGCCGCTGGCCCAGGGCGAAGCGCAGCACGTGGCCTTCCTGTTCGGCTCGGAGCGCTTCGGCATGCGCAACGAGGACGTGTACCGCTGCCATGTGGCGCTCACCATTCCCACCGACCCGGCCTTCGGCTCGCTGAACCTGGGCGCGGCGGTCCAGGTGATCGCCTACGAATGGCGCCTGGCGCTGGGTGGCTTCGAAGTGCGCGAGGCCGCCGAGCCGGTCCGGGCGGCCGACGCGCGGGCCGTCGCGGGCATGCTGGAGCACTGGGAACGCTCGCTGGTGCAGATCGGCTTCCTCGATCCCGAGGCGCCCAAGAAGCTGATGCCACGGCTGCAGCAGCTCTTCAACCGCGCCCAGCCGACGCCGGAAGAGATCCACATCCTGCGCGGCATCGCCAAGGCCATGGCCGACGCGGCGGCGGGCGGCAGCTACAAGACCCCATCGCCTGCGCGCGATGATCCGAGCCCTTAGACTGCGCAGCCCATATCGTCATAACAAGAACATCCCATGTTCTCGCGACTGCGCTCCGACATCCAGTGCATCCTCGACCGCGATCCGGCGGCGCGTTCGCGCTGGGAAGTGCTGACCCTCTATCCCGGCCTGCATGCCCTGGTGCTGCATCGCATGGCGCACTGGTGCTGGGGCCACGGCCTGAAGTGGGCGGGGCGCTTCGTTTCGTACGTCTCGCGCTGGCTCACCGGCATCGAGATCCATCCGGCCGCGGTCATCGGCGATCGCGTGTTCTTCGACCATGCGATGGGCGTGGTGGTCGGCGAGACTGCCGAGATCGGCGACGGCTGCACCATCTACCAGGGCGTCACCTTGGGTGGCACCTCGCTCTACAAGGGCGCGAAGCGGCACCCGACGCTCGGCAAGGACGTGGTGGTGAGCGCCGGTGCGAAGGTGCTGGGCGGCTTCGTGGTGGGCGATGGCGCCAAGATCGGAAGCAACGCGGTGGTGATCAAGCCCGTGCCTGCGGGCGCGACCGCCGTGGGGATCCCGGCGCGCATCATCCCCGCCAAGGCTGCGGCCGGTGGCGCATCGACGGGCAGCGCCGGGAAGTTCGAGGCCTACGGGATCACGCAGGAAGACGATCCGCTGTCGCTCGCCATGCGCAGCCTGATCGACAACGCGTCGAGCCAGGAGCACCAGATCGCGCTGCTGTGGCGGGCGATCGAGACCTTGTCTGCACAGCCAGGCAAGAAGGATTGCGTGCCCGGGGATGCCGCGACCAAGGAATGCTTCGAGGCGCAGCGCCTGACCGAGCTCGTCGGCAAGTGACGGTCTTGCGCCTCAGGGCGTCGAAGGGCGGATCGCCGACTTCGGCCTGAAGGCCTTGCAGACCGAATCGTCGGTTTCCAGGTACGGCCCGCCGATCAGGTCGATGCAATAGGGCACCGCCGCGAAGATGCCTGGCACCACCTGCGTGCCATCGGGGTTCTTCAGCCCTTCCAGCGTCTCCGCGATGGATTTCGGCTGCCCGGGCAGGTTGATGATGAGGCTCCGGTCGCGGATCACCGCCACCTGCCGCGACAGGATGGCGGTCGGCACGAAGCGCAGGCTGATCTGGCGCATCTGTTCGCCGAAACCCGGCATTTCCTTGTGGGCGACGGCCAGCGTGGCTTCGGGCGTCACGTCGCGCAGGGCCGGACCGGTGCCCCCGGTGGTCAGCACCAGCGAGCAGCCGGCATCGACCAGTTCGATCAGCGCGGCGCTGATGGCGGCTTGCTCGTCCGCGATGAGCCGCGGCTCGAAATCGATGGGGTTGCGCAGCGCGCGCTTCAACCATTCCTGCAGCGCGGGCAGGCCCTTGTCCTCGTACACGCCGCTCGACGCACGGTCGCTGATCGAGACGATGCCGATGCGCACCGGGTCGTAAGGATGGCTGGTCATGCGTCTTCCTCGCGTGCTTGCGCAGCGGCTTCGGCCGCATGGTCTGCGGCGCCATGGACTTCGAGGTGCGCGCGCAGCAGCTGGAACAGCTCCCGGTAGGCCTTGCCCTGGCGCGGCGCCTCCCCGGGCGGGCCTTCCTTGAGATCCTTGCGTGCCTGGCGCACCAGCGCGCGCAGTTGCTGGGCGTCGGTGCCGGGGTGGGTTTCGATCCAGCCGCCCAGAGCGTCGTCGTCGGCGATCAGCCGGTCGCGCCAGCGCTCGGCGTCGTGCAGGATCGCGGCTTCCTGCGCCGGACCGCGGTTCTGCTCGTCGAGCGCCGCGCGGATGGCATCGAGCGTGGCGGCGTCGAGGCCGCGCATCAGCTTGCCGATGAACTGCATCTGGCGGCGCTTGCCCTCGAAGTTGGTGATGCGCTTGGCCTCGTTGATGGCGTCGCGCAGCTTGTCCCCGAGTTCCAGCTTGTCGAACAGGCCGGCGCGCAGGCCCAGCAGGGCCTCGCCCAGGGTCTGCAGTTCGGCGCTCTCGCGCTTGAGGTCGGTCTTGCTCGCCGCGTCGGTGCCTTTGAGCTCGCGCTTGAGCTCGAGGTCGAGTTCGCTGCCTTCGGCGACAAAGGTGCCGCGGACGAAGTAGCCTTTCTTGGGTTTGCGGGGCATGGAGGCAATCGTTAGGCCGTAAGCCGCTCCATCGAAAACGGAGGGCGCAAGTATCATAGCCGCCACATGAGCACCTCTTCCTCGCGCGCCGACTCCGGCTTCGCCTACAGCCGTTCCTTCTTCGAAAACCTGGTCGACTCGGCCCTGGCCCATGCCAGGAAGCTCGGCGCCACCGACGCCGGCGCGGAGGCCTCCGAGGGCTGCGGCCTCAGTGTCTCCGTGCGCAAGGGCGAGCTCGAGAACGTCGAGCGCAACCGCGACAAGTCGCTGGGCGTCACGGTCTACGTGGGCCACCGCCGCGGCAATGCCAGTACCTCCGATTTTTCCGAAGCGGCCATCGCCCAGACCGTGCAGGCCGCCTACGACATCGCGCGATTCACGGCCGAAGACCCAGTCAGCGGACTGCCCGACGAGGCCGATATCGCGACCGAGCAGCCCGACCTGGATCTCTTCCATCCCTGGGACATCAGCAGCGAGCGGGCGGCTGCGCTGGCGCTGGAATGCGAGGCCGCGGCCCTGTCGACCGACAAGCGCATCACCAACAGCGAGGGCGCCGGGGTCTCGGCGCAGCAGAGCCACTTCTTCAGCGCGCACACCCGCGGCTTCCGTGGCGGCTATGCGAGCTCGCGGCATTCGATCTCGGTGGCGCCGATCGCGGGCAAGGGCAACGACATGCAGCGCGACGCCTGGTACAGCTCGATGCGCTCGGCGCAAGAGCTCGCGAGCCCCGAGGCCGTCGGGCGCTATGCCGCAGAGCGGGCGCTGAGCCGCCTCAAGGCGCGCAAGATCAAGACGACCGAATGCCCGGTGCTGTTCGAGTCGCCGCTGGCCGCCGGCCTGCTCGGCGCACTGGTGCAGGCCACCAGCGGCGGCGCGCTCTACCGCAAGAGCAGCTTCCTGCTCGACTCGCTGGGCAAGCCCGTGCTGCCCTCGCACATCGACGTGCTGGAAGACCCGCACATCCCGCGCGGCAAGGGCAGCTCGGCCTTCGACGACGAGGGCGTGGCCACCCGCAAGCGCAAGGTGGTCGACGGCGGCCGGCTCGAAGGCTACTTCCTGAGCACCTATTCCGCGCGCAAGCTGGGCATGAAGACCACCGGCAATGCCGGCGGCTCGCACAACCTCACGCTGAGCTCGCGCAAGACGAAGAAGAGCGACGACCTCGACGCCATGCTCGCGAAGCTGGGCACCGGCCTGTTCGTGATCGAGCTGATGGGGCAGGGCGTCAACTACGTGACGGGCGACTATTCGCGCGGCGCAAGCGGCTTCTGGGTCGAGAACGGGAAGATCGCCTTTCCGGTGCAGGAGATCACCATCGCCGGCAACCTGAAGACCATGTTCATGGGCATCGAGGCGGTGGGTGCCGACGCCTACAACTACGGGGCCAAGACCACGGGCTCGGTGCTGGTCAACCGAATGAAGGTGGCCGGCAGCTGATCGCTAGTCTCGCCCGGCTTCGACGATCTTGCGCGCCAGCAGCGCGGGGTCGGTGAAGCACAGCTCGTGGCTGCCGGGGCATTCGACCAGCCGGTAGAGGCCCAGGCGCTCCGACAGGCGCGGATGCCAGGGCAGGCTATGCGGCAGCGCGATGTCCTGCTGGCAGTTCAGGTAGGACTTGCCCACCGGGAGCTCCGCCAGCTCGGCGGGGAGGGCTGCGGGATCGGTGAACGTCCGGTAGGGATGCGGATTGAGCAGCCCGTAGGCGCGTTCGGCCGTGGCCAGGTCGGCATCGTTGATGAAGGCATCGCGCCAGATCGGAAAGGGTAGCGTGATCGCACCGTCGTTCTGCGCTGCGATCTCGTCGAACATGGCCTTGTAGCGGGGCGGCACCAGGTCGACCAGGGCTTCGCCGCGAAGCGGCACGAAGGCATTCCAGTACACCAGCCGGCGCACACGTTCCGGCACCAGGCTCATCGCGCCCGAGATCACCATGCCGCCGTAGCTGTGGCCGACCAGGCGCACATCGCGCAGGTCGCTCTGTCGGATGAAGTCAGCCAGCGACTGCACCGCCTCGGCCAGCCCGGTGGTCGCGCGCGAGTCGCCCGGCCGGTTGCCGGCCAGCGTCGGGCAATGCACGGTATGGCCCTGGCCCCGGATGGTCTCGGCCACGGGCTCCAGCAAATCGCCCGTGTGCCATGCGCCGTGAACGAGAGCGTAGGTGTCCGCCATTTCAGTCTCCTCGTGGTTGTGAACAGGGTCGGAAGGTAGCTGCGACGGACTCGGGCCGCTGGCCGATGCGTGCCGCGCGCGTAGCCGTTGCGCGTCAGCCGGGTGCGCCGGCAAGCGATCGACGCCAGGCGCCGGGCGCGAGGCCGTGTCCGCCGCGGAAATGGCGCACGAAATGCGAGGCGTCGAGGTAGCCGCAGCGGCGCCCGATCTCGGCCACACCGAGGCGCGCGAAACGCCCGCAGCCCAGCAGGCGGGCGGCCTCTTCCATTCGCAGCCGGCGCAGCGTGCGGGCGAAGCTCTCGCCCGGCGTGAAGGCCCGGTGCAGGCTGCGCAGGGAAACGCCAAGGGCGTCGGCCACGTCCTGGCCGCTGAGGCCAGGCTCGCCCAGGCGCTGGCGCAGCAGGTCGGTGGCAAGCCGGCGAAGGCTCTCTGCATGGCGCTCGGGGCCTGCGGCCGGCCCTGGCACCGCCAGGCTCAGCAGCACCCCGAGCTGGTCGACGATCAGCGCGGGCGGCAGCCCCGGCGCGGCGGCGAATTCCGGCGACAGGTTATGCAGCAGGCCGCGCAGCGCCAGGCCCCAGCCCGTGTCGCCGGGGATGCGCCGCGCCACGCCTTCCGGGCCTGCCGGCAGCCAGCGCTCGACCCAGTCGATGGGCAACTGCATCGAGGCGCAGTGCACGCCCTCGCGAAAGTGGAATTGATAGCGCTCGCGCGAATCGACCAGCACCGCGTCCCCGGCGGCAAGTGCCGCACTGCGCCCGCCCTGTGCCGCGCCCCAGGGCCGGTCGAACTGGCTGATCAGGTAGTAGAAGTTGTGACGGCTGCGGCCGATGGCCGCGTGAGTGCGGTAGACGTCCTGCGCGCTGGCGCGGACCCGGTTCACCGCGATCGGGCCGAGCGGCTGGTGCAACAGGCTGGCATCGAAGCCCTCCGGCTGCGAGCTCGTGACGTCCATCTCGAGAAAGGCCTCGCAGACCGCGCCCACCCAGTAGTCCAGGCGACGCGAGCGGGGCACGGCATCCGTGCTCCATCGGCGGTGAGGGATTTCCATGCGCGCACTTTCCGGCCGGTGTGGACGTCCGGACTATAGGGCGCGCCCATGCGAAAGCCAACTCTCCACTAGGAAGCGAGTGCGCTCTTGACGGCGGCGCTGACCAATCCCATGTCGGCCTTGCCGGCCAGCCGCGTCTTGACGGCGCCCATCACCTTGCCCATGTCGCCGGGGCCCTTGGCGCCCAGCTCCGCAACGATCGCCTTGACCTCGGCCGTGATCTCCTCGGCGCCCATGCGCTGCGGCAGGTAGGCCTCCAGCACCTTGATCTCGGCCGTTTCCTTGTCGGCCAGGTCGGTGCGCCCGCCCTGGGTGAAGGCTGCGACCGAGTCCTTGCGCTGCTTCACCATCTTGTCGACGATGGCGACGACCATCGCATCATCCAGCTCGACGCGCTCGTCGACTTCTTTCTGCTTGAGCGCCGCCATCAGCAGGCGGATGGTGCCCAGGCGCTCCGAGTCCTTGGCGCGCATGGCGTTCTTCATGTCTTCGGTGATCTGATCCTTGAGGCTCATGGCTTTGCTTTCTGGGGCGGAAATGACAAGAGCCGCGGCAGGGTTTCCCTGGCGCGGCTCGGAGGCTCGAACTGGGCGTCGGTACGAGTCCGACGCGGCGGGTGCCAGCTCAGTACAGCTTCTTGGGAAGCTGCATGCTGCGCACGCGCTTGTAGTGGCGCTTGACCGCAGCGGCCTTCTTGCGCTTGCGCTCGGCGGTCGGCTTCTCGTAGAACTCGCGGGCGCGCAGGTCGGTCAGCAGGCCGAGCTTTTCGATGGTGCGCTTGAAGCGGCGAAGCGCGACGTCGAAAGGCTCGTTTTCTTTAACGCGGATAGTGGTCATTTAAAAATCGGTTGCTTGATTTTTGGCTTGGGGAAGATCGGGCCCCGGGCCGGGTTTCCTCAACACGAAAGGGGTAGGCCGTTGAGGGGTGGCCAAAGTTAGCCGGGCATTATAGCCTGATCGGAGCGTGCCGCCAGTGCCTGCGCGCAGGCATGCGCGCTGGCCCAGGCCCACTGGAAGTTGTAGCCGCCCAGCCAGCCAGTTACATCCACCACCTCGCCGATGAAATACAGGCCCGGCTGCTTCGATTCCATCGTTTGCGAGGACAGGTCGCGGGTATCGACGCCGCCGGCCGTGACTTCCGCCTTCTTGTAGCCCTCGGTCCCGCTGGGCGTGATCTGCCAGCGCGCGATGCGCTCGGCCAACGCCGCCAGCGCCCGGTCGGCCGCCTCGTTGATCGGGCGCTGCAGCGCAGCGTCCTGCCCGACCCAGGCGTCGGCCAGCCGGGCCGGCACCAGGCCGGCGAGCTCGTTGGCGATGCGCTTGCGCGAGCGCTGCTTGGCCTCGGCCAGCGCGGCCTGCATGTCCACGCCGGGCGCGAAGTCGATGTCGAGCGGGGCGCCCGGCTGCCAGTAGCTGGAGACCTGCAGCACCGCGGGGCCGGAGAGGCCGCGATGGGTGAACAGCAGGTCCTCGAGGAATACCGCTCGGGCCTTCTTGCTCCCCGTCGCGATCTGCACGGGCAGCGCGAGGCCGGCCAGGTCGGCATACGGTGCCCAGGCTTCGCCGCCGAAGGTCAGTGGCACCAGGGCAGGGCGGGGCGGGACCACGCGCAGGCCGAATTGGGCCGCCAGCCGATAGCCGAAGTCGGTCGCGCCGATCTGGGGAATGGACAGGCCGCCGGTCGCCACCACCAGCCGGGGCGCACCCACCTCGCCGCGGCTGGTCTGGAGGCGATAGCCCTCGTCCGGCGCAAAGGCGGCTTCCCCGACGCTGCAAGGCTGCCAGTGCGTCACGCCCCCGGCCGCGCACTCGGCCAGCAGCATGTCGATGATCTGCTGCGACGAACCGTCGCAGAAGAGCTGTCCCTTGTGCTTCTCGTGGTAGGCGATGCCGTGGCGCTGGACCAGCTCGATGAACTGCTGCGGCGTGTAGCGCGACAGCGCCGAGCGGCAGAAGTTCGGGTTCTCGCCGATGAAGTGGCGCTGCGGTGCGCGCACGTCCAGGTCGCGGTTCGTGAAATTGGCGCGGCCGCCGCCGGAGATGCGGATCTTCTCGGCGATGCGCTCGGCATGATCGATCAACAGCACCTTGAGCCCGCGCTGGCTCGCCAGTCCCGCGCAGAACAGGCCGGCCGCGCCGGCACCGACCACGATGGCGTCGAACGTGCTCGATGCCGCCATCAGCCCTTCCACAAGAACGGAAACTTCAGCTGCTTGAAGAACCCGTTGGGCACGTAGTCGCCGACCACCCCGTAGCGCTCGGGCCAGAGCCGCGTGCTCTTCACCGCGGTGCCGAAGAGATAGTCGAGGAAGGCAAAGTGCGCGGCATAGTTCTTGTCGATTGCCTCGTCGTCCTGGCTGTGGTGCCAGTGGTGGAAGTTGGGCGTGGCGATCACATAGCGCAACGGCCCGAGGCGCACGCTAACGTTGGCATGGTTGAACACGGCCTGGAAGCCCACCACCACGATGTAGGCGTCGATCACTTCCTTGCTGAAGCCCAGCACGTAGATCGGCGCCAGCACCAGCGTGCGGGTGATCAGCAGTTCGAGGATGTGCTGGCGCGAGCCGGCCAGCCAGTCCATGCTCTTCACGCTGTGGTGCACCGCGTGCAGGCGCCACAGCAGCGGCACCTCGTGGTAAGCGCGGTGCGTCCAGTACTGCACCAGGTCGGCCACCAGGATGATCAGCAGCAGTCCGGCCCAGAACGGCAGCCCCGCGATCCAGCCGCGGATGCCGTCGTTGGCGGCCCAGCCGAAGAGCTTGTGCACCAGCAGGTTGGTGGCCAGCAGCACGAAGCCCACGATCATGTGGTTGACCACGAAGTGGTGGAAGTCGGTCTGCCATTCGGCGCGGAACACCGGCTGTTCCTTGCGGTGGGCGAACAGCTTCTCGATGAAGATGAAGATCAGCGAGGAGCCCAGCAGGTCGAGGATGAACCAGTCCAGCCCGATGTAGGGCGTGTTGTCCGCGAAGTCGTTGACCGGCACCTTGTGCCCGCCCAGCAGCGCCGCCGCCGCCACCAGCAGAAACGCGAAAGCTGACAGCCAGCGCGAGCGGTTGAAGATGATGTTGACCAGCGCCAGCCCGCCGGCCACCACCATGGCCGCGAGCAGCACCATGCGCATCACGTCGACGTCGTAGCTGCGGCGCAGCTCGGGCGTGCTCAGGTATTGCGGGAAGTGAAAGACCAGCACGCCCAGGAAGCAGAGGACGCCCAGCGAGAGCGCGATGGTGCCGGTGACCAGGCCGCGGCCGCGCTGCAGTTCGCCGTGGCTCTCGACGAATTCGTTGAGCTTCTCGAGTTCCAGCATGCCCATCTCCGCCCGTTGTTCTTCAGGCCGGAGATTCTAGGGCGCTGGCCTGGATGTGCCGACTGGCCGAATGGCTGGTTCAGGTGCCGAACCGCGTGACCGGAAGGCCCGCAGCCGCCAGGCCGCGCAGCACGTCGCCCACGACGATCACGGCCGGGCTGCCCAGCCCGGCGGCCGTCAGGTCTTCGGGCAGGCGCGCCAACGTGGTCGCCACATGGCGCTGCTGCGGCAGGCTGGCGTGCTGGATCACTGCTACCGGCGTCTCGCCTCCGAGGCCGTGCAGCAGCTCGTGCTGGATATGCGCCACCCCGCTCACGCCCATGTAGATCACGAGCGTGAGGCGTGCGTCGCGCGCCGTCACGGCCAACTGGCGCCAGTCGGTAGGGTGTTCATGGGCCGCGTGCCCGGTCTTGGCATGGCCGGTCACGAAGACCACGCCCTGCGCATGATCGCGGTGCGTGAGCGGCACGCCCAGCGCGGTGACCGCGGCAAGGCCGGCGGTGATGCCGTTGATCACCCGCACTTCGATGCCTTCCTCGCGCAGATGCTCCACCTCCTCGCCGCCGCGGCCGAAGATGAAGGGGTCGCCGCCCTTGAGGCGCACCACGGTCTCGCCCTCGCGCACCGCGGTGATCATCAGCCGCTCGATGAAGGCCTGCGGCGTGCTCTTGCAGCCGCCGCGCTTGCCCACGTGGACGATGCGCGCCACGGGCCGGGCGTAGCTGGCCAGGATCTCATCGCTCACCAGGTCGTCGACCAGCAGCACCGTGGCAGCCTGGATCGCCCTGACGGCCTTGATGGTCAGCAGCTCGGGGTCGCCGGGGCCGGCACCGACCAGGGTGCAGCTGCCTTGCGAAAAGGAAAGAAGGCTCATGCGTGCTCCATGCCATGGGTCAGTTGCAGGACTTGCTGCACCTGTTGGGTGATGGCCGCCGGCGCCGGCGTCGTGCCGTCCAGAACGCGCCTCGTGTAGTCGGCCGTGGTCTGGACATCGATTTCCGCCGGCAGGCCCGGAACCTCGGACTGCGTTCCGGGCTGCTGCGCCTGCAGCGAGATGCGCCGTCCCCGCACGAAGCCGTCGACCTGCGCGGTGCGGCGCGGGTCCGCCACGCTCTCGCCCTCCAGCCCGCGCGAGAGCAGGGCGTTCATGTCGAGCAGCTCGAAGGTGGCGGCCATCGACTCCGCATAGGCCGGGTGGGTATAGCTGCCGACCACGATGCAATCGCCTTCGCAGGGCTGCATCAGCTTGACCACGCTGTGGCCGGGATTGCGCAGGCCCACCACGCGGCGCACGTCGAGCAGGCGCTTGAGGCCGGGGCTCAGCAGCCCGGTCGGCGCGAACACCACCTCGCCGTCGGCGATGGGCCGCACGCGCTCGAGCGGCTGCACGTCGAGGGCGGCAAGCACGCTGGAAGCGAGGACCCGCGCGGACTCGGTGGCAGCGCCGTGCACCAGCACGGGCAGCCCTTCGCGTGCCAGCAGCAGCGCGAGCAGGGGCGTGAGCACGGGCAGCCGGCGTGCGCCGTTGTAGCTGGGCAGCACCACCAGCGGCCGGCCCGTGGCCGGGAAGCGCGCGAGCCGGGCGTGCGTTGCATCGAGGAAACCCGCCATCTCCTCGGGCGTCTCGCCCTTGATGCGCATGGCCAGGCAGAAGGCGCCGGTCTCCAGGTCGGTCACGCTGCCGTCGAGCACCTGACCGAAGAGATCGCAGGCCTGCTCGCGGTCGAGTGGTTTCGCGCCGCGCGCGCCGCGGCCGATTTCCTTGATGTAGTGGCTGATTCCCATGGGTGCGCGAATTGTCCTGCAAGCCTTATGCCGCACGGCGCGGTCGCTTATGCCCCGGCGTGCAGCAGGGGCGAGGGGTGCGCCGTGCATCGAAAGCCTCATGCGGCCCTCGCCAGCGCCGGGCTCGCCCGCACCATGCGCTTGAGCTCGGGCAGGCAGGAGCCGCAGTTGGTGCCGCACTTCAACGCGGCCTGCAGCGCGCCGAGGCGCTCGCCGTCCGAGCCCTGCGTGTCCGCCAGCGTCGCCTCGATGGCGGTCTGCGTAATGCCGAAGCAGCTGCAGATGATCTTGCCCCGCGCTGCAACGCCGGCCGGGGCCGTGGCGCCCGGCTTCAGCAACTGGCGGCCGTACGCCTGGGCGGGCAGCCCGTCCTGGAGGATCGCCTTGATCCAGGCCTCGGCCCGCGTATCGCCCGCCAGCAGGAAGGCTTCGAGGCGCGCGTCCTCGCCATCGCGCACCAGCCGCGCCGCCCGGCGCTGACCGTGCTTCCTGTCGGCATAGCGCAGGCTGTCGGCGCCGTCGAGCGCGAGCAGCGCCTCGATGCGGGCCAGCAGCTCGTCGGGAGGCGCCTCGTACGCGGCGGCGCGCAGCAGCACGCCGGTGCGTTCCGGTCCGCTGCCCTGCAAGGCGCCGCCGGCGCCGAAGGGCACGCAGCTCGCGAATGCGAAGGAGGGCATCAGCGCGCGCAAGGCCTCTTGCACCCGCAAGGCTGCATCCTCGGGCAGCCAGCCCACCGCCAGCAGGGACCAGGGCAGCTCGGCCTTGAGGATCTTCACGGCCGCGTGCTTGAGCTCGGGCTGCTTCGAATCGGGGCAGAAGGCCGGCGTGGTGAGCACGTTGACCCCGGCCAGCCGCTCGCCGGTGCTGGAGCGGCCGCTCAGGTATTCACTGCCCCAGTGCATGGCGATGAAGGCCTGGCTCAGGCCGAGGTCCGTGCTGCCGGCCACGGGCAGCACGATCGAGCCGCGCCGCGAGGTGACGTGCACCAGCTCGCCTTCGCGCAGCTGCCGGCGCGCCATGTCCTGCGGGTGCATCTGGACCGAAGGCTCCGGCACGTGGCCGAACAGGCGGCCCAGGGTGCCGGTGCGGCTCATGCCGTGCCACTGGTCGCGCAGCCGGCCGGTGGTGAGCGAGAACGGATGGCGCGCATCGCGCGGCTCGGCCACCGGCTTGTAGGCGACGTCGGCGAAGCGCGCGCGGCCGTCGGGCGTCGGGAACACGCCGTCCTCGTAGAGCCGCGCGCGGCCGGTGGATTCGCCTTCGCGCAGCGGCCACTGCCGTGGCGCGGCGTCCAGCATGGCGTAGCTCATGCCGGTGATGTCGAGGTCGCGGCCGCGGGTGCTTTCGCGATGCTCGTTCCACACCGACTCGGCGTCGGCGTACGGAAAGAGCGTGTCGGTGCGCCCGAGCCGCGCTTCGAGCCGGCGCGCGAAGTCGACGGCGATCGCCCAGTCGTCGCGCGTCTCGCCGGGGCGCGCCACGGCGTTGCGCACGCGCGAGATGCGGCGCTCGCTGTTGGTGACCGTGCCGTCCTTCTCGCCCCACGTGGTGGCCGGCAGCAGCAGGTCGGCGTAGTCGCAGGTGGCGGTGGTCAGGAAGGCCTCCTGCACCACCACGAACTCGCAGCGCTCGAGGGCGCGCCGCACGGTGGCCTGGTCGGGCAGGGACTGGGCGGGGTTGGTGCAGGCGATCCAGAGCGCGCGGATCTCGCCGTCAGCTGCGGCCTGGAACATTTCGATCGCGGTCTTGCCGGGTTTCTCCGGCACCGACGGCACGCCCCACAGCGCGGCCACCTCCGCGCGGTGCGCGGGGTTGGCCAGATCGCGGTGTGCCGACAGCAGGTTGGCCAGCCCGCCGACTTCGCGCCCGCCCATCGCGTTCGGCTGGCCGGTCAGCGAGAAGGGGCCGGCGCCCGGCTTGCCGATCTGGCCGGTCGCGAGATGCAGGTTGATCAGCGCCGCATTCTTGGCGGTGCCCGAACTGGACTGGTTGAGGCCCTGGCAATAGAGGCTGAGCGTCGTGGCCGAAGTGGCGAAGAGGCGCGCGGCCTCCAGCAGGTCCTCCTTGGCGATGCCGCAGACCTGTGCCACGCGCTCGGGCGTGCAGTCGCGAACCGTGCGCTTGAGTTCGTCGAAGCCGCTGGTGTGGGCCGCGATGTAGGCCGCATCGGTCCAGCCTTCCCACAGCATCAGGTGCAGCATGCCGTGGAAGAGCATCACGTCGGTGCCGGGCTGCAGCGCGAGGTGCAGGTCGGCGATCTCGCAGGTGTCGGTGCGGCGCGGGTCGGCCACGATGATCTTCATCGCAGGGTTGGCCGCCTTCGCATCCTCGATGCGGCGAAACAGGATCGGATGCGCCCAGGCCGTGTTGCTGCCGGTGATGAAGAGGCACTGCGCGTGCTGGAAGTCGTCGTAGCAGGCCGGCGGCGCGTCCGCGCCCAGCGTCTTCTTGTAGCCGGCCACCGCGCTGCTCATGCACAGGCGCGAGTTGGTGTCGATGTTGTTGGTGCCGATCAGGCCCTTGGAAAGCTTGTTGAAGACGTAGTAGTCCTCGGTGAGCAGCTGGCCGGAGACGTAGAAGCCGACCGCGTCGGGGCCGTGCCCGTGGATGACCTGCGCAAATTTGTCCACGGCTGCGTCGAGTGCCGTATCCCAGCCGATGGGCTGCGGCGTTGCGCCGCGCTGAGCACGGCGCATCGGCTGCAGGAGGCGCGTCTGCATCGTGACCGCCGCGCTGGCGGTGAGATGCAGGGTCGAGCCCTTGGTGCAGAGCCGGCCGAAGTTGGCAGGATGATCCGGATCGCCGCGCACGCCGGTGATCTGGTCGCCTTCAGATTGAATGACGACGCCGCAGCCCACGCCGCAATAGGGGCAGGTGGATCGTGTTTCAGTCATGGCAATCGACGTACAGGCTGCGGCGTTCACATGCACCGCGAAGCGGACCGCCGAAGGCGTGTCCGCAGCCCACGCCGCAGTACGGGCAGGTGGAGCGGGTTTCTTTCATAGCCGTATGCCCTCTGCCCTACGCGCTGTGGGGCGCCTGCACGTCGAAGCTCTCGTCGCCCAGCTTGCCGGCCGTTGCAGCGCCGGGGCCCGCGCGTGGCGGGGCCAGGTCCAGCGCCAGCGTTGCCAGTTCGCGTGCGTCCAGCATGACCTGGTCGCCTTCGACCTTGCATGCGAAGCGCGGCGTGCAGCCGTCGTCGGGGGATTTCGCGCAGCCGTCGTCCAGGCCAACCGTCCAGTTGTGCAGCGGGCAGGCCACGCTGGTCCCGAACACGATGCCCTGCGACAGGGGGCCGCCCTTGTGCGGGCAGCGGTCGAGCAGCGCGAACACCTGGTTGTCGGCATTGCGGAACACCGCGATGTCGACGCCCACGGGCCGCGCCACGCGGCGTGCGCCGAGCACGGGGATGTCGTCGACGCGACAGATGACTTTCCATTCGCTCATGGTGTCTCCCCTTCAAGCCGGCTGGGCGGCGTTGTCCACCACGGCCACCGGCGTGAACTGCCGCACGTCGACCGAGGCCTGGCTGGACTCGAACCACGGATCGGGCTCGCCGTCGAGCGCGAACTGAAGCCGCTCCCACAGGGCCTGGCGGCCCTCCGCGTCCTCGACGATGCGCTTCTTCACGTAGTCCAGGCCCACGCGCCCGATGTAATGCACCGTGCGCTCCAGGTACCAGCCCTCCTCGCGGTAGAGCTGAAGGAAGGCGCCCGCGTACGCCATTACTTCCTCCGAGGTCTTGAGCTTGACCAGGAACTGCGCCACCTCGGTCTTGATGCCGCCGTTGCCGCCCACGTAGATCTCCCAGCCGGAATCGACGCCGATCACGCCCACGTCCTTGATGCCGGCCTCGGCGCAGTTGCGCGGGCAGCCCGAGACCGCGAGCTTGACCTTGTGCGGCGCGTACATGGCCCACAGGGCGCGCTCCAGGTCCTTGCCCATCTGGGTCGAGTCCTGGGTGCCGAAGCGGCACCACTCGCTGCCCACGCAGGTCTTTACCGTACGCAGCGACTTGGCGTAGGCGAAGCCCGAGGGCATGCCGATGTCCTTCCACACGTTCGCCAGGTCCTCCTTCTTCACGCCCAGCAGGTCGATGCGCTGGCCCCCGGTGACCTTGACGGTCGGGATCTTGTACTTGTCCGCCGCGTCCGCGATGCGGCGCAGCTCGTCGGGCGTGGTGTGGCCGCCCCACATGCGCGGAATCACCGAGTAGGTGCCGTCCTTCTGGATGTTGGCGTGGCTGCGCTCGTTGATGAAGCGGCTCTGCGGGTCGTCCTTCGCCTCCTTGGGCCAGGTCGAGATCAGGTAGTAGTTGATTGCGGGCCGACAACTGGAGCAGCCGTTGGGCGTGCGCCATCCCAGGCCGCGGTAGACCTCCGCGTGGGTGAGCCAGTGCTCCTTGCGGATGGCCTCGCGCACGTCCTGGTGGCTGGTGTCGGTGCAGCCGCAAAGCGCCTTCTTCTTGGGCGCGGCCGAGTAGTCGCCGCCGGCGGTGAACATCAGGATCTGCTCCACCAGCCCGGTGCAAGACCCGCAGGAGGCGCTGGCCTTGGTGTGCTTCTTGACTTCTTCCAGCGTGAACAGGCCCTTGTCCTTGATCGCCTTGCAGATGGTGCCCTTGTTGACGCCGTTGCAGCCGCAGACCTCGGCGTCGTCCGGCATGCTGGCCGCCTTGCTGTGCCCCTCGTGGCCCGTGTCGCCGATGTTCGACTCGCCGAACATCAGCTTGTCGCGGATGTCGTGCACGCTGCGGCCGTCGCGCAGCAGCTTGAAGTACCAGCTGCCGTCCACCGTGTCGCCGTAGAGGCAGGCGCCGACCAGCTTGTCTTCCTTGATCACGAGCTTCTTGTAGACGCCGCCGAAGGGGTCGCTCATCACGATCTCCTCGCAGCCCTCGCCGCCCATGAAGTTGCCGGCGGAGAAGAGATCGATGCCGGTCACCTTGAGCTTGGTGGAGGTGAGCGAGCCCGAGTAGCGCCCGATGCCGAAGTGCGCCAGGTGGTTGGCCGCCACCTTGGCCTGCTCGAACAGCGGCGCCACCAGCCCGTAGGCGATGCCGCGATGGGCCGCGCATTCGCCGACCGAGTAGATGCGCGCATCGGTCACCGTCTGCATGGTGTCGTTGACCACGATGCCGCGGTCGCAGTGCAGGCGCATCTTCTGCGCGAGCTCCACGTTGGGGCGGATGCCGACCGCCATCACCACCAGGTCGGCCGCGACTTCGGTGCCGTCCTTGAAGCGGATCGCCCTGACGCGGCCGTCCTCGCCGCCGACCAGCTCCTGCGTCTGCGCGCCGATCAGGAACTTCAGCCCACGGTCCTCCAGCGACTTCTGCAGCAGCTTGCCGGCAACGTCGTCGAGCTGGCGCTCCATGAGCCACGGCATAACGTGCACCACCGTCACGTTCATGCCGCGCAGCATCAGGCCGTTCGCGGCTTCCAGGCCCAGCAGGCCGCCGCCGATGACGACCGCGTTCTTGTGCGTCCTGGCCGTCTCGATCATGTAGTCGGTGTCGGCGATGTCCCGATAGGCGATCACGCCCTTCAGGTCCTTGCCGGGCACCGGCAGCATGAAGGGGTTGGAGCCGGTGCACATCAGCAGCCGGTCGTACTCGGCCTCGGTGCCGTCCTCGGCGCGCACGATGCGCTTGACGCGGTCGACCTCGGTGACCTTCTTGCCGGCATGCAGGGTGATGTTGTTCTCGGCGTACCAATCCCAGCTGTTCAGGATGATCTCGTCCACCGTCTGCTCGCCGGCCAGCACCGGGGACAGCAGGATGCGGTTGTAGTTGGGATGCGGCTCGGCGCCGAAGACGGTGATGTCGTAGAGCTCGGGCTCGATCTTGAGCAGCTCCTCGACGGTGCGCACGCCGGCCATGCCGTTGCCGACCATCACGAGTTTCATCTTCTTCATGGGGTGGACCTTTCTGGACTCAAGCAAGTTGGGTGTGCATGGCGTACTGCGTGGACAATCGCGCGCCATGAGCTTCGAGGTGGAAATCGGCTACAGCAGCCATCGCGGGCCGCGCCCGCAGAACGAGGACTTCGCCGGCGCGGTGCATGCGCCGCGCGGCGAGGAGTCGCGCGGGCTGATCGCAGCCATTGCCGATGGCGTGTCTTCCGGCGGCCATGGGCTGGAGGCGGCACAGACCACCGTGATCGGCCTGCTGGGCGACTACTTCGCCACGCCCGACACCTGGGAGCCGACCGCGGCCATGGACCGCCTGATCGCAGCCCAGAACGCCTGGCTCGCCGACCACAACCGCCGCCGCCGCCAGGACAGCGCCATGACCACGCTGACAGCGCTGGCCCTGCATGGGCAGAGCTACACGCTGGCCCACGTGGGCGACACGCGCGCCTGGCGCGTGCGCAAGGGGGAGGGCGCGGCCACGCCGCTGACCGTCGACCATGCGCTGGACCATCCCGATTTGCGCAGCCGCCTGACGCGCGCCGTGGGCCTGGACGACTACGTGCGGGTCGACTACCTGCAGGGCGAGCTGCGCGTGGGTGACTGCTTCGTGCTCAGCACCGATGGCGTGCACGGCGTGCTCAAGCCGGCGCGCGTGGCCGAGCTCGCGCTCGCCGCCGGCGCGCAGCAGGCCAGCGATGCGCTGGTCGACGCCGCCATTGCGGCCGGGACCCGCGACAACGCGACCGCGCTGGTCATCCGCGTGCTGGGCCTGGATGCGCGCCAGCTGCATGACGAGCTCGGTGATGCACACCGGCTGGCGCCGCCCGCGGCGCTGAAGGTGGGCGATGTACTGGACGGCTACGCGATCACCGCGCTGGTGGCCGACACCGGCGTGCACCGGCTCTACCAGGCGCGCCATCTGCAAAGCCGCGCGCTGGTGGCGATCAAGACCCTGCACCCCTCGCGTGCCAGCGATCCCGAGGAACGCGCCATGCTGGCGCACGAGGCCTGGCTGGGCTTGCGCGTGGGCGCCGCCCGGCCGACCGAAGGCGCTCGCACGGCGGCCGAAGGCAAAGGTGATGCATCGAACGCGCGCGGCGAGCGAGGCTTCGTGCGCGTGCACGAGCGGGCCGCCGACGCCAGCGCGCTCTACACCGTGTTCGACTGGCATGGCGGCCGCACCATCGAGCAGATGCTGCAGGCCGGCACGCGGCCCGCGGTCGCCGAGGTGGTCGCGGCAGCGGTCCAGATCTGCAAGGCCCTGGGACGGCTGCACCGCCACGGCGTGGTGCACCGGGACATCAAGCCCGGCAACCTGCACCTGGGCGAGGACGGCTGCTGGCGCATCCTCGACCTGGGCGTTGCGCTCTCGGGCCGCGAGGGCGCGGCGCAGCGGGAGCTGCATGCGGGCACGCCCAGCTTCATGAATCCGGAGCAATGGGAAGGCGCTGCGGCCGACGCCGGCAGCGACCTGTTCGCGCTCGGGGTGGTGCTTTACCAATGGCTGGGCGGGCGCCTGCCTTACGGCGAAATCGAGCCTTACCAAGTGGCGCGCTATCGGCGCGACCCGGTGGCCCTGTCGCGCATCCGGCCCGACGTGCCGATCTGGCTCGACCACCTGGTGCGCAAGGCGGTGGCCCGCGATCCGCACCAGCGTTTCGAGACCGCCGAGGAAATGCTGCTGGCGCTGGAGCGCGGCGCCGCGCGGCCGGTCAGCGCGCCGGCCGCCACGCCGCTCGTGCGCCGCGATCCCGCCTTGCTGTGGAAGATCGGGCTGGCCGCGTCGCTGCTGTTCAACGCGCTGCTCGTCTACTGGCTGCTGTTCCTGCCGCGCTGAGCGGGGGAGGGAAGCGGCATGGCGCATGGTCGTCACCGTCCGGCGCTGCGGCGCATCGGGCGAACCGGCCGGTCGGCCTCGTGGCTCGCGGGGTTCGGGCTGGTGCGCGCGCGGCCGCCTTTTTCTGCCCAGGTCCGCGTCCAGCGGATCTGCATGACCCGCATCACGCCGAGCATCACCACGGCCAGCACCGCGAACAGCACGAAGCCCCAGGTGTAGCTGCCGAGGTACTGCTTCGACAGGCCCATCGCATTGGGCACCAGGCCGCCGCCGAGCGCACCGATCTCGCCGATCATCGAGCCGGCAACCGCCGTGGTGGTGGGCCAGCGCAGCGGCACCAGCTGGAACAGCGCGCCGTTGCCCGCGCCCAGGGCAGCGAAGCAGACGATCAGCAGCAGCGTGGTCAGCACCAGCGAGCTCGATGTGAAGCCGATCAGCGCCAGCGTGACGGCCGACACCACCAGCACCAGTGTCAGCGTGTTGACCCCGCCCCAGCGGTCGGAAATCCAGCCGCCCATCACGCGCACCGCCGCGCCCATGAAGGCCGCCAGCATCGTCAGCTGGCCCGCCTGCACCTTGCTCACGCCGAACTGGTCGTAGTAGTAGGAGGGCAGGAAGGTGGTGAGGCCGATGAAGCCGCCGAAGGTGATGCCGTAGATCAGGCTGAAGGCCCAGCCATCCTTTTCGAACAGGCAGGCCACGTGCTCGCGCAGGCTGGCGTGGCTGTCGACGTCCGGCGGCTCCTGCGCGAACAGCACCATGACCGCCATCGGGATCAGGATGGCGACCGCCGCGACGCCGTAGACGGCCTGCCAGCCGAGCCATTGCGCCAGCGGCGGCGCGACCAGCACCGACAGCGCCGTCCCCACGTTGCCGGCGCCCACCAGGCCCATGGCCAGGCCCTTGTTCTGCGGCGGAAAGGAGCCCGATCCGAGGGACAGCGCCACGCCGAAGCTGGCGCCGGCGATGCCCAGCAGCACGCCCATGGCCAGCAGGTCGTTGAAGCTGTGCACCATGAAGAAGCCGAACAGCATCGCCAGCGCGATCAGCCCCATCTCCACCAGCGTCGCGTTCTTGCGGCCGATGTACTGGGACAGGATGCCGAGCGGAAAGCGCATCAGTGCGCCGGCGATGATCGGGATCGACAGCATCAGCCCCTTCTGCGCGGCGTTCAGCTGGAAGCTCTCGCTGATGAACGGGGCCATCGCACCGTTCAGCACCCAGATGCAGCACGAGAACATGAAGTAGAAGAAGGCCGCGAAGAGGGTGGGGGCGTGCCCGGAGCGCAGGAAAGACTTGAAGCTGGTCATGGCTGTGGCAGTGCGAAAAGCATCCGCGCAGCCTTGGCGCGACCGCGTGGATGGACGATGAAAAGGGAGCGTCCCGCCGGGAGCTGGCGGAATGGACTGGGGGTGAGCGGGTCCTGTCGGGGACCCGGGCCGGCATGGAGGCCGACGACTTCACCAAAGCGGTGCTTCGTTACACCGCCCTCGTCGTTACGCAAGACACGTGCCTGCAGCCGCGCCACCGCTTCGCCTATGCTGCGACCGCCTGCCTTGTTCGCAATTCGCCTTTCATGATCCGACTGCTGCTCGTTCTTCCCGACCCCGTTCCCGATGCCGAGGGCCCGCCCGAAGCGCTGCGCCAGGTCCTGGCCGACGCGGATGCGGCGGCGATCGGATGGGCGAGCTGCGACACGATGGTGCAGGAGGCCGCGATGCTCGCACCGCAGCAGGTGCTGTTTCACAGGCCTGCGTCGATGGCCCGCCTGCAGGCGGCGCTGCAGGCCTGGGCCGGCGCGCCGCCGCAGCCGGTCGTCGTGATCAGCGAGCCGCTCTCGCCGCAGGTGCACGAGGAGCTGGTAGGCCTGGGTGTGCACGCCTGGGTCTGCGCGGACGCACTGGATGCAGCGGGTCTGCGCGCCGTATTGGCACGGGCGCAGGCGCGCTGGCAGCGCGAGGCCGCGCTGCGCGACACCTTGGCGCGCTCGCTGGCGCACCTGGACGAGCGCAAGTGGGTGGACCGCGCCAAGGGCCTGCTGATGTCGGCCCGCGGCATCGGCGAGGACGCCGCCTTCGGCCTGCTGCGCGGCGCCGCGATGCACGCCAACCTTCGCGTCGGCGAACTGTCGCGCTCGGTGGTGGAAGCGGCCCAGTGGGCCGAGGCCATCAACCGCGCCGGGCAGCTGCGCATGCTGTCGCAGCGGCTGGTGCGGCTCGCGGCGCAGGCGCTGGCGGGCGTCGAGGTGCGGCGCAGCCGCGCGCTGCGCACGGAGTCGATCGAGCGCGTGAAGGACAACCTCGATCATCTGGGCGGCCTCCCGCTGGATACGGCAAGCGGGCAGGCGCTGGCGGGCGTGCGTTCGGCCTGGGAGGCCCTGGACAGCGCGCTGTCGGTGCGGCTGTCGCCGGCCTCGCTGGCGGCGGTCGATGCGAGCGCCGAGGCGCTGCTGAGCGCGGCCGAGGCGCTCACCGACGCGCTCGAATCCTCGGCTGGCCGCCGGGCGCTGCGCATCGTCAATCTCTGCGGCCGGCAGCGCATGCGCGTGCAGCGGCTGGCCAAGGATGCGTTGCTCGGCGCGATGCTGCCGGGCGGCGCGTGGAGCGCGCACCTGGCCTCGACCATGGACGCCTTCGAGGCCTCGCTGCTGGAGCTGGAACGCGCACCGCTGAGCTCGCCCGAGATCCGCGCGGCACTCAGCGGCGCGCGCGACGAGTGGCTGAGGCTGGTGCGCGGCGTGCGCCAGGCCGAGCGGGCCGAGGGCCGTGCCGAACTGGTGCGCGCCAGCGAGGTGCTGGTCGACACCTTCGACCGGCTCACCGCTTCATACGAACACAGCCTGCAGGTCATCATGTCCTGACGAAATGGGCTCGCCCCCAGGTTGGCTCACTTCGTGTAGCCGCCCACTCCCTACCGGGGGCAACTCCAGCGGCCCGGCAAAGCCGGTTCCGCGGTGTTCCCCGAACAGGACCGGCTTCGTCGGCCGCGGATTTCATGGCTGATCAGGCCGCAACCTTCTCCACGTGCGCCTGGCGCGTGTAGAGAAAGTCGATCACGGCCTTGCGGGCGTGGACGTAGACCGGGTCCTCCGCGAGCTCCACGCGGTTGCGCGGGCGCGGCAGGTCGACCGCCAGCACCTCGCCGATGGTGGCGGCCGGGCCGTTGGTGAGCATCACGATGCGGTCGGACAGGAGCACCGCCTCGTCCACGTCGTGCGTGACCATGACCACCGTGCTGTGCGTCTTCGCGACGATGGCCAGGAGCTCGTCCTGCAGCTTGGCGCGGGTGAGCGCGTCGAGGGCGCCGAAGGGCTCGTCCATCAGCAGGACCTTGGGTTCCATCGACAGCGCACGGGCGATGCCTACGCGCTGCTTCATCCCGCCCGAGATCTCGCCGGGGCGCTTCTGCGCGGCGGCCGTGAGGCCGACCAGCGCGAGCGCGGCCTCGGTGCGCGCCTTGAGCTGCGCCTTGTTCTCGGTGGCCGAGAACACGCGCTCGACCGCGAGGTACACGTTCTCGTGGCAGCTGAGCCAGGGCAGCAGCGAATGGTTCTGGAACACCACCCCGCGCTCGGGGCCGGGGCCCTTGACCTCGCGGTTGGCACACAGCAGCGATCCCTGCGTGGGCGTGGTGAGTCCGGCGATCAGGTTCAGCAGCGTCGACTTGCCGCAGCCCGAGTGCCCGATCAGCGTGATGAACTCGCCCTTGGCGACGCAAAGGTTGATGTCGCGCAGCGCGAGGAAGCTGCCTTTGGGTGTCTTGAATCGCTGCTCGACGCCATGAATTTCGATGTACTTCGAGTCACTCATGACTTCACCTCTTCGAACGTGAATGCCGTGGCGATCCGGATCAGGGCGAACTCGAGCACCAGCCCGACGATGCCGATCACGAAGATCGCGATGATGATGTTGGCGACGTTGAGGTTGTTCCACTCGTCCCACACCCAGAAGCCGATGCCCACGCCGCCGGTCAGCATCTCGGCGGCGACGATCACCAGCCAGGCGGTGCCGACCGCGAGGCGCACGCCGGTCAGCATGTAGGGCAGCACCGCGGGGAACAGGATCCGGGTGAGGATCTTCCACTCGGAAAGATCGAGCACCCGCGCCACGTTCATGTAGTCGCTGGGCACGCGCTGCACGCCCACGGCGGTGTTGATGATCATGGGCCAGATCGAGCAGATGAAGATGGTCCAGATGGCAGCCGGGTTGGCGCCCTTGAAGACCAGCAGGCCGATCGGCAGCCACGCCAACGGCGACACCGGGCGCAACAGGCTGATCAGCGGATTGAACATGCGCGCGAGGAAGCCGAAGCGCCCGATCGCGAAGCCGGCCGGGATGCCGACCACGGCGGCCAGTCCGAAGCCCAGCGCCACGCGCTGCAGCGAGGACAGCACGTTCCAGCCCACGCCCTGGTCGTTGGGGCCCTTGCTGTAGAACGGATCGCTGAACACGGTCAGCGCCTGCTGCCAGACGGCACCGGGCGAAGGGAAGCCGGTGGTGCTTTTCAGCGCCACCAGTTCCCAGATCAGGATCAGGAGGGCGAAGCCGAGGATCGGCGGCAGCACGCGCAGCCAGATCCAGCTGAAGTCGCGTGGCGCGCCGGCCGGGACGTCGGCTTGCGGCGGCACGGACGCGGCAGCGGCGGGGGCCGCCGGCGCAACGTTCCTGGCGACCGCGGGGGCGGCGACATGCCCGGCAGTGGCTTCGAGCGGGGAGTGAAAGACGGCACTGACCATGGGGTGCTCCTCAGACATTCAGCTTGAAGGAATCGGCGTACTGCTTCGGGTTCTTCCCGTCCCACACCACGCCGTCGATCAGCTTGCTGGTGCGCAGCAAGTCCTTGGGCACCGGGGTCTTGCTGGCCGCAGCGGCCTGCTTGTAGACATCGACGCGGTTGATCTCGGTGGCCACCTTGAGGTAGTCGGGGTGTTCCTTCAGCAGGCCCCAGCGCTTGTGCTGCGTCAGGAACCACATGCCGTCGGACAGGTAGGGGAAGGTCGCCGCCCCGTCGTTGTAGAACTTCATGTGGTTGGGGTCGTCCCAGTTCTTGCCCAGGCCATTGGTGTAGCGGCCCAGGATGCGCTGGTTGATGGCGTCCACGCTGGTGTTCACGTAGCTCTTGTCGGCGATGGTCTCGGCCATCTTGTTCTTGTTCTGCAGGCCGGTGTCGATCCACTTGCCGGCTTCGAGAATCGCGGCCGTCACTGCGCGTGCGGTGTTGGGGTATTTCTTGACGAAGTCGCCCGTGGTGCCGAGCACCTTCTCCGGGTGGTCCTTCCAGATGTCCTGCGTGGTCACGGCGGTGATGCCGATGCCGTCCATGATGGCGCGCTGGCCCCAAGGCTCGCCGACGCAATAGCCGTCCATGTTGCCCACGCGCATGTTGGCGACCATCTGTGGCGGCGGTACGGTGATGACCTTGGCGTCCTTCAAGGGGTTGATGCCGTTGGCCGCCATCCAGTAGTAAAGCCACATCGCGTGGGTGCCGGTCGGGAAGGTATGGGCGAAGGTGTATTCGCCTTTCTCGGTGCGCATCACCTTGGCCAGCGAGGCACCGTCGACCGCGCCCTTGTCGGCCAGCTTCTTCGACAGCGTGATCGCCTGGCCGTTGTTGTTGAGCGTCATCAGGATGGCCATGTCCTTCTTGGGGCCGGCCGTGCCGAGGTGCACGCCGTAGATGAGGCCGTACAGCACGTGGGCGAAGTCCAGCTCGCCGTTGACCAGCTTGTCGCGCACGCCGGCCCAGCTCGCTTCCTTGCTGGGCACGATCTTCACGCCGTACTTCTTGTCGATGCCCAGCACCGAGGCCATCACCACGCTGGCGCAGTCGGTCAGCGGGATGAAGCCGATCTTGACTTCCTCCTTTTCGGGCTTGTCCGAGCCCTGGGCCCAGACGGCGGCGCGCAGGGCCGGGTCGAGCCCGACGGCGCCAACAGCAGCAGCCTGCAGGACGCGGCGGCGGCTCAGTTTCGGTTTCAGCAGATCGTTCATGGGCGCACTCCGAGGATGAAAGACGGGAAGCAAAAACAAGAAAGGCGTCCGCACCACGCACGGGCCGCTCGAAACGAGCCCTTTGCGGGATGGGGACGCCTTTGTCCGATTCGGTGGCCGCACCCGCCGTTGGGTGCCGCCTGCCTGAGGCCTCGCGGCCCTACGCGAGTTCTCTACGCAAAGTGCATGCCAGGGGTGATGCACCCTGGATTGCTATCCGTTCGATAGCGCGAGCGGCCGATGTCGAAAGGAGCGCCCGCTGAAATTGCTTGCTGCCCGGGGCCGGGCACTCTTGTTGTGCAGCGCACCATATGGGACCGCGGCGCTCAGCGCACGGGCTCGCCGGGCAGGTACTCGGCCATCGAGAGCACCGATTCGGCCACCTCGACCAGCCGCCGGCCCTGGCTCATCGCGGTCCGCCGCAGCATCTTGTGAGCCTCTTCCTCGCTGAGCCGGCGGTGCGCCATCAGGAGGCCCTTGGCGCGCTCCACCAGCTTGCGTTCATTGAGGGCAGCGCGCACGGTCTCGAGCTCGTCGCCCATGGCCTGCAGCCGATGGGATTGCTCCTGCACCATCTCGAGTACCGAGCGTTCCAGCTGGCGGCCGAGGGGAGAAGTCGCGGCCAGGCCGCGCGGCTGGCTGCTGCACATGTGGCTGGGCGGCAGCTCGTCGAGGAAGGCGGCTGCGGCCGCGCCAGGCTCGACCGCCAGCTGGGCGAGCAGCTGTTCGTGGACTCGCAACTCGGCCCGGGCGCGCATCGTCTTCTGCTCGCAAAGCAGGCGCAGGTCC
This sequence comes from Variovorax stachyos, assembly GCF_051400855.1. NCBI lineage: Bacteria > Pseudomonadati > Pseudomonadota > Betaproteobacteria > Burkholderiales > Comamonadaceae > Variovorax > Variovorax stachyos. The sequence continues at coordinate 417,156 of NZ_JBLFFN010000003.1, read as the reverse complement.
GCGGCCAGGCGCTCCTCGATGGCCTGCATGGCGTCGATGCGAAGGGAGCAGCAGTCGAACCAGACGTGGCTCAGCTCCGCATCCAGGCTCACGCCCGCGGGCGCCGCGCAGGCGACGCGCCGCAGGCGCTCCTGCTCGGCCAGCTGCGGCGCCGACTGGCTGGCGCGCCACAGTTCGGCCAGCGTCGCGCCCGAGAACTCGCTGAAGACCTGGAAGCAGCGCTCCTGCGACTCGATAAGGTGAAGCCATTGCTGCTGGCGCGCGCCGTCGTTGCAGCCGGAGGCGAAGGCCGCGGCCCCGCAGGCGCGTTCCTGGCCGGCGAATTCCTTGCCCTGCATGAAATGGAACATCGCGACCAGCAGGCGCGAGATCTCCGGGTCGGTGGCGCCGTCGGCGGCCTCGAAGACCACCGCGAGCAGCCCGGAGACCAGCTTGACGAAGGCAGCGGTGGCGTCGGCCGCCGAGAGTTCCATCGCGCCGATGCGCCGGCGCAGCTCGGGCAGCGCGTCCAGGCCCGGCAGGACCCAGGCAATGCGGCTGAACAGACGCGCGCCGTTGCCGATGCGAACCGCCTCGGTGTCCAGTTGGTCGAAGGCGCTGCGCACGGCCCGCTCCGCGCGCAGGCAGGCCGCGATCTGCGCTTCGCGCTGCGCCACGAAGCGCCGGCCGTTCGAGGCCAGCAGCACGTTCGAGATGCCGCGCTCGCGCTGCAGCGCGTGAACGAGGCGGCCGATGGTCGCCACGAGCTCGCTGGTGCGCGCGAGTTGATCGAGCTCGTCGATCTCGCAGCGCAGCGCGGCGATCAGAAAACTCAGGCCGGACTTCATCGTGGGTGGGAGCAGGGCGGGCCGGTGGCCCATCCCAAGGACATGCAGCAACAATCGTGCCCCCGCTGCGCCAGGCCCCTAAACTCGCCGCATGCTTGTACTGGGAATCGAATCGTCGTGCGACGAGACCGGCGTGGCACTGGTCGAGTCGGAGGTCAGCGGTCTGCCGCGCCTGGCCGCCCACGCGCTGCACAGCCAGATCGCGATGCACCAGGCCTATGGCGGCGTGGTGCCGGAGCTGGCGAGCCGCGACCATATCCGGCGTGTGCTCCCGCTGGCGCAGCAGGTGCTGTCGGAAGCCGGGCGCGGGTTGCCGGATATCGACGTCGTCGCCTACACACGCGGGCCGGGCCTGGCGGGCGCGCTGCTGGTGGGTGCAGGCGTGGCTTGCGCCCTGGCAGCCGCCCTGGGCAAGCCGGTGCTGGGCGTGCATCACCTCGAAGGCCATCTCCTGTCGCCCTTCCTGAGTGCCGACCCGCCCGAATTTCCTTTCGTCGCGCTGCTGGTATCCGGCGGCCACACGCAGTTGATGCAGGTGGATGGCGTGGGGCGCTACGAGCTGCTGGGGGAGACCATCGACGACGCGGCCGGCGAGGCTTTCGACAAGAGTGCCAAGCTGATGGGCCTGCCTTATCCGGGCGGCCCTTGGCTGGCCAGGCTGGCGGAGCAGGGCGATCCCGCCGCCTTCAAGCTGCCGCGGCCGCTGATGCACAGCGGCGATCTCGACTTTTCATTTGCCGGGCTCAAGACGGCGGTGCTGACGCAGGTCCGCAAGCTCGGCGACGCGTTGGAAGCGCGCAAGGCCGACTTGGCGGCTTCGACCCAGGCGGCCATCGTCGAGGTGCTGCTGAAGAAATCGCTCCGCGCCCTCGAGCAGAGCGGGCTGCAGCGCCTGGTGGTCGCCGGCGGCGTGGGCGCGAATCGCGAACTGCGCGCGCAACTTGATGCAGCCTGCGCCAGCCGCGGCGTGCGGGTGCACTACCCGGAGCTGCATCTTTGCACCGACAACGGCGCCATGATCGCGATGGCCGCCGCGATGCGGCTACAGGCCGGGCTGCAGGCAGCGACGGACCGCTACGCCTTCGACGTCAAGCCGCGATGGCCATTGGCCTCGCTGGGTGTGCCGGAGCCGCAGTTCGGCTAGGCGCATGCCTGCGGGCGCTATGCGCAGGCAGCGGCAGCACGTCGAGCATCTTGCGCCAGAGCTGTGACCACTGTGGCCAATCGTGGCCACCCTCGGTGGTGAACACGCGTCCGGCCGGCAGGGCGTCGGCCAGCAGGCGGTGGTTGGCAGCGAAGCGGTCGGCCAGTCCGAAGCCCAGGTACAGCGGCGGCAACTCCTTGGCCGGCTGGGCGGCGGCGTATTGCTGCAGCCAGGGCCAGAGCTTGCGGTCGACCTCCTGGTCCGGCGGCGGGCCTTCGGGCGCCTTCCAGGCGCGCAGGCCGCCAGCCTTGTGGATCTCGGCGCCCAGCGGGCGTCGCCCCAGGTAGGGAGCCAGCGTCACGATGCCGTCGACGGTGCCGGGCTTGGCGAGTTCGTGGATCAGGGCGCCGAAGCCGCCGATCGAGATGCCGATCAGCCAGAGGGACTTGTAGCCCAGGGCGCGCTGGGGTTGAAGGATGTCATCGTGCAGCCGCTCGATGAAGGTCTGGTCGTAGTAGTACGAGACGTCTGCATCGACCAGCAGGGCGTCCGCCGCCAGGTCGCGTTCCCTGACCGCGCTGATGAAGCCTTCGCGTTCGAATTCTTCCGGCTTCAGGAAAGCCCCCGGCAGGAACACCAGCAGGGTGTCCGAGCGCGCATCGTTGCTGGCAAGTTTCAGGTGCGTTTTCATGGGTGCTTCATCAGGGCTTGTGATTTTTTTTGCCGCGTTCGCAGCCGGTTCAGCTTGCGAATCAGGACCAAAAGCATCGAAGATGCGCCACCAATGTGACGTTCTTGGCACATATTTTGTATTCAAGAACGAAAAAAGCCGGCAACAAAGAGTTACCGGCTCATTCAGCTTGTTGTGTTTCAGCGCTTCTGAAACACCCGTGCCCACTCAGTGGATTGGCAGCTGGGTCACATTGCTGACCGGGACCTGCTTGCCGAGCTTCAGCGTCAGGACGCCGTTCTCGAGCTTGGCCTCGCTGGCAGCGGCATCGATGTCCTGCGGCAGCTCGTAGGCGGCCTTGAACTTGCGCTTGGCCTCGGCCTTGCTCTCGATGCGGACGACCGCGCCTTCGATGCCGATCGTGAGGTCTTCGCGTGCGAAGCCGGGAACGTCGAGGGTGACGGTCCAGCTCTTGTCGTCCTGTTCGACATTGAGCGAACGGCGCGCGGCGACGAAGGCGTCGGAGACGAAGCGATCGTACGTATGGGGCACGAAGCGGGGGGCGCGAAGAACGGGGGCGAAGAACATGAGGGTGGTACTCCTGGATGAACACAATGGGGACAGGAAATGTGTGTCCCTTACACTGCGCGGCCTTTCAACAGAGTGCCGCTTGCCACCTCAATTTGGCGCGGCGGCACGCGTTTCAAGATGAGTCCTTCCAGCTTTATTTGCCGTCGCGCGGCCTTGAAATTCGCGGCTGCGGCGCTATGCGCGGCCGCGGCATCTGCGGCGCATGCGCAGCCCGGCGGGCCGATCCGGCTCGCGCTGATCGAAAGCATGAGCGGGCCCTTCGCCAACACCGGCGAGGCGGTGTTCCGCAATCTGCTCTGGGCCGTGGAGCGTGTGAACGCGCGCGGAGGCGTCAAGCTGCCGGGCGGCGCGCGCTTCCTGCAGCTGGACCGCTATGACAGCAAAGGCCAGAACGAGGAGGCGCTGTCGGCGCTGCGCGCGGCAATCGACGACGGCGCGCGCATCGTGCTGCAGGGCAATTCGTCGGCCACGGCGGCAGCGCTGCTGGATGCGATCGAGAAGAACAACGAGCGCGACAGCTCCCGCCGCGTGCTCTTCCTCAACTACTCGGCGGTCGACCCGGTGCTCACCAACGAGCGCTGCAGCTTCTGGCACTTCCGCTTCGACGCCCACGCCGACATGCGCGTCACCGCGCTGATGGACGTGATGAAGAACGATGCCGCGCTCAAGCGCATCTACCTGATCGGCCAGGACTATAGCTTCGGCCAGGCGGTCCTGCGCGAGTCGAAGCGCCAGCTCGCCCAGCTGCGGCCCGACGTGCAGATCGTGGGCGAGGAACTGCATCCGATGGGCCGCGTGAAGGACTTCGCGCCCTACGCGAGCAAGATCCTCGCGAGCGGAGCGCAGGCCGTGGTCACGGGCAACTGGGGCAACGACCTCACGCTGCTGGTGAAGGCGGCGCGCGAGGCGGGCTTCAACGGCAGTTTCTACACCTTCTATGGCAATGCGCTCGGCGCCCCTGCGGCCATCGGCGATGCCGGCATCGGCCGGGTGGTCGCGGTCGCCGACTGGCTGCCCAATGTGCAGACGCGCGAGTCCGAGAGCTTCTACCGTGCATTCCGGGAGCGCTTCCCCAAGCCGGCCGACGACTACGTGCACATGCGGATGCAACTGCTCGTCGAGGCGCTGGCGCAGGCCCTCGAGCGAGCCGGCAGCGTCGACACCGTGGCGGTCGCCCGCGCGCTCGAGAAGGCCGAAGTCAGCCTGGCCGGCCAGAGCGGCCGCATGCGCGCCGCCGACCACCAGTTCCAGCAGGCCCTGGTCGTGGGCGTGATGGACCGGCAGGGCAGCCCGGGGGTGAAGTTCGACGTCGAGGGATCCGGTTACGGCTTCCGCGTGGTGCGCACCATCCCTGCCGAGCGTGCCGAGATGCCCACCAGTTGCAAGATGCAGCGTCCCTGAACAGCAAGGAAAGAACCCAAAGATGCGCGAAGCCATTCACAACCTCGAAGCTTCCAAGATCCGCGAGGTCGCCAATGCCGGCATGGGCCGCGCCGACGTGCTGGCCTTCTGGTTCGGCGAAGGCGACGAGGTGACGCCGGAACCGATCCGCCAGGCGGCCATCGAGTCGCTGCAACAAGGTGAAACCTTCTATGCCCACAATCTTGGGCTGCCCGAGTTGCGAGAGGCGGTGGCGCGATACATGAGCGGGCTGCATCCGGCCATCGATGCGGGGCGCATCGCCATCACTTCCGGCGGCGTGAGTGCCCTGATGCTGGCCGTGCAGGCCCTGGTCGACGCAGGGGACGAGGTCGTCGCGGTCACGCCGGTGTGGCCCAACCTGACGGCGCAGCCCGCGATCCTGGGTGCGCGCCTGCGCAGCGTGCCGCTGGTGCCGAGGGAGGGCGAGTGGACGTTGGACCTGGATGCGCTGCGCGCAGCCGTGACGTCCGCGACCAAGCTCCTGATTCTCAATGCGCCCAACAACCCGACCGGCTGGACCCTGACGCGCGCCGAGCAGCAGGCGATCCTCGACCATTGCAGGCAGACGGGCACCTGGATCCTGGCTGACGAGGTCTACGAGCGCCTCTACTACGAGGCAACGTCCAACGGATGCGCACCGAGCTTTCTCGACGTGGCGGCGCCGGATGACCGGCTGGTGGTGGTCCACAGCTTTTCCAAGAGCTTCCTCATGACCGGCTGGCGCCTCGGCTGGCTGGTGCTGCCGCCGGCGATGGTGGACGGCATGGGCAAGCTGATCGAGTTCAACACCTCCTGCACCAGCGTGTTCACCCAGCGCGCGGGCATCGCGGCGCTCGCGCACAGCGCGGAGATCACGCCGCGCGTGGTCGCGCATCTGAAGACCTGCCGCGACACGCTGGTGCCCTTGCTGGCCGCGCTCCCCGGCGTAAAGGTCGCGCCGGCGCGCGGCGGCATGTACGCCTTCTTCCGGCTGGAGGGCTTCGACGATTCCCTGGCGCTGGCAAAGCGCCTGGTCGCCGAGGCCGGGCTCGGCCTGGCACCCGGCAACGCCTTTGCGCCGCAGGCGCAGGGCTGGTTGCGCTGGTGCTTCGCGTCCCAGGACCCGCAGCGCCTGGTAAGGGGCGTGGAGCGGCTGCAGGGCTGGCTCTCAGCGCAGGCCCGGGCCTGATCGGGGGCGCCGATATATAATCCCAAGGCTTTGCATGCCGCAAGGCGCACGGCGAGTGCAGTTCCAGTGCCCGCCGCAAGTCAAACATCCCGGAACAGGAAATTCATCGAAATGATCGCAGCCTCCATCAAGGCCGAAGTTGTCAAGGACAACGCCCGCGCCGCCAACGACACCGGCAGCCCTGAAGTGCAAGTCGCACTGCTGACCGCCCGCATCAACGAACTCACTCCGCACTTCAAGACGCACGCCAAGGATCACCACGGTCGCCGCGGCCTGCTTCGCATGGTGAGCCGCCGCCGCAAGCTGCTGGACTATCTGAAGTCCAAGGACGCCGACCGTTACACCGCGCTGATCGCCAAGCTGGGTCTGCGCAAGTAAGCAGATTCGCATGAAGGAACGCCTGGGTTAGTCCGCTAGCTCAGGCGTTTTTTACTTCGCGAATCGAATCAGGAGTGCCGTACAGAGCGAAGCTGTGTCATTCCAATGGAGCTTTTTCTCCGAGCTTCCCTGGAATGGCATCGTGTTCTGAAAAGCGCCCCATCCCGCGGAACCTGCGATTGCCGCAGGCCGAACCGCCCACAAGAAACAGGAGCTAGACATGAGCCTCTTCAACAAAGTCACCAAGACCTTCCAGTGGGGCGACAAGACCGTTGTCCTCGAAACCGGTGAAATCGCCCGCCAGGCCAGTGGCGCTGTCCTGGTCGATATCGAGGGCACCGTGGTGCTGGCGACGGTGGTCGCCTCCAAGTCTGCCAAGCCGGGCCAGGACTTCTTCCCGCTGACCGTGGACTACATCGAGAAGACCTATGCAGCCGGCAAGATTCCCGGCAGCTTCTTCAAGCGCGAAGCCAAGCCCAGCGAACTGGAAACCCTGACCTCGCGCCTGATCGACCGCCCGATCCGTCCGCTGTTCCCCGAAGGCTTCCTGAACGAGGTGCATGTGGTCATCCACACGCTCTCGCTCAATCCTGAAGTCGATGCCGACATCGCCGCAATGATCGGCGTGAGCGCCGCACTCTCGATTTCCGGCATTCCCTTCAACGGCCCGATCGGCGCTGCGCGCGTGGGTTACGTCAACGGCCAGTACGTGCTCAATCCGGGCCAGACTGCCCGCAAGGAATCGCAGATGGACCTGGTCGTGGCCGGCACCGAAGCGGCCGTGCTGATGGTCGAGTCCGAAGCGCTGCAACTGAGCGAGGAAATCATGCTCGGCGGCGTCGTGTTCGGCCACGAGCAGGCCGGCGTTGCGATCAACGCGATCCACGAACTCGTGCGTGAAGCCGGCAAGCCCGTCTGGGACTGGCAGCCGCCGGCCGAGGACGAGGCCTTCGTGGCCAGGATCAAGGCCCTGGCCGAGGAAAAGCTGCGTGCCGCCTATCAGATCCGCAGCAAGCAAGCCCGCACGCAGGCTCTGCGCGAAGCCAACGCCAGCGTGATGGAGTCGCTCAAGGAAAGCGGCGAGGCTTTCGACACGGGCAAGGTCAGCGACCTGCTGTTCGCCATCGAATCGAAGATCGTGCGCAGCCAGATCCTGTCGGGCGAGCCGCGCATCGACGGCCGCGACACCCGCACCGTGCGACCCATCGAGATCCGCAACGGCGTGCTGCCGCGCACCCATGGCTCGGCGCTGTTCACGCGCGGCGAGACGCAGGCGCTCGTCGTGACGACCCTGGGCACCGAGCGCGACGCGCAGCGCATCGACGCCTTGGCCGGCGAGTACGAAGACCGCTTCCTGTTCCACTACAACATGCCTCCCTTCGCCACCGGCGAAGTGGGCCGCATGGGCTCGACCAAGCGTCGCGAAGTCGGCCACGGCCGCCTTGCCAAGCGCGCCCTCGTGGCGTGCCTGCCGACCAAGGAAGAGTTCCCTTACACCATCCGCGTGGTGTCCGAGATCACCGAGTCGAACGGCTCCTCGTCGATGGCTTCGGTCTGCGGGGGCTGCCTCGCGATGATGGACGCCGGCGTGCCGCTGAAGGCGCATGTGGCCGGCATCGCCATGGGCCTGATCAAGGAAGACAACCGCTTCGCGGTGTTGACCGACATCCTGGGCGACGAGGACCACCTTGGCGACATGGACTTCAAGGTGGCCGGCACGACCAACGGCATCACCGCGCTGCAGATGGACATCAAGATCCAGGGCATCACGAAGGAAATCATGCAGGTCGCCCTGGCCCAGGCCAAGGAAGCCCGCATGCACATCCTGGGCAAGATGCAGGAAGCGATGGGCGAGGCCAAGGCCGAGGTGTCCAGCTTCGCGCCGCGTCTGTTCACGATGAAGATCAACCCCGAGAAGATCCGCGACGTGATCGGCAAGGGTGGCTCGGTGATCCGCGCGCTGACCGAGGAGACCGGCACCCAGATCAACATCGACGAGGACGGCACGATCACCATCGCCTCCACCGATCCGGTCAAGGCGGAGGAGGCCAAGAAGCGCATCGAGCAGATCACGGCGGAAGTCGAGATCGGCAAGATCTACGAAGGACCGGTCACCAAGATCCTGGACTTCGGCGCGCTGATCAACCTGCTGCCCGGCAAGGACGGGCTTCTGCACATCAGCCAGATCGCCCATGAGCGCGTGGAGAAGGTGACCGACTACCTCAGCGAAGGCCAGATCGTGAAGGTCAAGGTGCTGGAGACGGACGACAAGGGCCGCGTCAAGCTGTCGATGAAGGCGCTGATCGAGCGTCCGGCCGGCATGGAGTTCAGCGAGCGCCCGCCGCGCGAGGAGCGCGGCGAGCGCGGTGAGCGCGGTGACCGGCGCGAGCGCGGCGATCGTCCGCCTCGCGGCGAGCGTGCACCGCGCATGGACAGTGGCGAGCCGGCAGGCGAGCAGGCCGTGGCCGTCGAGCAGGACTCGCGTCCGCAAGAGCCCACCGGCGGGGACCGCCAGGCTTGAGAGGCGAGGGCGGTGACATCGTTGCCGTCGTTCAATCCTGCGCTCGCCCGCGAGGGTGGGCGTTTCAGCCGAGAAAAGCATGAAAGCCATTGAAATCACTTCCTTCGGCGCACCCGAGGTGCTGCGCATGGCCGAGCGGCCTGCGCCGGCCGCCGGTACTGGCGAACTGCTGATCCGCGTGGCCGCCAGCGGCGTGAACCGGCCTGACGTGCTGCAGCGCACCGGCAACTATCCTGTGCCGCCGGGCGCGTCGGACCTGCCGGGCCTCGAGGTCGCCGGCGAGATCGTCTCGGGCGACGCCGCGGCCATGAAGGAGGCCGGCTTCGCGGTCGGCGATCGCGTGTGTGCGCTGGTCGCCGGCGGCGGCTATGCCGAGCTCTGCGTGGCGCCCGTGGCCCAGTGCCTGCCGGTGCCCAAGGGCTGGAGCGATGCCGAGGCTGCCTCGCTGCCGGAGACCTTCTTCACCGTGTGGAGCAACGTGTTCGACCGCGGCCGCTTGCAAAAGGGCGAGACCTTGCTGATCCAGGGCGGCACCAGCGGCATCGGCGTGACCGCGATCCAGCTCGGCAAGGCCTTTGGCGCCACCGTGATCGCAACTGCGGGCAGCGACGAGAAGTGCGAAGCCTGCAGAAAGCTCGGCGCCGATCATGCGATCAACTACAAAACCGCCGATTTCGCCGAAGAGGCGAAGCGCCTGACCGGCGGCAAGGGCGTCGATGTCATTCTCGACATGGTGGCCGGGGCCTATGTGCCGCGCGAAGTCGAATGCCTGGCCGAGGACGGCCGGCTGGTGATCATCGCGGTGCAGGGCGGCATCAAGAGCGAGTTCAACGCGGGCCTCGTGCTGCGTCGGCGGCTGACCATCACCGGTTCGACCCTGCGGCCGCGGCCAGTCGCATTCAAGGGCGCGATCGCCAGGTCCTTGCGCGAGAAGGTGTGGCCGCTGCTCGAGAGCGGCGCCGTCAAGCCCGTGATTCACAGCGTGTTCGCCGCGCAAGGCCAGCCTAGCGGTGCCGCCCAAGCTCACGTGCTGATGGAGTCCAACCAGCACATCGGCAAGATCGTGTTGACCTGGTAAACGACGACAAAGACATGACGACGAAGAAGAAACTCATCGCCGGCAACTGGAAGATGAACGGCAGCCTGGCTGCCAACGAATTGCTGGTGAAGGCGCTGCTGCAGGGCGTTGGCACCCCGGCCTGCGAGGTGGCGGTGTGCGTGCCTGCGCCATACCTCGCTCAGGTGCAGGCGCTGCTGGCCGGCTCCCCAATCGCGCTCGGCGCCCAGGACCTGTCGGCCCACCCGCAGGGCGCGTTCACCGGCGAACAATCCGCCGCGATGCTGAAGGACTTCGGCGTGCGCTACGCGATCGTGGGTCATTCGGAGCGCCGCCAGTACCACGGCGAGACGGATGAAGCGGTCGCGGCCAAGGCCGCTGCCGCGCTCGCCAACGGCATCACGCCGATCGTGTGCGTCGGCGAGACGCTGGCGCAGCGCGATGCGGGGCACACCGAAGAAGTCGTCAAGCGCCAGCTGGCCGCGGTCATCCATGTCAACGGCCATTGCATCAGCGAGATCGTGGTAGCTTACGAGCCGGTATGGGCCATCGGCACCGGCAAGACCGCGACGCCGGAGCAGGCACAGTCGGTGCACGCGCTGCTGCGCGCGCAACTGCACCATGCGGCAAACGAACATGCCGCGGCCATCCGCATCCTGTACGGCGGGAGCATGAACGCGGCCAACGCGCCCGAGCTGCTGGCCCAGCCCGACATCGACGGCGGTCTGATCGGCGGCGCATCCCTCAAGGCCCCCGACTTTTTGCAGATCATTGCTGCGGCGCGCTGAACAGGCGCTGCTTCGAACGAATTTAGGAGTTAGAACGAATGAACGTGGTCCTCAACATCCTCGTGGGCGTGCAGATGCTCACAGCGCTTGCGATGATCGGGCTGATCCTGATCCAGCACGGCAAGGGCGCCGACATGGGCGCCGCTTTCGGCAGCGGCAGCGCGGGCAGCCTGTTCGGTGCGAGCGGCAGCGCGAATTTCCTTTCGCGCACCACCGGCGTGCTGGCCGCAGTCTTCTTCGCGTGCACCCTGCTGCTGGCCTACTTCAGCCATGCGCGTCCGAGCGGCGGCGACAGCTTGCTCGAGCGGGCCGCGATCGGTACGCCTGCACCGGCACCGACACCGGCACCTGCGCCGGCCGCATCGGGTGCGGCGTCGCAGATTCCTGCGGGCAACGCGCCTGTCGCGCCGCCCGCTGGTACACCGGCGCCGGAGGCACCGCCTTCGGGCGCTGCGCAGATCCCGACCAAGTGAACCGGAGCCCTTTGGACCGCAGGGATCGCGACTGGAAGTTCCTCGTCGTTTTCAGTGCGCCTCCAAAAGAAAACGGCTCCGTTTCAGGGTAAACTCTAAAGCTGTCCGGAAAGCCAAAACCTCACAGGTTCCTCATGCCATCCGGACATGCAAACACCGCCGTCGTGGTGAAATTGGTAGACACGCTATCTTGAGGGGGTAGTGGCGAAAGCTGTGCGAGTTCGAGTCTCGCCGACGGCACCAAATCTCGCCGACAGGAGGCTTCATCTTCCTGTCGGCGTTAAGCGGTAAAAGACCCCGATGAACCTCGATTCCTACCTTCCCGTCCTGTTGTTCATTCTGGTCGGAGTCGGTGTCGGTGTAGCACCTCAGGTTCTCGGTTACATCCTCGGCCCCAATCGGCCGGACGCCCAAAAGAATTCGCCCTACGAATGCGGCTTCGAAGCCTTCGAAGACGCGCGCATGAAGTTCGACGTGCGCTATTACCTCGTGGCGATTCTCTTCATCCTTTTCGACCTCGAAATCGCCTTTCTCTTCCCGTGGGCGATCGCGCTCAAGCAGATCGGTCCGGTCGGCTTCTGGGCCATGATGATTTTTCTCGCCATCCTCGTCGTGGGCTTCGTCTACGAATGGAAAAAGGGTGCGCTCGATTGGGAATGACAAGGAACCACGATGGCCATTGAAGGCGTCATGAAAGAAGGCTTCGTCACCACCACCTACGACTCGGTGGTGAACTGGGCCAAGACGGGATCGCTCTGGCCGATGACCTTCGGCCTCGCCTGTTGCGCGGTGGAGATGATGCACGCGGGCGCCGCTCGCTACGACATCGACCGCTTCGGCATGCTGTTCCGTCCGAGCCCGCGCCAGTCCGATCTGATGATCGTGGCCGGCACACTGTGCAACAAGATGGCGCCGGCCCTGCGCAAGGTCTACGACCAGATGCCCGAGCCGCGCTGGGTGCTCTCGATGGGCTCGTGCGCCAACGGCGGCGGCTACTACCACTACAGCTACTCGGTCGTGCGCGGCTGCGACCGCATCGTGCCGGTCGATGTCTATGTGCCGGGCTGTCCGCCCACCGCGGAGGCCCTGTTGTACGGGATCATCCAGCTGCAGCAGAAGATCCGCCGCACCAACACGATCGCGCGTGCCTGAGAAACGAGAGACGATGACCGACTTTGCGATTTCTCCCGAGGCACTGCATGCCCAGATCACCGAGACGCTCGGCAACAAGGCCAAAAGCGTGACCGTCGCGCTCGGCGAAGTGACAGTGGTGGTTCCTGCTGCCGACTACCTCGAGGCCGCGCGGCTGTTGCGCGATGCGCCCGGCTGCAAGTTCGAGCAGTTGATCGACCTCTGCGGCATGGATTATTCCGACTACCGCGAAGGCGAGTGGGGAGGCGAGCGTTTCTGCGTGGTCTCTCACCTGCTGTCCGTGAGCCTCAACCAACGCGTGCGCCTGAAGGTCTTCGTGCCCAACGAGGACCTGCCCGTGGTGGATTCGCTGACCGGCATCTGGAATGCCGCGACCTGGTTCGAGCGCGAAGCCTTCGACCTCTACGGCATCGTGTTCGAAGGCCACAACGACCTGCGCCGCATCCTGACCGATTACGGCTTCATCGGCCATCCCTTCCGCAAGGACTTCCCGGTCTCCGGCCACGTCGAGATGCGCTACGACGCGGAGCAGAAGCGCGTGATTTACCAGCCGGTCTCGATCGAGCCGCGCGAGATCACCCCGCGCGTGATTCGCGAAGACAACTACGGCGGATTGCACTGAAACCGATATGGCCGACATCAAGAACTACACGCTCAACTTCGGACCCCAGCACCCTGCGGCACACGGCGTGTTGCGCCTGGTGCTCGAGCTCGACGGCGAGGTGATCCAGCGCGCCGATCCACACATCGGCCTGCTGCACCGCGCGACTGAAAAGCTCGCCGAGACCCGCACCTATATCCAGTCGCTGCCCTATATGGACCGGCTGGACTACGTCTCGATGATGAGCAACGAGCACGCCTACTGCCTCGCCATCGAGCGGCTGCTGGGCCTCGAGGTGCCGCTGCGCGCGCAGTACATCCGCGTCATGTTCGCCGAGATCACGCGCCTGCTGAACCACCTGTTGTGGCTGGGCGCGCACGGCCTGGACTGCGGTGCGATGAACATGCTCATCTACTGCTTCCGTGAGCGCGAGGACCTGTTCGACCTGTACGAGGCGGTGTCCGGTGCTCGCATGCACGCCGCCTACTTCCGCCCGGGCGGCGTCTACCGTGACCTGCCGGACGCGATGCCGCAGTACAAGGTCAGCAAGATCAAGAACGCCAAGGCGATCGAGAAGCTCAACGAGAACCGCCAGGGTTCGATGCTCGATTTCGTCGACGACTTCTGCAAGCGCTTCCCCAAGATGGTCGACGAGTACGAGACGCTGCTCACCGACAACCGCATCTGGAAGCAGCGCACCGTCGGCATCGGCGTCGTCACGCCCGAGCGCGCACTCAACCTGGGCTTCACCGGCCCGATGCTGCGCGGCTCCGGCGTCGAATGGGACCTGCGCAAGAAGCAGCCCTACGACGTCTACGACAAGATGAAATTCGACGTGCCGGTCGGCAAGACGGGCGACTGCTACGACCGCTACCTGGTACGTGTCGAGGAGATGCGCCAGGCCAACCTCATCATCCAGCAGTGCTCGGCCTGGCTGCGCACCAACCCCGGCCCGGTGATCACCGACAACCACAAGGTGGCAGCCCCCGCGCGCGAATCGATGAAGGCGAACATGGAGGAGCTGATCCACCACTTCAAGCTCTTCACCGAAGGTTTCCACGTGCCCGAAGGCGAGGCCTATGCGGCGGTCGAGCACCCCAAGGGCGAGTTCGGCATCTATCTCGTGAGCGACGGCGCCAACAAGCCCTACCGCCTGAAGATCCGTGCGCCCGGCTTCCCGCACCTGGCAGCGCTCGACGAGATGTCGCGCGGCCACATGATCGCCGATGCGGTCGCGGTGATCGGCACCATGGACATCGTCTTCGGCGAAATCGACAGGTGAGCGAACGAATGACTTCCGACACCACCCACAGCACCCAGGCGCCGCTGTCCGACGCCACCCTGGCGCTTTTCGCGCGCGAGGTCGCCAAGTACCCGCCCGCCGGCAAGCAGTCGGCCGTGATGGCCTGCCTCGCCATCGTGCAGAAGGAAGAGGGCTACGTCAGCATGCAGCGCGAGCGCGAGATCGCCGCCTACCTCGGCATGGCACCGATCGCGGTGCACGAGGTCACGACCTTCTACAACATGTACAACCAGCAGCCGGTGGGCAAGTTCAAGCTCAACGTCTGCACCAACCTGCCGTGCCAGCTGCGCGACGGCGCGGTCGCACTGGCGCACCTCGAGAAGAAGCTGGGCATCAAGATGGGCGAGACCACCGCCGACGGCATGTTCACCCTGCAGCAGAGCGAGTGCCTCGGCGCCTGCGCCGATTCGCCTGTGATGCTGGTCAACGACCTCACCATGTGCAGCTTCATGAGCAACGAGAAGCTCGACCAATTGGTCGACGGCCTGCGCGGTGCGAAGGCGGAGGGCACGCAATGATGACGCCCGAGCAAGTGCTCTCGCAGTTCCAGGCCACCGGCGTCCAGACCTGCTTCCACGATCGCCACATCCAGCCCCAGATCTACGCCGGCCTCGACGGCACCAACTGGCGTCTGGCGGACTACGAGGCGCGCGGGGGCTACAAGGCGCTGCGCAAGATCCTCGGCGAGGGCCTCACGCCCGAGCAGGTGATCGCAGAGGTCAAGGCCTCGGGCTTGCGCGGCCGCGGCGGCGCGGGCTTCCCGACCGGCCTGAAGTGGAGCTTCATGCCCCGCCAGTTCCCCGGGCAGAAGTACCTGGTCTGCAACTCGGACGAGGGCGAGCCCGGCACCTGCAAGGACCGCGACATCCTGCAGTTCAACCCGCACATCGTGATCGAGGGCATGGCCATCGCGGCCTACGCGATGGGCATCACCGTGGGCTACAACTACATCCACGGCGAGATCTTCCAGACCTACGAGCGTTTCGAAGAGGCGCTGGAAGAGGCGAGGGCGGCCGGCTTCCTCGGCGACAACATCCTGGGCAGCAGCTTCAGCTTCCAGCTGCATGCCTCGCACGGCTTCGGCGCCTATATCTGCGGCGAAGAGACGGCCCTGCTGGAATCGCTCGAAGGCAAGAAGGGCCAGCCGCGATTCAAGCCGCCGTTCCCGGCCAGCTTCGGCCTCTACGGCAAGCCGACCACCATCAACAACACGGAGACCTTCGCGGCGGTGCCGTGGATCATCGTGAACGGCGGCCCGGCGTATCTCGAGTGCGGCAAGCCGAACAACGGCGGCACCAAGATCTTCTCCGTGAGTGGCGACGTCGAGCTGCCCGGCAACTACGAAGTGCCGATGGGAACGCCTTTCTCGAAGCTGCTCGAACTCGCGGGCGGCGTGCGCAAGGGGCGCCAGCTCAAGGCCGTGATCCCCGGCGGCTCGTCGGCGCCGGTGCTGCCGGCCTCCATCATGATGGAGTGCACGATGGACTACGACTCCATCGCCAAGGCCGGCTCCATGCTGGGCTCCGGCGCGGTGATCGTGATGGACGACAGCCGCTCCATGGTCGAGTCGCTCAAGCGCCTCTCCTACTTCTACATGCACGAGTCCTGTGGCCAGTGCACCCCCTGCCGCGAAGGCACGGGCTGGCTGTGGCGCGTGGTGGACCGCATCCACAACGGCCATGGCAAGCCCAGCGACATGGACCTGCTGAACTCGGTGGCCGACAACATCCAGGGACGCACCATCTGTGCACTGGGCGACGCCGCCGCAATGCCGGTGCGAGCCATGATCAAGCACTTCCGGCACGAGTTCGAAGCCTTGATTCCCGGGTACGTGCCCACGGCACCGGTCAAGGCCTGAGCGAGAAAACAAGACATGGTTGAAATCGAACTCGACGGCAAGAAGGTCGAAGTGACCGAAGGCAGCATGGTGATGCATGCGGCCGACAAGGCGGGCACCTATATCCCGCACTTCTGCTATCACAAGAAGCTCAGCATCGCGGCCAACTGCCGCATGTGCCTGGTCGACGTCGAAAAGGCGCCGAAGCCCATGCCGGCCTGCGCCACGCCCGTGACGCAGGGCATGATCGTGCGCACCAAGAGCGACAAGGCCATCAAGGCCCAGCAGTCGGTCATGGAGTTCCTGCTGATCAATCACCCGCTCGACTGCCCCATCTGCGACCAGGGCGGCGAGTGCCAGCTGCAGGATCTGGCCGTGGGCTATGGCGGCTCCTCCTCGCGCTACGAGGAAGAGAAGCGCGTGGTCTTCCACAAGGACGTGGGCCCGCTCATCAGCATGGAAGAGATGAGCCGCTGCATCCATTGCACGCG
The DNA here is from genome assembly GCF_051400855.1 of Variovorax stachyos. NCBI lineage: Bacteria > Pseudomonadati > Pseudomonadota > Betaproteobacteria > Burkholderiales > Comamonadaceae > Variovorax > Variovorax stachyos. The sequence continues at coordinate 400,733 of NZ_JBLFFN010000003.1, read as the reverse complement.
CTGCGTGCGCTTCGGCCAGGAAGTGGCCGGCGTGATGGAGCTCGGCATGACCCAACGCGGCGAGCATTCCGAGATCGAGACCTTCCTAGGCGATTCGGTCGACTCCGAGCTGTCGGGCAACATGATCGACCTTTGCCCGGTGGGCGCGCTGACCAGCAAGCCCTTCCGCTACAGCGCCCGCACCTGGGAGCTGTCGCGCCGCAAGTCGGTGAGCCCGCACGATTCGACAGGTGCCAACCTGATCGTCCAGGTCAAGAACAACCGCGTGATGCGCGTGGTGCCGCTCGAGAACGAAGACGTCAACGAGTGCTGGATCGCGGACCGCGACCGCTTCTCCTACGAGGCGCTGAACGGGGCCGAGCGCCTGACGCAGCCCATGCTGAAGCAGGGTGGCCAATGGCAGGCGGTCGACTGGCAGACCGCGCTCGAATACGTTGCCAACGGTCTCAAGCAGATCAAGGCAGATCATGGCGCGCACAGCATCGGTACGCTGGCAAGCCCGCACAGCACGCTCGAAGAGCTGCACCTGGCCAAGCTGCTGATGCAGGGCCTGGGCAGCCCCAACATCGACCACCGCCTGCGCCATGCCGAGTTCCGCGCCTTCGAGGGCGTGCGCTGGCTGGGCACTTCGATCGCCTCGCTGTCGCAACTGCAGCGCGTTCTGGTGATCGGCAGCAACCTGCGCAAGGATCATCCGCTGTTCGCGCAGCGCATTCGTCAGGCCGTGCGCAAGGGTGGGGCGCTGAGCGCGCTCACTTCGCCCGAGCTGCTGGCCGACGATGAAGCCTGGGCCATGTCCGTCGCGAATGCCGTTCGCGTGCCGGCGCACGACTGGATCGACGCGCTCGCCGAGATTGCCGGCGCGATCGCCGCGACGACGGGAGCCGCCGCCCCGATCGCCCGCTCTGCCGAAGCCGGCGACCAGGCCAAGGCCATCGCTGCCTCGCTGCTCGGTGGCGAGCGCAAGGCCATCCTGCTCGGCAACGCCGCTGCCCACCATGCCGAAGCCGGCGCGCTGCTGGCGCTGGCGAACTGGATCGGTGCCCAGACCGGCGCCAGCGTCGGCTATCTGACCGAGGCCGCCAACACGCTCGGCGCCCAGCTCGTCGGCGCATTGCCGATGGATGCGGGGCTGAACGCGGGCGAGATGCTGTCGGGTGCGCTCAAGGCCGTGCTGCTGCTCAACACCGAGCCGGTCTTCGACTCGGCGGCCGGCACCACGGCGGCCGATGCGCTCACGCATGCCCAGATGGTCGTGACCTTGAGCCCCTTCAAGGCCAATCTCGAATTCAGCGACGTCCTGCTGCCGATCGCGCCCTTCAGCGAAACGCCGGGCAGCTTCGTCAATGCCGAGGGCCGCGTGCAGAGCTTCCATGCCGTGGTGAAGCCGCTGGGCGAGACGCGCCCGGCCTGGAAGGTGCTGCGCGTGCTGGCCAACCTGCTGGGCCTGCCGGGCTTCTCTTTCGAGTCGGTGGCGGACGTGCAGGCCGACATCGGCCTGGGTCACGGATTGCTGCCGGCCGACAGGCTGAGCAACGCCACTGCGGCGCGCCCTGACGGCGAACGTGCCGCATCGGCCGCGGCACCCGTCGTCGCCTCGATCTACCAGCTCGATTCGATCGTGCGCCGTGCGCCTTCGCTCCAGCTCACCGCCGACGCACGCGCCGCACTTGTCGGGGCTGCGCAGGAGGTGCTCGCATGATCGACACCCTTCATGGCTTCGGCCTCGGCCTGGTCGCGGCGCCGTGGTGGAGCTCCGTCGCCTGGCCGGTGATCTGGACGCTGATCAAGATCGTCGTCGTCGTGCTGCCGCTGATGGGCGCCGTGGCCTACCTCACGCTGTGGGAGCGCAAGGCCATCGGCTTCACGCAGATCCGGCTGGGCCCGAACCGCATCGGTCCGCTCGGCCTGCTGCAGCCCATTGCCGATGCGCTCAAGCTGCTGACCAAGGAAATCATCCTCCCCACGGTCGCCAACAAGGGCCTGTTCCTGCTCGGGCCGATCATGACCATCATGCCGGCGCTCGCCGCCTGGGCCGTGATCCCCTTCGGCCCCGAGGTCGCGCTGGCCAACATCAACGCCGGCCTGCTCTTCGTCATGGCCATCACCTCGCTCGAGGTGTACGGCGTGATCATTGCCGGCTGGGCCTCGAACTCCAAGTACGCCTTCCTCGGCGCGCTGCGCGCCTCGGCGCAGATGGTGAGCTACGAGATCGCGATGGGCTTCTGCTTCGTCGTCGTGCTGATGGTGTCCGCCAGCCTCAACATGACCGACATCGTCTTGGGGCAGGGCAAGGGCCACTTCGCATCGATGGGCATCGGCTTCCTGTCGTGGAACTGGCTGTCGCTGCTGCCGATCTTCGTCGTCTACTTCATTTCCGGCCTCGCCGAGACCAACCGCCATCCCTTCGACGTGGTGGAAGGCGAATCGGAAATCGTCGCCGGCCACATGATCGAGTACTCGGGCATGAGCTTCGCCATGTTCTTCCTGGCCGAGTACGCCAACATGTGGCTGGTCTCGATCCTGTGCGCCGTGCTGTTCCTCGGCGGCTGGCTGCCACCCTTCGATTTCCTCGGCTTCATCCCCGGCTGGATCTGGCTCGGCCTCAAGACCTTCGTCGTGGTCACCATGTTCCTGTGGGTCCGCTCGACCTTCCCGCGCTTCCGCTACGACCAGATCATGCGTCTGGGCTGGAAGATCTTCATCCCGGTCACGCTGGTGTGGCTGGTGGTGGTCGGCGCCTGGATGCAGACCCCGTTCAACATCTGGAAATAACTGGAATCGCCATGGCTGCGACCACTGCAACTACGAACGCCCCGTTCTCGCTCAAGGACTTCCTGTCCAGCTTCATGCTGGTCGAGCTGTTCAAGGGCCTGGCGATCACCGGCAAGTACGCCTTCAGCCGCAAGATCACGGTGCAGTTTCCGGAAGAGAAGACGCCGCTCAGCCCGCGCTTTCGCGGCTTGCACGCGCTGCGCCGGTACGAGAACGGCGAGGAGCGCTGCATCGCCTGCAAGCTCTGCGAGGCGGTGTGCCCGGCGCTCGCTATCACCATCGAATCGGACGTGCGTGACGATGGCTCGCGCCGCACCACGCGCTACGACATCGACTTGACCAAGTGCATCTTCTGCGGCTTCTGCGAGGAAAGCTGCCCTGTCGACTCCATCGTCGAGACCCACATCTTCGAATATCACGGCGAGAAGCGCGGCGACCTGTACTTCACCAAGGACATGCTGCTGGCCGTGGGCGACCGCTACGAAAAAGAAATCGCCGCCAACAAGGCGGCCGACGCCAAGTACCGCTGAGGCGGACCTGGCCCGATAACAAACAACGAAACCGATCCATGGACGTCAAGACCGGTCTGTTCTACCTGTTCGCCGCGGTGCTTCTGTTCGCGGCCTTCCGGGTCATCACCTCGCGCAACCCCGTGTATGCGGCGCTGTACCTGGTGCTGGCCTTCTTCCAGGCATCGGCCATCTGGCTGCTGCTGCGTGCCGAGTTTCTCGCCATCTCGCTGGTGCTGGTCTACGTCGGCGCGGTGATGGTGCTGTTCCTGTTCGTGGTGATGATGCTCGACATCAACGTCGACGCACTGCGACAGGGCTTCTGGAAGCACTTCCCGCTCGCCGCGGGGGTGGGGGCGCTGATCGCGCTGGAGATGGCCGCGGTGCTGATGGGCGGCTTTCGCCTCGCCGAGCCGAGGCGCCCCATGGCCACCGGGCCGGAGACTTCCAACACGCTGGAGCTCGGCAAGCTGCTCTACACCGAATACCTCTACCCGCTGGAGATCGCGGCCGTCATCCTGCTCGTCGCCATGGTCGCCGCCATTGCGCTCACGCTGCGCAAGCGCAAGGACAGCAGGTACGTGAACCCCTCGGACCAGGTGCGCGTGAAGGCGCGCGACCGCGTGCGCATCGTGCAGATGCCGGTGACGCAGGCCGCGCAACCGGTAGCCAATGAAGCGCCCGCAGCCGGGGAGACCAAGGCATGACCCTCACGCTCGGACACTTTCTCTCGCTCGGGGCGATGCTTTTCGCGCTGTCGGTGATCGGCATCTTCCTGAACCGCAAGAACCTGATCGTTCTCCTGATGTGCGTCGAGCTGATGCTGCTCGCCGTCAACATGAACTTCGTCGCCTTCTCGTACTTCCTGGGCGACATGCATGGCCAGATCTTCGTGTTCTTCATCCTGACCGTGGCCGCGGCGGAATCCGCGATCGGGTTGGCGCTGCTGGTGCTGCTGTTCCGCAACAAGTCGAACATCAACGTCGACGAACTCAACGCGCTCAAGGGTTAAAGGCAATCACATGAGCGCAACACTCTCCGCATCCGCGCTGCTCGCGGTTCCCCTGGCGCCGCTCGTCGGTTCGCTGCTGGCCGGCCTGTTCGGCACCAAGTTCGGCGGCAACCGCTTCGGCCGCCGTGCCTCGCACTCGCTGACCATCCTCGGCGTCTTCATCGCCTTCGTGATCTCGGCCATGACGCTCAAGAGCGTCGTGGTCGACGGTGCCCGCTTCAATGCCACCATCTACGAATGGATGGTGGTCGGCGGCATCAAGATGGAAGTCGGCTTCCTGGTCGACGGCCTGACGGCCATGATGATGTGCGTCGTGACCTTCGTCTCGCTGATGGTGCACATCTACACCATCGGGTACATGGAGGAGGACGAGGGCTACAACCGCTTCTTCGCCTACATCTCGCTCTTCACCTTCTCCATGCTGATGCTGGTGATGAGCAACAACATGCTCCAGCTTTTCTTCGGCTGGGAAGCCGTGGGCCTGGTGTCCTACCTGCTGATCGGCTTCTGGTACAACAAGCCTAGCGCCATCTTCGCCAACCTCAAGGCCTTCCTGGTCAACCGCGTGGGTGACTTCGGCTTCATCCTCGGTATCGGGCTGATAGCCGCCTATGCCGGCACGCTGAACTACGGCGAGGCATTCGCCAAGGCCGATGAACTGGCCAAGCTGGGCTTCCCCGGCACCGACTGGATGCTGATCACCGTGATCTGCATCTGCCTGTTCATCGGCGCCATGGGCAAGAGCGCGCAGTTCCCGCTGCATGTGTGGCTGCCCGACTCGATGGAAGGCCCGACCCCGATCTCGGCGCTGATCCACGCAGCGACCATGGTCACGGCCGGCATCTTCATGGTGGCGCGCATGTCGCCGCTGTTCGAGCTGAGCGACACGGCCCTGTCCTTCGTGCTGGTGATCGGCGCGATCACGGCGCTCTTCATGGGCTTCCTCGGCATCATCCAGAACGACATCAAGCGCGTGGTGGCCTACTCCACGCTCTCGCAGCTGGGCTACATGACGGTGGCGCTGGGCGCCTCGGCCTACTCGGTGGCGGTGTTCCACCTGATGACGCACGCTTTCTTCAAGGCGCTGCTGTTCCTGGGCGCGGGCTCGGTGATCATCGGCATGCACCACAACCAGGACATCCGCTGGATGGGCGGCGTGCGCAAGTACATGCCCATCACCTGGATCACCTCGCTGCTGGGCTCGCTGGCGCTGATCGGCACGCCGCTGTTCGCCGGTTTCTACTCGAAGGACAGCATCATCGAGGCGGTGCACGAAAGCCACCTGTGGGGCGCGGGCTTCGCCTACTGGGCGGTGCTGGCGGGCGTGTTCGTGACCGCCTTCTACTCCTTCCGCATGTACTTCCTGGTCTTCCACGGCAAGGAGCGCTACGACCAGAATCCGGACCAGCATGCGCCCGACGAGGAGCCCGACCATGGCCACCACGACAATCATTCCAAGCCGCACGAGTCTCCCTGGGTAGTCTGGCTGCCGCTGGTGCTGCTGGCCATCCCCTCGGTCGTGATCGGCTACATGACCATCGAGCCGATGCTCTACGGCGAGTTCTTCAAGGACGCGATCTTCGTCGATGCCGACAAGCATCACGCGATGAAGGAACTGGCCGAGGCCTTCCACGGCCCCATGGCCATGGCCCTGCATGGCCTGACCGCGGCGCCGTTCTGGCTGGCGCTGGCCGGCGTGGTGCTGGCCTGGTACATGTACCTCGTCAACCCGGCGCTGCCCGAAGCCATCAAGCGCGCCTTCGGCCCGGTCTACCGGCTGCTCGAGAACAAGTACTACATGGACTGGATCAACGAGAACCTCATCGCGCGCGGCACGCGCGCCCTGGGCATGGGCCTGTGGAAGGGCGGCGACCAGGGAATCATCGATGGTGCCATCGTCGACGGCTCCTGGAAGGCCATAGGCCGTGTTGCCGGCGTCGTCCGCTGGATGCAGTCGGGCTACATCTATCACTACGCCTTCGCGATGCTCCTGGGCATCTTCATCCTCATGACGTATTTCGTCTGGTTCAACAGATAAGCGCGCTGCTGGAGAAAAACAAAAATGGGTCTGTTGAGCCTTGCCATCTGGGTGCCGATCGTCTTCGGCGCCGTGCTGCTGGCCATCGGTCGCGAGCAGCACGCGAGCATCGTGCGCTGGATTGCGCTCGTCGGTTCGGTCGTGAGCTTCCTGGCCACCGTGCCGCTCTACACGCGGTTCGAGAACGGCACCGCCGCAATGCAGTTCGTCGAGAAGAGCGGCTGGATCGAGCGCTTCAATGTCAACTACCACGTCGGCCTCGACGGCCTGTCGCTGTGGCTGGTGCTGCTGACGTCCTTCATCACCGTCATCGTGGTGATCTCGGCCTGGGAAGTGATTACCGAGCGCGTCAACCAGTACATGGGCGCCTTCCTGATCCTCTCCGGGCTCATGATCGGCACCTTCTCGGCGTTGGACGGGGTGCTGTTCTACGTCTTCTTCGAGGCGACCCTGATCCCGATGTACCTGATCATCGGCATCTGGGGCGGTCCCAAGAAGATCTATGCCGCCTTCAAGTTCTTCATCTACACGCTGCTCGGCTCGCTCCTGACGCTGGTCGCGCTGATCTACCTGTACAACCGCTCGGGCGGCAGCTTCGACATCCTGAGCTGGCACGAGCTGCCGTTGACGGCCAGGGAGCAGACCTTCCTGTTCTTCGCCTTCTTCGCGGCCTTCGCGGTCAAGGTGCCGATGTGGCCGGTCCACACCTGGCTGCCTGACGTCCACGTCGAGGCGCCCACCGGCGGCTCGGCCGTTCTGGCGGCGATCATGCTGAAGCTCGGCGCCTACGGCTTCCTGCGGTTTTCGCTGCCCATCGCGCCCGACGCCGCGCACGAATGGGCCTGGCTCATGATCGCGCTGTCGCTGATCGCGGTGATCTACGTCGGCCTCGTGGCGCTGGTGCAGCAGGACATGAAGAAGCTGGTGGCCTACTCGTCGGTGGCCCACATGGGCTTCGTCACGCTGGGCTTCTTCATCTTCAACGAGATCGGGATCTCGGGCGGCATCGTCCAGATGATCGCGCACGGCTTCGTCTCGGGCGCCATGTTCCTGTGCATCGGCGTGCTGTACGACCGCGTGCATTCGCGCCAGATCGCCGACTACGGCGGCGTGGTCAACACCATGCCCAAGTTCGCCGCCTTCGCCTTGCTGTTCGCCATGGCCAACTGCGGCCTGCCCGCGACCGCCGGCTTCGTCGGCGAATGGATGGTGATCATCGGCGCGGTGCAGGCCAACTTCTGGCTGGGCGTGGGCGCGGCGACGGCACTGATCTTCGGCGCGGGCTACACGCTGTGGATGTACAAGCGCGTCTACCTGGGCCCGGTGGGCAACGACCACGTGAAGGCGCTGGACGACATCAACGCCCGCGAGTTCCTCATGCTGGCGCTGCTCGCGATCGCGGTGCTGTGGATGGGCCTGTATCCCAAGCCCTTCACCGATGCAACCAATGCCTCCGTGAGCGAGCTGCTGCGCCACGTGCAGACGTCCAAGATTCCAGGCTGAGTAGCCAAGCCCCAAGAGAACGAGATGATTGACAAACTCAGCTGGATGACGATCTACCCCGAGGTGGTGCTGCTGGTCATGGCCTGCATCATTGCCCTGGTGGATCTGTCCACGACCGACACCCATCGCACGCGCACCTACGTGCTGACCCTGCTGACGCTGGCCGTGGTGGCCGTGCTCACCGGCATGCAGGCCACCGACGCGACGAGCCACTACGGCTTCGGCGGCATGGTCGTGAGCGACCCGATGGGCAACTGGCTCAAGTGCTTCGCCTCGGTCGCCCTGATGGTCACGCTGGTCTACGGCCGGCCCTACGCGGCCGACCGCGGCATGCTGCGCGGCGGCGAGCTCTTCACGCTGAGCATGTTCTCGCTGCTGGGCATCTTCGTGATGATCTCGGGCAGCAACTTCCTGGTGATCTACCTCGGCCTGGAGCTGCTCACGCTGTCGAGCTATGCGCTGGTCGCGCTGCGGCGCGACAACGCCGTGGCCAGCGAAGCCGCGATGAAGTACTTCGTTCTCGGCGCCATGGCCAGCGGCTTCCTGCTCTACGGCCTGTCGATGATGTACGGCGCCACCGGCTCGCTCGACACCACCGAGGTCTTCAAGGCCATCGCCAGCCGCAAGGTCAACCACCAGGTGCTGGTCTTCGGGCTGGTGTTCATCGTGGCCGGCCTGGCTTTCAAGGTCGGCGCGGCGCCGTTCCACATGTGGGTGCCCGACGTCTACCAGGGTGCGCCGACCGCGATCACGCTGATGATCGGCGCGGCGCCCGAACTCGCGGCCTTCGCCATCATCATCCGCCTGCTGGTGGAGGGGCTGCTGCCGCTCGCGATCGACTGGCAGCAGATGCTCGCGCTGCTGGCCATCGCCTCGCTGCTGGTGGGCAATCTGGCGGCCATCGCGCAGACCAACCTCAAGCGCATGCTGGCTTACTCGACCATCGCGCAAATGGGCTTCATGTTGCTGGGCATGGTCGCGGGCGTGGTCAACAACAGCACCTACAACGCCCAGTTCGCGTACAGCGCCGCGATGTTCTACATCGTGACCTACGTGCTGACCACGCTGGCCAGCTTCGGCATCATCCTGCTGCTGGCGCGCGAGGGCTTCGAGAGCGAGGAGATCACCGATCTCGCCGGCCTCAACCAGCGCAGCCCGCTCTATGCCGGCGTGATGGCCATCGCCATGTTCTCGCTGGCGGGCATCCCGCCGCTGGTCGGCTTCTACGCCAAGCTGGCGGTGCTGCAGGCGCTGATCGCCTCGGGCCAGGGCCTGTATATCGCGCTGGCGGTGTTTGCGGTCGTGATGTCGCTGGTCGGCGCGTTCTACTACATCCGCGTGGTCAAGGTCATGTACTTCGACGCCCCGGTGACGGCGAGCACGGTCTCGGCGCCGCGCGACGTGCGCGCCGTGCTGGCGCTCAACGGCGCGCTGATCCTGATCCTGGGCATCGTGCCCGGCGGCCTGATGGCGCTGTGCGGCCGGGCCATCGTGGCCACCTTGGCCGGTTGATTTCGTGTTGCAGGGGGCGTCCGTCTGGGTGGTGCTGCTGGTCGCGCTGCTCGCGGCCAACCTGCCCTTCCTGAACGAGCGCCTGTTCGGCGTGGTGCCGCTGGCAGGGCGCGCCAAGTCGCTGGCCCTGCGGCTGGGCGAGCTGGTGATCCTCTATTTCGTAGCTGGCGGCATCGGGCTCCTGTTCGAGCGCCGCGCCGGCCAGATCGCGCCGCAGGGCTGGGAGTTCTACGCGGTGACCGCGGCGCTCTTCGTCGTGCTCGCCTTCCCGGGCTTCACCTGGCGCTACCTTCTCAAGCATCGGAAATGACATGAGCCCCCACGCTTTTCACTTCGTGTATTCGCTGCCCCCGAGGGGGTCGAAGGCCTCCCTTGGGGCGGCCCGGCCGGAGGCCTGACATGGACGACGCGCATCTGAAAGAAGAGGGCACTGCCAGCGAGCAGCTCTTCAAGGGCAACTTCCTGCATGCCAAGCGGGACACCGTACGCCTGCCCAATGGCAAGAGCGCGACGCGCGAGTACATCGTTCATCCCGGCGCGGTGGTGGTGGTGCCGCTGCTGGACGACGGGCGCGTGGCGATGGTGCGCCAGTACCGCTACCCGATCGATCGGGTAATGACCGAGTTTCCAGCCGGCAAGCTCGATCCCGGCGAGGACCCCTTGTTCTGCGGCCAGCGCGAGCTGCAGGAGGAAACCGGCTACACCGCACGCGAGTGGGCCCATGCCGGGGCCATGCACCTGGCGGTGGCCTATTCGACCGAGATCATCCACATCTACTTTGCGCGCGGCCTCACGGTGGGCAGCCAGCAGCTCGATCACGAGGAGTTCGTCGAAACGACCACGGCTACGCCCGCGCAGCTGATGGACTGGTGCCGCGACGGCACCGTGTCCGATGCCAAGACCCTGACCTGCACGCTGTGGCTGCAGAACGTCCTGTCCGGCGCGTGGGTGCTCGACTGGCAAAGCACTGCTTTGCCCGCGGGCGGCTGATAATCCGCCCGATGAAGGTCCTCAATCTCCAATGCGCGCACGGCCACGGCTTCGAGGGCTGGTTCGCGTCCAATGACGACTTCAACACCCAGCTCTCCGGTGGCCTGGTGTCCTGCCCCATGTGCGGTGACACCGCCATCACCAAGCTGCTCACCGCGCCACGCCTGAACCTCGGCAGCGCCAAGCCGCCCGCCGAGGCCGCCCCGGTGCCCGTTGCCGCCCAGAACGACTCGCCGGAGGCGCGCTGGATGCGCGCCGTGCGCGAGGTGATGGCCAAGACCGAGGACGTCGGCGACCGCTTCGCCGCCGAGGCCCGCAAGATGCACTACGGCGAGGCCGAGGAGCGCGGTATCCGCGGCCAGGCCACGCGCGAGGAGGCCCGCGATCTGCTCGAGGAGGGCATTTCGGTCTTCTCGCTGCCGCTGCCGCCGGCCCTGAAGGAAACGCTTCAGTAGGCGGCCGCGCGGCCGTGACACGTGTTGTCTCAGGCCGCGAACTGCAAGGCGGCCAGCCGCGCGTAGACGCCGTTCTGCGCCACCAGCGTGGCATGCGTTCCCTGCTCCACGATGCCGCCGTGGTCGAGCACGATGATGCGGTCGGCCTTTTGCACCGTCGCCAGCCGGTGCGCGATGACCAGCGTGGTGCGGTTCGCCATTGCCGATTCCAGCGCCGCCTGCACCATCCGCTCGCTCTCGGCGTCCAGCGCGCTGGTCGCCTCGTCGAGCAGCAGCAAGGGCGGGTTCTTGAGGATGGCCCGCGCGATCGCGATGCGCTGGCGCTGGCCGCCTGACAGGCGCACGCCGCGCTCGCCGAGGAAGGTGTCGTAGCCCTCGGGCAGGGCCCGCAGGAAGCCGTCGGCGAAGGCGGCGCGCGCCGCGGCATGCACCTCCTCGGCGCTGGCCTCGGGCCGGCCGTAGCGGATGTTCTCGAAGGCGCTGGCTGAGAAGATCACCGCGTCCTGCGGCACCAGGCCGATTCGCGTGCGCAGCGCTTCCAGCGCCAGGTCGGCGAGCGGCGCCCCGTCGAGCAGGATGCGGCCCGATTGCGGGTCGTAGTAGCGCAGCAGCAGCTGGAACACCGTGCTCTTGCCCGCGCCGCTCGATCCCACCAGCGCCACCGTTTCACCGGCCGCGATGTCCAGGCTGAAGTCCCGCAGCGCAGGCGTGCCGGGGCGCGAGGGGTAGTGGAAGGTGACCCGCTCGAAGCGCACCGCACTTCCGGCCTCCGGCACTGTTGCCTGCGCGGGCCGGGCGGGCGACACGATCGCCGGCTTCGCGTGCAGCAGCTCCATCAGCCGTTCGGTGGCGCCGGCCGCGCGCAGCAGGTCGCCGTACACCTCACCCAGTACCGCCGCGGCGCTCGCCAGGATGATCACGTAGACCACCGTCTGCCCAAGGTGCCCCGCCGTGATGTCGCCGCGCAGCACCGCCTGCGTGCCCTGGTACAGCCCCCACAGCAGAGCGGCCGAGGTGGCGATGATGATGAACGCAACCAGCACCGAGCGCGCCTTGGTGCGCCGCACCGCCGTGCGGAAGGCGTTGTCGGTCGAGGTGTCGAAGCGCGCCGCTTCGCGCGACTCTGCCGTGTAGCTCTGCACCACGGGAATGGCGTTCAGCACCTCGGCCGCGATGGCGCTCGAATCGGCCACCCGGTCCTGGCTGGCGCGCGAGAGCCGGCGCACCCGGCGGCCGAACCACATGCTGGGCAGCACCACCAGCACCAGGATGCCCAGCACCTGCACCATCACGTAAGGGTTGGTCCAGATCAGCATCGCCAGCGCGCCGGCGCCCATCACCGCGTTGCGCAGCCCCATGCTGAGCGACGACCCGACCACGGTCTGCACCAGCGTCGTGTCCGCCGTCAGGCGCGACAGCACCTCGCCGGTCTGGGTGGTTTCGAAGAAGGCCGGGCTCTGGCGCAGCACATGGGCGTAGACCGCGTTGCGCAAGTCGGCCGTCACGCGCTCGCCCAGCCAGCTCACCGTGTAGAAGCGCGCCGCCGAGAAGACCCCGAGCGCCACCGCCACGCCGAAGAGAGCCAGGAAATGGTCGCGCAGTGCCATCGTCTGAGCGCCGGGGTCGGCGCCGGCCAGGCCGCCGTCGATCAAGCTGCGCAGGGCGACCGGGAACACGAGGGTGGTCACGGCCGCGAGGACCAGGAATACCGCCGCGAGCGCGATCTGCACCCGATACGGCCGCAGGAACGGCGACAGGCCGGAAAGCGATTTGGGCGTGCCCTTGGCGGCAGGCGACGAACTGGGGGAAACCATGGGGTCGCATTCTAGCGAACGCTTGCCCCTTCAAAGGTCGCCTTGACAATTACTGTCGAGGCAACTAATATTTGCGGCATGCCTGCTCCCACCGATCCCGCCGCTGCCGCCCCGCCGCCTGATCCCGCAGGCGAGGCGGCCGGGTTCTACAAGCCCGATTCGTACAACGCCGAAGAGAGCGTCGGCCACATGATGCGTCGCATCACCACCATGGTCGGACAGGCAGTGGCCAGCCAGATGTCGGAGCCGAGCGGCCCCACGTTCCCGCAATGGGCACCCCTGTTCAAGCTGCACATGGGCCACGCGACCACGGTCGCCGAGCTCGCGCGCGAGTGCCAGCTCGACACCGGCGCCATGACCCGCCTGCTCGACCGGCTGGAGGCCAAGGGCCTGTGCCGGCGCGTGCGCTCGGTCTCCGATCGCCGCGTGGTCAACATCGAGCTGACGGAGGAGGGGCGCGAAGCCGCGCGCCAGGTGCCCCATGTGCTGTGCAGCGTGCAGAACGAACTCCTCGCCGGCTTCAGCACCGAGGAATGGGTACAGCTCAAGAGCTATCTGCGCCGCCTCCTGGACAACGCCCAGGCCATCGCGGCCCGTGGAGAAAAGAATGATTCCGCTTCTTCCTGAAACCGCCCGGCGGCCCGTGGCAGCGCTGGCCGCCGCCGCGGCGCTGTTCCTGGCCGGCTGCGCCGACATGGGCCGCATCGACTCGCACGCGAGCCTGCGCGACGCCGCGTCGCTCGGCCTCACGCCCGAAGCCGCCGCCATGGCCGCACCCACCGTCGACAGCCAGTGGTGGCTGGGCTTCGGTGATGCCCAGCTCAACGCCCTGGTGGACCAGGCGCTGCGCGGCAATCCCGACCTGCAGGTCGCGCGAGCCCGCCTCGAGCGCGCGCAGGCTGCCATCGGCGCTGCCGAGGCCGGCCGCCTGCCACAGGTCGACGGCCAGCTCGAGCTCAACAAGCAGAAGTTCAGCAGCAACTACATCTACCCCGCGCCCCTGGGCGGCTCGCGGCAGGAGCTCGGCACGCTGCAGCTCAATGCCAGCTGGGAGCTGGATTTCTTCGGTCGCAACCGCACCGCCATCGAGACTGCCGTCGGCAGCACCAATGCCGCGGCGGCCGATGCCGATGCGGCGCGGGTCCTGCTGGCAAGCAACGTGGCACGCGCCTATGTCCAATGGGCCCGCCTCGATGATCAGCTCGCGGTGGCCCGGCGCACGCTTGCCCAGCGAGAGGAGACCCTCAAGCTGGTGCGCGACCGTGTCTCGGCCGGCCTGGACACGCGCCTCGAACAGTTCCAGAGCGAGGGCGGCCTGCCCCAGGCGCGCCAGCAGATCGAGGCGCTGAACGAGCAGATCGCCCTCGCACGCAACGCGCTGGACGCGCTGGTGGGCCAGCCCGGCGCCACCCGGACGCTCACGGCGCCGAAGCTCGACGGCCTGCGTCCGATCGCGCTGCAGCCCACGATCCCCGCCGACCTGCTCGGCAGGCGTGCCGACATTGCCGCCGCGCGCTGGCGCGTCGAGGCCGCGACCAGCGACGTCGCCAACGCCAGGACCCAGTTCTATCCCAACGTCAACCTGGTGGCCTTCGCCGGCTTCTCGGCGCTCGGCTTCGGCCAGCTCACCAAGTCGGGCAGCGAACAGTGGGGCGTGGGCCCGGCGGTGCGGCTGCCGATCTTCGAGGGCGGCCGCCTGCGCGCCAACCTGCGCGGCAAGACGGCCGATCTCGATGCCGCGATCGAAAGCTACAACGCGGCCGTGCTCGATGCCGTGCGCGACGTGGCCGACCAGGTCGCGAGCGCCCAGGCCGTCGCGCGCCAGCAGGCCGAGCAGGCCGCCTCCCAGCGCGCCGCCGAGTCCGCCTACGACATCGCCGTGCAGCGCTATGGCGCGGGCCTGGGCAACTACCTCAACGTGCTGACGGCCGAGACCACCGTCCTCGCCGAGCGCCGCCAGGCCGTCGACCTGTCCGCGCGGGCCCTCGAGACCCAGGTGGCGCTCGCGCGTGCGCTGGGCGGCGGCTGGCAGCCGCCGGGGCAGGCCACCGCCACCGCCGGCCAGCCGGCGCCCCGACATCCCTGAACACCTTGCCTTGCGCGAATCCGAAGGACATCTCATGGACAGCAACAACACACCCGATGCGAACGTTCCGGCCGAGGCGCCGGCCTCCAACGGCAAGCGACGCCGCGCCCTCACTGCGCTGGCCGCCGTCGTGGTCGTGGCCGGCGCCGGCTGGGGCGCCTACGAATGGCTGGTCGCCAGCCACTACGAGTCGACCGACAACGCCTACGTGCAGGGCAACGTGATCCAGATCACGCCCCAGATCAGCGGCACGGTGATGGCCATCATGGCCGACGACACCGACCTGGTGAAGACCGGCCAGCCTCTCGTGCAGCTCGACCCCGCCGATGCCAAGGTCGCCCTCGAGCAGGCCGAGGCAGCGCTCGGCCAGGCGGTGCGCCAGGTCCGCACGCTCTACGCCAACAACGGCTCGCTGGCCGCACAGGTCGCGCTGCGCCAGGCCGACATCGTCAAGGCGCAGAGCGACATCGCCCGCGCGCAGGACGACCTGAAGCGCCGCCAGGCACTGTCGGGCAACGGCGCGGTGTCGAAGGAAGAACTCAACCACGCCGAGACCACGCTCGCCAACGCGAAGAGCGCGCTGGCAGCGGCGCAGGCCGGCGTGCTCGCGGCGCGCGAGCAGCTGGCCAGCAACCAGTCGCTGACCGAAGGCACCAGCGTCGAGGAGCATCCCAGCGTGCAGGCTGCCGCCGCCAAGGTGCGCGAGGCCTATCTCGCGACGCAGCGCGTCGCGCTGCCCGCGCCGGTCGAAGGCTACGTCGCGAAGCGCACCGTGCAGCTCGGCCAGCGCGTGGCGGCCGGCACGCCCATGATGTCGATCGTGCCGCTCAACCAGCTGTGGGTCGATGCCAACTTCAAGGAAGTCCAGCTGCGCAACATCCGCATCGACCAGCCGGTGAAGCTCATCGCCGACGTGTACGGCAAGAAGGTCGAGTACACCGGCCACGTCGCCGGCCTCGGCGTGGGCACCGGTGCCGCCTTTGCGCTGCTGCCGGCGCAGAACGCCACCGGCAACTGGATCAAGGTGGTGCAGCGCGTGCCGGTGCGCATCGCGCTCGACCCCGAGCAGCTCAAAGCCAACCCGCTGCGCGTGGGCCTGTCGATGGACGTCGAGGTCGACGTGCGGCAAAAGGGCGGCAAGATGCTGGCAGATGCGCCACGCACCACCGCCCTGGCGCAGACGCAGGTCTACAGCCAGCTCGACGAGGGCGCCGATGCGGAAGTGCAGCGCATCATCGCCGCCAATTCGGGCCGCGGCGCGGCGCTCGCGAACACGGGCTCCAAGCCGCCGGTCGCCGGCGTGCCGGCCACCGGCGCGCGTTCGCACGTCAACCCGATCTGAAGCAGGGCACGACGATGGCGACCGCCGCACCGCCCGCGCCACCTGCCGTTCATCCTCCGCTCGAGGGCTCGGCCCGCGTGTGGGGCACGATCGCGCTCTCTGCGGCGACCTTCATGAACGTGCTCGACACCTCGATCGCGAACGTATCGCTGCCGGCCATCTCGGGCGACCTGGGCGTGAGCTCCACGCAGGGCACCTGGGTCATCACCAGCTTCGCGGTGGCCAACGCGATCGCGGTGCCGCTCACCGGCTGGCTCACGCAGCGCTTCGGCCAGGTGCGCCTGTTCATGACCAGCGTGCTGCTGTTCATCATCAGCTCATGGCTGTGCGGCCTGGCGCCCAACATGACCATGCTCATCGCCTTCCGGGCACTGCAGGGCTTCGTGGCCGGGCCGATGATCCCGCTGTCGCAGACGCTGCTGCTGTCGAGCTACCCGAAGGCCAAGGCCGGGCTGGCGATGGCGATGTGGTCGATGACCACGCTGGTCGCGCCCGTCATGGGACCGCTGCTGGGCGGCTGGATCACCGACAACATCTCCTGGCCCTGGATCTTCTACATCAACATCCCCGTGGGCCTGCTCGCCGCAGGCATCACCTGGGGCATCTATCACAAGCGCGAGAGCACCACGCGCAAGGTGCCGATCGACGGCATCGGCCTGGCGCTGCTGGTGCTGTGGGTGGGCTCGATGCAGCTCATGCTCGACAAGGGCAAGGAGCTCGACTGGTTCCATTCGCCCGAGGTGATCGCGATGGCGGTGGTGGCGGTGGTCGGGTTGGCCTTCTTCCTCGCGTGGGAGCTGACGGACAAGCACCCGGTGGTCGACCTGTCGCTCTTCAAGCGGCGCAACTTCTGGTCCGGCGCGCTCGCCACCGCCGTGGCCTACGGCCTGTTCTTCGGCAACGTGGTGATCCTGCCCTTGTGGCTGCAGCAGTTCATGGGCTACACGGCCACGCAGGCCGGCATGATCATGGCGCCGGTGGGGCTGCTGGCGATCGTGTTCTCGCCGATCGTCGGCCTCACGGTCGGGAAGATCGATCCGCGCCGCTATGCGACCTTCTCCTTCCTGGTGTTCGCGCTCGTGCTGTGGATGCGCTCGAACTTCAACACCCAGGCCGACTTCTGGACCATCATGATCCCGACGGTGATCCAGGGCGTTGCGATGGCCTTCTTCTTCATCCCGCTGGTGACGATCACGCTCTCGGGCCTTTCGCCCGATCGCATCGCGGCCGCCTCCGGCCTGTCGAACTTCGCGCGCATCACCGCAGGCGCCGTGGGCACCTCCATCGCGACCACCGTGTGGGAGAACCGCGCCGCGCTGCACCATGCGCAGCTGGTCGAGTCGGTCAACCAGGGCAATGCCGCCGCCAACAGCGCGATGGCGGGGCTCGGTGCCAGTGGCTTTTCCGCCGAGCAGGTGCTCGGGCAGCTCAACCATATGGTGGACCAGCAGTCATTCATGCTGGCGGCCAACGACGTGTTCTACGCGTCGGCGGTGCTGTTCCTGCTGCTGATCCCCTTCGTGTGGCTGGCCAAGCCCGCGCGCAGCGGCGCTGCATCGGACGCCGCGGCAGGCGCGCACTGATCCTTCTCGTCGCGAGTCGTTCCCGCACCGCAGCATAGGCATTTGCCCCAGTAGGCAAGTCCTGCTGCGGCTGCAAACAATGCGTTTCGCGCAGCCATGGTGGCGCGCTCAGATGGACCGCATGACTGATCTTTCCTGCCAGCACCCGGGCGACCGCGCGAGATGAGCGACATCATTCTCGAGACACGCCAGCTCACCAAGGAATTCAAGGGCTTCACCGCTGTCAGCAAAGTCGACCTGAAGGTGGTGCGCGGCTCCATTCACGCCTTGATCGGGCCCAACGGCGCAGGCAAGACGACCTGCTTCAACCTGCTCACCAAGTTTCTCGAGCCCACCTCGGGAACCATCCTGTTCAACGGCCAGGACATCACGGGCGAGCGCCCGGCGCAGATCGCGCGGCGCGGCATCATCCGCTCCTTCCAGATCTCTGCCGTGTTCCCGCATCTCACCCTGCTCGAGAACGTGCGCCTGGGCCTGCAGCGCGCGCTCGGCACCTCCTATCACTTCTGGAAGAGCGAGAAGACGCTCAAGCCGCTCGATGTCCGCGCCCGGGCACTGCTGGCCGAGGTCGGGCTCGAGGACCTGGCCGACGAAGAGACCGTGAACCTGCCCTACGGCCGCAAGCGCGCGCTCGAGATCGCGACCACGCTCGCGATGGAGCCCGAGCTGATGCTCCTCGACGAGCCCACGCAAGGCATGGGCCACGAGGACGTGCACCGCGTGGCCGAGCTGATCAAGCGCGTCTCGGCCGGCCGCACCATCCTGATGGTGGAGCACAACATGAGCGTGGTCTCCACCATTGCCGACACCATCACGGTGCTGCAGCGCGGCGCCGTGCTGGCCGAGGGGCCCTATGCCGAAGTCTCCAGCAACCCGCAGGTGATGGAGGCCTACATGGGCACTGCCGACGGCCAGCTGCAGGGAGCCCATTGAATGAGCGTTCCCGCACTCGAGATCAAGGACCTCCACGCCTGGTACGGCGAATCCCACGTGCTGCACGGT
Source organism: Variovorax stachyos (assembly GCF_051400855.1). NCBI lineage: Bacteria > Pseudomonadati > Pseudomonadota > Betaproteobacteria > Burkholderiales > Comamonadaceae > Variovorax > Variovorax stachyos. The sequence goes on along the minus strand of NZ_JBLFFN010000003.1, from coordinate 382,112 downwards.
GTCGACATGGTGGTGCAGCCTGGCGAGGTCGTCACGCTGCTCGGCCGCAACGGGGCAGGGCGCACCACCACGATGCGCGCCATCCTGGGCCTGACCGGCGCGCGCAAGGGCAGCATCAAGGTGCACGGCGACGAGACCATCGGCATGCCCACGCATCGCATCGCGCACCACGGCATCGGCTACTGCCCGGAGGAGCGCGGCATCTTCGCCAGCCTCTCGGCCGAAGAAAACCTCATGCTGCCGCCCGCACTCAAAGGAGCGGAAAAGGGCATGTCGGTGGAGGAGATCTACGCCATGTTCCCCAACCTCGCCGAGCGCCGCAACAGCCAGGGCACGCGCCTGTCCGGCGGCGAGCAGCAGATGCTGGCGGTGGCGCGCATCCTGCGCACCGGCGCCAGGCTGCTGCTGCTCGACGAGATCTCGGAGGGACTGGCCCCGGTGATCGTGCAGGCCCTGGCCCGCATGATCCACACCCTGCGCGGCAAGGGCTACACGGTGGTCATGGTGGAGCAGAACTTCCGTTTTGCCGCACCGCTGGCCGACCGGTTCTACGTGATGGAGCACGGCCGCATCGTCGAGAAATTCGGCGCTTCCGAGCTCGACGCCAAGATGCCGGTGCTGCACGAGCTGCTCGGCGTCTGAACCCCGCCTTGTCTGAACCCGTTTGTTTTTTTGCTTGAAGGAGACACCATGAAGACTGCATTCACCGCGATCGCGCTGGCCGTCGGCGTCCTGGCCCTGGCTTCGGGCGCGCAAGCGCAGGAGAAGGTCAAGATCGGCTTCGTCACCGACATGTCCAGCCTGTACTCCGACCTCGAGGGCAAGGGCGGCGCCTCCGCGATCGAGATGGCCATCGCCGACTTCGGCGGCAAGGCGCTGGGCCAGCCCATCGAGCTGCTCACGGCCGACCACCAGAACAAGGCCGACATCGCCGCCTCCAAGGCGCGTGAATGGATCGACACCGCAGGCGTCACCATGATCTTCGGCGGCACCAATTCCGGCACCGCGCTGGCCACGGCCAAGGTGGCGCAGGAGAAGAAGCGCGTCTACTTCAACAACGGGGCCGCGAGCTCGGCGCTCACCAACGAGCAGTGCAGCCCCTACACCGTGCACTACGCCTACGACACCGTAGCGCTCGCCAAGGGCACCGGCGCGACCGTGGTCGAGCAGGGCGGCAAGAGCTGGTTCTTCCTGACCGCCGACTACGCCTTCGGCCACGCGCTGGAAGCCGACACCACGCGCATCGTGAAGGAGAAGGGCGGCACGGTGGTAGGCGCGGTGCGCCATCCGCTCAACGCCTCCGACTTCTCGTCCTTCCTGCTGCAGGCGCAGAACTCCAAGGCGCAGATCCTCGGCCTCGCGAACGCGGGCGGCGACACCATCAACTCGATCAAGGCGGCCCGGGAATTCGGCATCGGCAAGACGATGAAGGTGGCGGGCCTGCTGGTGTTCCTGAGCGACATCCACAGCCTGGGCCTGAAGAACACCGAGGGCCTGCTGCACACCACCAGCTGGTACTGGGACTTGAACGACGACACGCGCAAGTGGGCCGCGCGCTACTACGAAAAGAACAAGCGCATGCCCACCGACATCCAGGCCGCCGACTACTCGGCCACCATGACCTACCTGAAGGCGGTCGAGGCGGCCAAGACCACCGATTCAGACAAGGTGATGGAGCAGCTCAAGAAGATGCCCATCAGCGACTTCTTCGGCAAGGGCCAGATCCGCGCGGACGGCCGCTATGTCCACGACATGTACCTGGTGCAGGTCAAGGCCCCGTCCGAATCGAAGAAGGAGTGGGACTACCTGAAGGTGGTCAAGACGCTGCCAGGCGACCAGGTCTTCACGACCAAGGCCGAGTCCAAGTGCGCCCTCTGGAAATGATCGGGATCCGTTTGCAAGGAAAGAACAAATGAAGAACAAGTCTGCACTGCCGGCCATCGTCCTCGGCCTCGCCATGGCCGCGGGCGCCGCCCAGGCCCAGGTCAAGATCGGCTTCATCACCGACATGTCCAGCCTCTACGCGGACGTCGAGGGTCGCAACGGCGCCACCGCGATCCAGATGGCCATCGACGACTTTGGTGGCAAGGTCAACGGGCAGCCCATCGAGCTGCTCACGGCCGACCACCAGAACAAGGCCGACATCGCCGCCTCCAAGGCGCGCGAATGGATCGACACGGCAGGGCTGACGATGCTCTTCGGCGGCACCAACTCCGGCACCGGCCTTGCGATGGCTAAGGTGGCGCAGGAGAAAAAGCGCGTCTTCATCGTCAACGGCGCCGGCACCTCGGCGCTCACCAACGAGCAGTGCAGCCCCTACACCGTTCACTACGCCTACGACACCGTGGCGCTCGCCAAGGGCACGGGCGGCGCGGTGGTGGCGCAGGGCGGCAAGAGCTGGTTCTTCCTGACCGCCGACTACGCCTTCGGCGCGGCGCTCGAGGCCGACACCGCCAAGGTGGTCAAGGAGAAGGGCGGCACGGTGGTCGGCGGCGTCAAGCATCCGCTCAATGCCTCCGACTTCTCGTCCTTCCTGCTGCAGGCGCAGAACTCCAAGGCGCAGATCCTGGGCCTCGCGAACGCGGGTGGCGACACCATCAACGCGATCAAGGCGGCCAAGGAATTCGGCATCACCAAGACGATGAAGATGGCGGGCCTGCTGGTCTTCATCACCGACATCCACAGCCTCGGCCTGAAGAATACCGAAGGCCTGCTGCTCACCACCAGCTGGGACTGGAACATCGACGACAAGACGCGCGCCTTCGGCAAGAAGTTCTTCGACAAGACCAAGCGCATGCCGACCGACATCCAGGCCGCCGACTACTCGGCCACCATGACCTACCTGAAGGCGGTGCAGGCCGCCGGCACGACGGATGCCGACAAGGTGATGGAGCAGCTCAAAAAGACGCCGGTCGACGACTTCTACGCCAAGGGCCGCATCCGCGAGGACGGGCGATTCGTGCACGACATGTACCTGGTGCAGGTCAAGAGCCCGGCCGAGTCGAAGCAGCCCTGGGACTACTACAAGGTCGTGAGCAAGCTGCCGGGCGACCAGGTCTTCACCACCAAGGCCGAGAGCAAGTGCGCCCTCTGGAAGTAGTGCCCGCAGTCGCGCTCGCGCCCCCGGCCGCCCGCCCGGCTGCTTAGCCTGGCCAGGCGCGGCGGCTCCGCTGAAAAACAAGATCCAATGACCATTTCCTTTCCAGCACTGTTGAGCCAGCTCCTCCTCGGGCTGGTCAACGGATCGTTCTATGCGATCCTGAGCCTCGGGCTCGCGGTGATCTTCGGCCTGCTCAACGTCATCAACTTCGCGCATGGCGCGCTGTTCATGCTGGGCGCGGTGCTGGCGTGGATGGCGATGAACTACTTCGGCATCAACTACTGGGTGATGCTGGTGGCGGCGCCGATCATCGTCGGGCTGTTCGGCGTTGTCATCGAGCGGCTGCTGCTGCGCTGGATCTACAAGCTCGACCACCTCTACGGCCTCTTGCTCACGCTCGGCCTCACGCTGCTGATCGAGGGCGTGTTCCGCTCCGTCTACGGCGTCTCGGGCCTGCCCTACGACACGCCCGATGCGCTGGCCAGCGCCACCGATCTCGGCTTCATGATCCTGCCCAACTACCGTGCCTGGGTGGTGGTGGCCTCCCTGGTGGTCTGCTTCGCGACCTGGTTCGTGATCGAGAAGACGCGCCTGGGCGCCTACCTGCGCGCCGGCACCGAGAACCCGCGCCTGGTGGAGGCCTTCGGCGTCAATGTGCCGCTGATGGTCACGCTCACCTACGGCTTCGGCGTCGCGCTCGCCGCCTTTGCGGGCGTGCTGGCCGCACCGGTGATCCAGGTCTCGCCGCTGATGGGGCAGAACCTCATCATCGTGGTCTTCGCTGTGGTGGTGATCGGCGGCATGGGCTCGATCATGGGCGCCATCCTCACCGGCCTGGGCCTGGGCGTGATCGAGGGGCTCACCAAGGTCTTCTATCCCGAGGCCTCGTCCACGGTGGTCTTCGTGATCATGGTCATCGTGCTGCTGATCCGGCCGGCCGGCCTGTTCGGCAAAGAGAAGTGAAGCGGCCCGCCCGATGAAGAACAACAACATCTCCCTCGTCCTCTACGGCCTGCTGCTGCTCGGGCTGGTCGCCGCGCCCTTCCTCGGCGCGTACCCGGTGTTCGTGATGAAGCTCATGTGCTTCGCGCTGTTCGCCTCGGCCTTCAACCTGCTGCTCGGCTACACCGGGCTGCTGTCCTTCGGCCACGCGGCCTTTCTCGGCGGCTCGGCCTATGTGGCCGGGCACGCGATGAAGGTCTGGGGCCTGTCGCCGGAACTGGGCCTGATTGCCGGCACGCTCACCGGCGGGTTGCTGGGCTGGCTGTTCGGCGTGCTGGCCATACGGCGCCAGGGCATCTACTTCGCGATGATCACGCTGGCGCTGGCGCAGATGGTCTTCTTCATCTGCCTGCAGGCCAGGTTCACCGGCGGCGAGGACGGCCTGCAGGGTGTGCCGCGCGGCAAGCTCTTCGGCCTGCTCGACCTGCAGGACGACCTGGTCATGTACTACGTGGCTTTGGTGGTCGTCGTCGCGGCCTTCCTGCTGATCGTGCGCACCATCCATTCGCCTTTCGGCCAGGTGCTCAAGGGCATCAAGGAGAACGAGCCGCGAGCGCTCTCGCTGGGCTACGACGTCGCCCGCTTCAAGCTGCTGGCCTTCGTGATCTCGGCCGCGGTCTCGGGCCTGGCCGGCTCGCTCAAGACACTGGTGCTGGGCTTCGCCACGCTGTCCGACGTGCACTGGACCGCCTCGGGCCAGGTGATCCTGATGACGCTGGTGGGCGGCCTGGGCACGCTGTCCGGCCCGCTGGTCGGCTCGGCGGTGGTGGTGCTGCTCGAGAACAAGATCGGCGAATTCGGCCACCTGCTCGCCAGCCTGACCTCCATCCAATGGTTCGGCACGCTGGGCGAGTCGGTCACCATGGTCACGGGCCTGATCTTCGTGATCTGCGTGCTGGCCTTCCGCAGGGGGATCATGGGTGAGATCATTGCCTTCGTTTCACGGCGGCGCTGAGGCGGAGGCTCATCTTCGCCCAAGAACTTTCCGTCTCCGTCATTGGTCGAGAGTCGGCGGCTCCCTGGTGCGAATCGCGACCGACACGTCGATAGTAAGATGCCTCGTCAAAGGAGTAACTACATGCCGGACCCGGTTGCCGAACTTTCGCAGCGAGCCCTGACGCTTGCCCCCCAAGATCGCGCACGCCTTGCAGAAGAGTTGCTGGCATCGCTGGGAGGCGATCTGGAGCCTGAAGTGGATGCCGCCTGGGACGCCGAGCTCAAGAAGCGCATTGCCGAAGTTGAAAGCGGGACAGTGAAGCTCATTCCTGCTGATGAAGTTTTCGAGAGGGTTCGGCGCTCCCTGCGGTGAAATCTGTTCGATTCCACCCCGACGCAGAAGTTGAGCTCACAGCCGAAGCTTGCTTCTACGAGGAAAGAGCCGTCGCTCTAGGTGAGCGATTCATACAAGAAGTGCAAGCGGCGGTGCAACTCGCCGCAGCCTTCCCCGGCATCGGTTCACCGTACAGGTACGGTACACGCCGCGTCTTTCCCAAGAGCTTTCCGTTTTCCATCATTTATCGGGAGTTGGCGGCCGACATTGTTGTTCTTGCCATCGCTCCCTTCCCGAGGAAGCCGGGCTATTGGCGCCAGCGCAAGACCGGCGGCTAATCGTTCCATTCCTGGAGCCCGACCATGTGGCACCCCGCCCAACGCTACCCCGACCCCGCCATCGAGATCCTCGACCCGCGCTTCGCCAAGTACCGTCTGATGAGCGCCGCAGTCGAGCGCCTGGCCACCGGCTTTCGCTGGGCCGAGGGGCCGGTGTGGTTCGGCGACGGCCGCTACCTGCTGTGGAGCGACATCCCCAACGACCGCGTGCTGCGCTGGGACGAGGAGACCGGCACCGTCAGCCACTTCCGCAAGCCATCGAACTTCGCCAACGGCCACACGCGCGACCGGCAAGGGCGCCTGCTCAGCTGCGAGCACGGCACCCGCCGCGTGACACGCACCGAATACGACGGCAGCGTCACCGTGATCCTCGACCGCTTCGAAGGCAAGCGCCTCAACTCGCCCAACGACATCGTGGTCAAGTCGGACGACTCGATCTGGTTCACCGATCCACCTTTCGGCATCCTCGGCCACTACGAAGGCCACGCGGCCGAGCCGGAGCTGCCGACCAACGTCTACCGCGTCGATGGGCAGACGGGCAAGGCCACCGTGGTCTGCGACGACATCGAGCGTCCCAACGGCCTGTGCTTCTCGCCCGACGAAAGCCTGCTCTACGTGGTCGAGTCGGGCAGCACGCCGCGCCGCATCCGCGTGTTCGACCTGAGCGAGAACGGCCAGGGCCTGAGGAACGGCCGCGTGTTCGTCGAGGCCGATCCGCAAGGCGCGCCCGACGGGTTCCGCTGCGACGTCGACGGCAACCTGTGGGCCGGCTGGGGCACCGGCGAAGGGCGCGACGGCGTGAGGGTGTTCGCGCCCGACGCCACGCCCATCGGCCGCATCGCGCTGCCGGAGCGCTGCGCCAATGTCTGCTTCGGCGGCCCGGCGCGCAACCGGCTCTTCATGGCAGCGAGCCAGTCGCTCTACGCGCTCTACGTCAACACGCAGGGCGTGCGCGGCGGCTGAAGGGGCATCGGTTCTGCTCAGGCCAGGCTCAGGCCCGGCGCAGCAGCCGGCGCAGCACGGTCTTGAGCGGGCTCGCGCCGAAGATCAGCTGCGAGTACGAGACGAAGAGCGCGCGGGGCAGCAGCACGCTGCCGTAGTAGTAGATGCGGTACTGCCGCGGCCCCTGCCGCGTGTCCGGGTGCCGCAGCGCGCGCCGCAGCAGGCCGAGGTCCTTGCCTTCCCCGGCGAGCCAGCGCTCGAGGAAGCTGAGCCAGAGATAGCCGCCCTGGTCGTCCAGCGGCCGCCACAACGCGGAGGCGCCGGCCTGGTGGCGTTCGAGCTGCGCGCGCAGCCACAGGTCGAAGCGCGCAGCGCGCTGTCGCATCGCCTTGATCTGCGCCACCGACACCATCGAGCCCTTGGTCGCGGAGGCGCCGTGCACGCGGTAGCGTGTCAGCGGCTCGGGAATCCAGGCGCAGGGGCTGAGCAGCGCCGCGGCGGTGCACAGCTGAAGGTCCTGGTACATCATCCGGTCGGTGTCCAGCGGGCCGATGGCCTCCAGGACTTCGCGCCGGAAGGCCAGGCCCGAGGTCAGCGAGAGCACGGGGCAGGAAGCCGCCTTCAAGGTCCCGGCGGCCAGCCAGCCCTGCGGCGCACGGCCGCCGGGATAGTAGGGCATCAGGCCCAGATGGGGCTGGCCCTCCGAGAAGCGCTGCATCACGTTGTGCGTCCACCCGGGAAGGTGCCCGTCCACGCGCCGGCGCAGGGCGTCCAGCACCTTCTCGATGCGTTGCGGCGCGATGGCGTCGTCCGCGTCGAGCAGCAGCACCACGTCGCCGGTGCAGGCGGCGAGGGCGGCGTTGGTGGCCATGCAGATGCCGCCGTTGGGCTGGTGGATGGGCTGGACCTGCGTGCAGCGTGCGGCGTAGCCGTCAAGGATCTGCGCGCTGTCGTCGGTGGAGCCGTCGTTCACCACCACGATCTGGTCTGCCGGCACGGTCTGGTCCAGGCAGCTGTCGAGGCATTCGGGCAGGAAGCGGCCGTAGTTGAAACAGATGATCGCGATGCTGACCTTCGGCGCGGCCGGCAGCTCGCCCAGCGCCATGGGCTCGATCGCGAACGGTGCCTCGAACGGGATCTTCTCGAATTTCACGACAGCGACCTCAAAGGCCACGAGGGGCGGCGTCCCGGATTGTGCCTGCGGATTGCGCGCAGGTCGCAGGTGTTACAGCTCCCGGCGCGCCGACCTCTCGCGCCGACATGAGAGCTCTCGGCGGGCGGGGCGGGCGGCACAGGGCGCTCAGGCCTGCACGGCCAAAGGGTTCGCGGCGGGCTCCCCGACCTTCGTCAGCGTGTTGCGGTCGGTGTGGTGGAAGGGCTCGGCCTGCCCCTGGATCTGCATCACGGTGTCCTGGTCGTAGGACCAGGTCCCGTCGGCGTTGAAGGCAACCTCGATGCGCCATTCCAGCGTGGTAAAGGCATGCTCGATGAACGGGTTGGAGACGATGCCGTTCACCAGGCTCCCGTGCGTGGCCACGAGCTCGAAGCGATCCGCATCCGGGCTGGCCTGGCCAGTGGCCATCGCGACCTGGCCGCGCGGGATCGCCAGCGTGTGCATGACCGTGCCGGTGGCGGGCTCCCACAGCCAATAGCCGACCTGGTCGTGGTACGTCTTGGTCAGGCCCGGCTTGTGGATGAAGGTGTGATAGCGCAGCCCATAAAGCACCTGCGGGCCGTTGGTCTGCGGATCGATCGGCTGCAGCTCGTAGTGCTCCACGTAGACCTGCGTCTTCGGCCCTTGCGCCTTGGGCTTGACGTCCACGCCCTTCTCGCCGCGCCACAGGCCCGCCATCCGGCGCAGGGGGCCGAGATTGTCGAGGGTTCGTCCATCCAGGTCGGAAGGCTCGGTATAGATGTCGTCGGGGAACTTGGGCATGAGCAGGAGCGATCGGGGTTGCGGGGATGCCTCGGGCCAGCGGTGAGCCGGCGCCAAGGCGACCCGGATTCTGCCTTGCCCGCCGGCGCGCGCGACGACCGCTGCGCTACATCCGCAACGGCTGCGCGTACCCCGTCATCTCCAGGTACCCGCGCCCGATGCGCCGGCCGCTCTCGTCCAGCAGGTCGCTCACGCCCTCCCAGTAGACGGCGCCGGTCGAGCCGCGGCTGTCGAGCTCCTGGTCGTCGAGCAGGGACTGCACGGTGAAGGCGCCCGCGGGCGTGTCGATGCGCCAGCGCAGCGGATAGACGGCCCGGGTGCGCGGACTGGTCCAGGGGCGCGCGCCTTCGAAGCGGACTTCATCGGCACCGAACACGCGCAGCTGCCCATCGGCACTGCGCAGCGAGCCGCCGAACCACAGCGCCGAGCCGTCCCGCCGGCGAATGCGGAAGGCCATCAACGCCCCACCGTCGTCCAGGTTCATGCCCACCCAGTCCCAGCCGGCCGCATCGGGATGCAGGTAGGCCTCGCTCCACTCGTGGTCCAGCCACGCCGTGCCCTGCACATCGAAGCCTCGGCCCTGGACGCTGAGGCGGCCCTGCGTCGCGAGCTGCGGTTCGCTGTAGTAGTAGCTGGCCTGCTCGGGCTCCGGCCCCTTGCGCGACAGGCCGTCCTTGCCTTGCAGCAGCACCGGGCGGGTCGGGGTGAAGCGCAGGTCGAGTGCGAAGCCCTCGGCCGGCAGGCTGCCCACGTAGCCGCCGGCGTCGCGCCTGAGCGTCCAGTTGCGCAGCCGGACGTCGGTGTCTCCCTCGGCGGCGGACGCGATGCCGAAGCCCGCGCGCGCGATGCGCTGGTCGTGCCAGAGCCTGCGCGCCTCGAGGTCGGTGACGGCCGCGTGCGCGAAGATCATCTGCCGCGCCGCGAAGGCCGAGCGCATCTGCTGCGTGGCATCCACGCGAGCGCGGAAGAAGGTGAGCTGAAAGCCGAACTCGCGCGTGCCCGAGCGTGCGTGCCCGGTGATGTACCACCACTCGGTGCGCAGCTCCGGATGGCTGCCGAAGTCGCGCGGAAACTGCATCGTGCGCGCGGGCAGCGCCCATGCGGCCGGCATCGCCAGCGCGGTCATGGCGAGCAGGGCGCGTCGGGACAGTCCGTATGGGCTCACTGGAGTACCGGGGTCCTCAGCCCGCGAGCGCGGCCTGCACGCGCTGCTCGGCCGCGCTGCAGTCGCCGAAGTTCTGCGCCACCCAGCCGAGGTCGTGGTAGCTGGGCAGATAGCGCTCGCCCGCGTCGCACAGCAGCGAGAGGATGGAGCCCTGCCGCCCGGCCGCGCGCATCTCGCCGGCCAGCGCCAGCATGCCGATGAAGTTGGTGCCGGTCGAGGGCCCCACCTTGCGGCCCAGCAGGCGGGAGAGCACGCGCATCGCGGCCACCGACTCGACGTTCGGCACCTCGATCATTCGGTCCACCAGCGATGGGATGAAACTGGGCTCCACCCGCGGCCGGCCGATGCCCTCGATGCGCGAACCCGGCGCCGTCAGCGACGCGTCGCCGCTGCGGTAGTACGCAGAGAACACCGAGCCCTCGGGGTCGGCCACGCAGATCCGCGTGCCGTGGCAGCGGAAGCGCACATAGCGTCCGATGGTCGCGCTGGTGCCGCCGGTGCCGGCACCCACCACGATCCAGGCCGGCACCGGATGCCGCTCGTGGGCCATCTGCTGGAACATGCTCTCTGCGATGTTGTTGTTGCCGCGCCAGTCGGTGGCGCGCTCGGCGTAGGTGAACTGGTCCATGTAGTGGCCGCCCTCGCGCTGCGCCAGTGCGCGGGCCTCGTCGTACACCTGCGCCGCGTGCTCGACGAAGTGGCAGCGGCCGCCATAGAAATCGATCTGTGCGATCTTCTCGGGCGAGGTGCTCCTCGGCATCACCGCGATGAAGGGCAGGCCCAGCAGGCGCGCGAAGTAGGCCTCGCTCACCGCCGTCGAGCCGCTCGAGGCCTCGACGATGGTCGTGCCCTCGCCGACCCAGCCGTTGCACAGCGCGTAGAGAAAGAGCGAGCGCGCCAGCCGGTGCTTGAGGCTGCCGGTCGGGTGCGTCGATTCGTCCTTGAGGTAGAGGTCGATGCCGTGCACGGCGAAGCCGGGCAGCGGCAGCGGTATCAGGTGCGTGTCGGCGCTGCGCTGGTAGTCGGCCTCGATGCGGCGGATTGCGCTGGCAAGCCAGCCGGCACAGGCGGAAGGGGATGCGTCCATGGGGGCATTGTCACCACTGTCCAGGCGCTTGCGTGCGAACGATGGCCAGGCTGCAACAATGTCTGTCTGCCTCACGATCGAATTCATCTTGGCCCGCCGCGTCGACCCCTACAGCCTCCGATTGTTCGTTTCCGCCGCTCGCGCGGGGTCGATCGTGCGCGCCGCCGGACAAGAACACATCGCGCCGTCCGCATTGAGCCGGCGCCTCGCCGACCTCGAGCACGCCTTCGGCACGGCGCTGCTCGTGCGTTCGCCACGTGGCATCGCGTTGACCGATGCCGGCCGGATGGTGCTCGCGCGCGGCGAAAAGATCGACAGCGACCTGCAGGCACTGGTGCGCGAGGTCCAGACCCAGGGCGGTGAGGTGCGCGGCACGGTGCGCCTGTACGCGAACATGTCGGCCGTGATCGGCTTCCTGCCCGAGCGGCTGCGCACCTTCATGGCCGTCTATCCCGGCGTCGCGGTCTCGCTGCAGGAGAACGACACGCGCGACGTGATCCGCGCCTGCCTGGACGATCGAGCCGACGTCGGGGTCGGGGTCGACATGTCGGTTGGCGCCGGCCTCGAATCGTGGCCCTTCGCCACTGACCCGCTGCAAGTGGTGCTCCCTGCAGGCCACGAGCTCGCGAAGCGCAAGGCGCTCAGCTTTTCGCAGGCGCTCGAGCACCCCTTGATCGGCGTGCACCAGGGCGGCGCCCTCGATCGTTCGCTGCATGAGCGCGCCGCTGCCCTGCAGCGACCTTTCGCGCCTACCGTGTCGGTCAGCAGCTTCGACGCGGTCTGCCGCATGGTCGAAGCCGGCCTCGGCATCGCGGTGATTCCTCGCAGCGCCGCCGCGGCCTACGCAGGCAATCCGCGCTTCGTCCGACGGCCGCTCGACGAGCCCTGGGCGGCGCGCGAACTCCGCATGTATGCGCTTCGGAAGTCGCCGCGATTGCGCGCAGTCGCGGCACTGATCGAAAGCCTGCGAGGGTAAGCCCCGATCTCGCATTTCGCGAGAGCCCGTCTGCCGTGTCGGCGCTTTATGTCACCTGGGGTGCTCGGGAGAATCCGGCCCATGCCAGCCAGTTCCCCAGCCAGCAGCCGGACCCTCCAGTTCGCGCCGCGCGTGCTCTACCTCAGCCGGTCGGCCGACGTGGTCCGCCGCAGTCTCGAGGGCGAAGCAGTTGCGCTCGACGCGGCACGCCCCTTGCGCGACGACGTGTCGACCGACGAGATCACGCCGGTGCCGATCCTCACGCACTACGACGACAAGCTCGGCCGCTACCCCTACACCGGCTTTCGCGCAGGCGAGGACACGCCGATCGGACCCGATGCGATCCGCGGCCATCGCATCGAGGTGGTCGTGGCCGGCAAGCGCTACGGCAAGGGCTCCTCGCGCGAGCACAGCCCGGCCGCTGAAAAGCTCGCGGGTGTGCGGCTCGTGATCGCCGAAAGCTTCGAGCGCATCTATCGCCAGAACGCCGACAACATCGGCCTCTTCACCTCGACAGACTTCAGCCTGGTCGCGCGCATCCAGGCGGGCGAGGCGATTCCGCTGGACGATCTCGTGTCCGGTCGCGACGCGCTGGCGGCGACGATCCTTCGCACCGGTGGATTGCTGCGCTTCGGCCAGCAGCACATGCAGTCCATCACGTGGGCGCCGGACACGACCGGCGCGGGCCCGCGCACCCTGTTCGAGAAGATCGTTGCGCGTCACGCCCTGGCGACGGAACTGACCGCCGCGCATCCGGCGCCTGGAGACGGCGCCTTCGTGCGAGCCGATTGGCGCTTCATTCACGAGTACTACACCGGAATGGCCGCGCATATGCTTCACGCGAGCTTCGGCCGGCCGCTGGCGCTGCGCGACCCGGCATCGGTCATCGTGTTCGAGGACCACACGTCCTACGTCGAAGAAAGCCCTGCCCACGTGCGCGGCGGGCTGGTGCCCAACGTACACCGGATGGTCGAGGCGCAGCGCGCGTTCGCAGAAGACTATGCCTTGCGCACCCACCGCACCTTGACCGAGGCCGAGGCGAGCTCGGACGACGGAAGCAAGGTCGCGGGCATCTCGCATGCGGTGATTGCCGAGCACTATGCTCTGCCCGGTCAGCTGGTGGTCGGAACCGATTCGCACACACCTCACAGCGGCGCATTGGGCTGTGTAGCCTTCGGCGTCGGAAGCACCGACATGGCAAATGCATTCGTGACGGGCGCGGTCCGGCTCACGGTGCCGGAGTCGTTGCGGGTCGTGCTCGACGGGCGCGTGCCGGTAGGCGTCACGGCCAAGGATGTCGTGCTGCACCTGCTTGCATTGCCGCTTATCCGCGCCGGCGGGGGCGTTGGCAAGGTGTTCGAGTTCTGCGGGGATGCCGTCGCCGGCTTGTCCACCGACGAACGCGCGACCCTCACCAACATGACGGCTGAGCTCGGCGGGTTCACCGGCATCGTCGCACCCGACGCGGAGACTTCACGTTTCCTGCGCGAGCGCAGAGCCATCGAGTTCGTAGTGGAGGACTGGATGCGCAGCGACGAGAACGCCGCCTACGCGGCAACCTTGCGCGTCGATTGCGCCGCCGTGGTGCCGATGGTGGCTCGTCCCGGTGATCCCGGCAAAGGCGTGCCGCTCAAGGGCCTGCCATTTCGGGTTCCTGTCGACATCGCCTACGGCGGCTCGTGCACCGGAGGCAAGCGGGAGGATTTCGACCACTACCACGCCGTTCTCCGCTGGGCGGCCGACCGAGGGCTGCGCATAGGGCAGAACGTCGAACTGCTTCTTCAGTTCGGCACGACCTCGGTGCGCGACTACTGCATCGCCAAGGGCTATCTCGACGCGTTCGAAAAGGTCGGTGCCCGCATCCTCCAGCCATCGTGCGGCGCATGCGGCAATTGCGGCCCCGGGGGCTCGTCGCGCAGTGACCAGGTGACGGTGAGCGCAATCAACCGCAACTTTCCCGGACGCGGAGGTCCCGGCCAGGTCTGGCTGGCCAGCCCTCCCACGGTCGCAGCGAGCGCGATCGCCGGCGAGCTTTTGTCCTTTGAAGAACTGCAGCAGCGCCACGCCGCGATGCATTGATGACCTGCAAGACAAATGGAGACAAGCCCATGAACCCGACCCTGAGACGCCGCGCTGTGCTGGCCACCCTGCTCGCGATGAATTGCATGAGCGCTGCCGTGGCCCAATCGCCCGGGGACGGCAAGCCGCTGCGGCTGATCGTGCCGCTTGCCGCCGGCTCCACCGTGGACGCCGTAGCGCGTGCGATTGCGCCTTCGTTTGGCAAGGCCGCCGGCCACCCGGTCGTGGTGGAAAACATCGCCGGTGCCGGCGGCATTCCCGGCACCGCTCAGGTCGTGAAGGCGCCGAAAGACGGGCTCACGCTAGGCCTGATTTCTTCGAACCATGTCATCAACCCAGGCATCTACAAGACGGTGCCCTACGACAGCCTGAAGGACATCACGCCCATAGCCGTGCTGGCGACCGTCCCGCTGGTGCTGGTGGTGAACCCCACGGTGCCGGCCAAGAGCGTTGCGGAACTGCTGGCGCATGCCAAGGCCAATCCAGGCAAGCTGAACTATGGCTCGGCGGGCAACGGCAGCACGCTGCATCTGGCGAGCGAATTGCTCATCAGTGAGACAGGCATCGACATGAAACATGTGCCATACCGTGGGACCGGTCCGCTGATCACCGATCTGGTTGGCGGCCAGGTGCAACTGGGGTTTGTGTCCATATCGCAGGTCGCGCCACAGATCAAGGCGGGCGCGTTGCGCGCACTCGCCATCTCGACTCCCGCGCGCTCCGCAAGCCTGCCCGACTTGCCGACGATGGCGGAGGCCGGCGTGCCCAGGTACAGCTTCGATGCCTGGATCGCACTCGTCGGCCCTGCCGGTTTGTCGAAGAGCGTGATGGACAGCACGTACGCGGCCGTGAAGTCGTCGTTGGCTTCCCCGGAGGCCCGGGCAGCCATTTCGGCACAGGGGCTCACGATCATCGACACCGGTCCGGAGCACGCGCCCGCCTTCTTTCAGTCGGAGCTCTCCAAGCACCAGAAGCTGGTGAAGCAGTCCGGTGCGACTCTGGACTAGGGCCTCGAGGACCCGCCCTGCGGCGCTGCCCGTCGGCAGGAGCTCACCGACGGAATGAACGCTACTACCAGTCTTCCTTGACCGCCAGCACCGCGTCGCGCGAGGCCGCCGCGCGCCCAGCCAGCCAGGCCGTCACAGTGCCGGCCGCCATCACCGCGGCGCACAGCGCGGCCAGGCGTCCCCAGGGCAGCAGCAGGTCCATGGTCCAGTGGAAGCTCTGCGGGTTGACCACGTGCACCAGCACCACCGCGACCGCGAGCCCGAGTCCCAGCCCCGCGGCCGCGCCGATGGCCGTCCAGGCCGCGCCCTCGCCGGCCACCACCGCCAGCACCTGCGCGCGCGTGAAGCCCAGGTGCGCGAGCAGCCCGAACTCCTTGCGCCGCGCCAGCACCTGCGCGCTGAAGCTGGCCGCGATGCCGAACAGCCCGATCCCGATCGCCACCGCCTGCAGCCAGTAGGTGACCGCGAAACTGCGGTCGAAGATGCGCAGCGAGGTCGCACGCAGCTGGCCGACGGAGGCGATCTCGACAGGCTCGGCCGCGCCGAGCTCGCGCGCCGCCAGGGCGCGCACGGCCTGCTGGACCTGCGCCTCGTTCGCGCCCGGCGCCAGCCAGAGCGCGACATCGCTCACGCTGCGGTCGCCCGTGAGGCGCTCGAAGTCGCGCGCGCCGATCGTGATGGCGCCGAACTGCCGCACGTAGTCGCGCCACACGCCGGCGACGAAGAAGCGCGCGCCGCCGCCGAAGGCGCGCTCCAGCGGCTCGAAGCGGGTGCCGGGTGTGGCCCCGTAGAGCTCGACCATCGCTTCGCTCACGTACACGCCGATCGCATCCGCGGGCACCGGCTGCGGCGCGCCCAGCAGGGGCAGCGAGCGCGATGCGTCTTCATCCAGGCTGCGCGATATCAGCGTGACCGAAGGCCGCGTCGGATCGAGCAGCAGCGCGCGCGTGCGCAGCGTGCCGCTGCGCGCCACGCCCGGCAGCGCCGACAGTGCCTGCACGAAGTCCGGCGTGAAGGCTGCCTGGTCTGCGCCGACCGAGCCGCCAGCCCCGGCGCTCGCGCTGCGCACATAGAGATCGGCCGGCAGCACCACGTCGAGCCATTGCGTCACCGACGCGCGAAAGCTCGCCACCATCACCGTGAGCGCGACCGCCAGGCTGAGGCTCGCGACCACGCCGCTGACGGCCACCGCCGCCGTGGCCCGCATGCGCCGCGCGCGCTCGATCGCCAGCATCGGCAGCACGCGCCGGGCGAAGATCGGCGCCAGCCGGTCGTAGAGCAGCGCGATCAGCCAGGGCAGGGCCGCGATGCCGCCGACCAGCAGGAAGCCTACGGAAAGGTACGCCGCGACCGGAATGCCGAAGACCGCCGGTGCCATCGCCAGCGCAATGCCGGCGGCAACCAGCAGCAGCGCCAGCTTGTGCGCGCCGCCTTGCGCCTGCGCCGCGCCCAGGCCCTTGAGCGTCTGCGCCTCGGGCAGCGCCTGTGCCGCGCGCGCAGGCCACCAGCCGCCCACCGCCGCGGCCAGCAGGCCCAGGCCGCCGTAGAGCAGGGCCGGCCCCCAGCGGAAGCGCAGCGTCGGCGCCACGCCCTCGAAGTAGCCGCCGCCGAGGTCCCCGCCCAGCACGCGCAGGCCGAAGGCGGCGAGCGCGGTGCCGAGTGCCAGCCCCGCGATGCTGCCGATCAGGCCCAGCGCCAGCGACTCGGCCAGCACCAGCCGCAGCCGCTCGCGCGGTGTGAGCCCGAGCACGCCCAGCAGCGCGAACTGCTGCGCACGCTTGGCCACGCTCAAGGCCAGCACCGAGAACACCAGGAAGGCGCCGGTGAACAGCGCCACCAGCGCCAGCACCGTGAGGTTGACGCGGTAGGCCCGCGAGAGATTGCTCACGCGCTCGGCCGCATCGCCGGGCTCGGCGATCTGGATGTTCGCGGGCCAGCCCGGCGACTCGCGCAGCGCACGCATGAAGTCGGCGCGGTCGGTGCCGGGCGCGAGTCGCAGGTCGATGCGGGTGAGCTGTCCGCTGCGGCCGAACAGGTCCTGGGCGGCGCCGATGTCCATCACCGCCAGCGCGGCGCCACCGGCCGAGACCTGGCCGGCGATGCGCAGCTCGCGCGTGTGGGCTCCGATGCGCAGCGGCAACCGCGTCACGCTTTCGCCGAGCGCGTTGTGTGCGGCTGCGTTGAGGAACACCGTGTCGGGCGCCAGCAGCGCGAAGCGGTCGGCGCCGTCCGCGGGCCGCGGCATCAGCGCGGGCGCGATCGTGGGCAGCACCAGCGCATCGACGCCGAGCACCCGCAGCGGAAGCCGGCGCCCGTCGACGGCCAGCGCGAGGGCCTGCGTCTCCAGCACCGGGCTGGCGAGCTGGACCTGCGGCAGCTGCGCGACGCGGCCGAACAGGGATTCATCGAAGCCGCCCTGCGCGGCGCGCAGTTCCAGGTCGGGCTGGCCGTTGACCGAGCGCACCGCGCTGGAGAACTCGTCCAGCGCCGAGGCGTTGATCAGGTGCACCGAGAAGGCCAGCGCCACGCCCAGCATCACCGCCAGCACGGCCGCGGCGCTGCGCCAGGGGTGGTGGCGGAGTTCCTGCCAGGAAAAGGTGCGGAGGAGGGCGCGCATCGAAGGGCATTGTCCGCGACAGATTGGAGCCGCTGCAAAGCTCGCAAATTGTCGCGTAGTGCACTGCGGGTCAGGGCGCGCCAGCAACATCGCAGCCCTCGAATCGCCCGCTTACCGTCCGTGCGCGCCTTGCTCCCCCTCCGAACTCCACGCTGGCACGACGGCGGCCTCGCAAGCGAGCCGACGGTCCTGGCTGTTCTGCTCCTCACGCTGGGGTGGCTGTTCGACTTGGGCCTGCGTGATGCCTCCAGGATGGCGCTTGTCTTCCTGTTTGGCGCCTGGCTGCTGATGTTCCTGCGACTGCCGGCGCGCCCCCGCGCCGCGGCCGAGGACCTGTGGCGCCTGGGCTTCGGGCTCGACCTGGCACTGCGCGTCTGCCTGATGAGCCTGTACCGGACCCAGCCAGACTCGGCCCTGGTGCTGGAAGCCGTCGGCAATACCTCTGGCGTGGAGGCGCGGGAGTTCATGCAGCACCACGCCGTGCGACTGGGCCTCTGCGTCCTGCTCGGCCTTGCCTTCGCCATCGCCGCGCTGGCGTCGCGGCGCCGGCGGAGATGCATCGACCCGCACGCGCCGCGGCGCTACCGCCTTGCCATGCTCATGCTGCTGTTCGCGGCGCTGCACGCCAACCCCATGCTGCGTGCCTCGAACCCTTTCGCGTCCTGGTGGAGCCAGGCCAAGGGCTACAAGGACTACCAAGCCCATATCCGGCTGCTCGCGGCCACGCGCGAGGCCTCGGCACTGCGGGTGGAGGCGCTCGATGTCCGGTACGACGGACCCGCGCGCAACACCCTGGCCTTCGTGATCGGCGAGAGTGTCAACCGCAACGACTGGAGCCTCTACGGCTACGCCCGGACCACCTCGCCGCTTCTGCAGCGCAGGGCCGGGGAACTGGTGGTCTTCCGTGACGTGCTCGCCGCGTATCCGGCCACCGTCGGCGCCGTCCAGATGATGCTGACCTGCAAGGATCGCCACAGCCTTCCTGGCGCCGAGCCCCTGTGCCCCAGCGTCACGCTGCTGGCGAAGGCCGCGGGCTACAAGACCTTCTGGATCTCCAACCAGCACGACCGCTACATCAATAAGCGGTTTGCCAAGGAAGCCGATGTGCAGCAGCTCGAGAACACGGGCGGGCGGCGCAGTGACCGCAGCCTGGACGAGCGGCTGGGCCCAGCGTGGCAAGCCGCGCTGGACGATCCCGCGCCGCGCAAGCTGATCATCGTGCACCTGCTGGGCGCCCACCCGCACTATGCAGACCGTCGGCCGGACGCGTTTGCACGGTTCAACGGCGTCGACGATCCGGTGTCGCGGCGCCTGCGGCAGGAAGGACGGATGCCCTGGATCGTCGCCCAGCGCGACGAATACGACAACGCGCTGCTCTACCACGACCATGTGGTCGCAGGACTGCTCGAACAGTTCATACGCGTGCCCGGCGAAGGGCCGCGCAACTTTCTCTACACGTCGGACCATGGCCAGGAAGTGGGACACACGCGCAACTACGCCGGGCATACCGACGCGCTACCGGGCTATGAGGTCCCGATGCTGCTCTGGACCTCGACGCCGATGGAGCGCGACGAGCGGGACAAGCTCGCCGCGCGTCCCTACCAGAACGACCTGCTCGAGTGGACGCTGCTGGACCTGCTCGGCGTCTCCATCAAGGGCGGGGAGCCCTGGCACTCGGTGGTGGGGCCGGCTTTCCGCGAGTCGCCGCGCGGCCGGGGCTGGAAGACTGGCGCTGTCGGCCTTCGCGGTGCCGGGCCCGGCCCGTAGAGCCTGCGAGTGCTCAGGCCGGTGCCGGCAACTCGCGCAGGCTGCGCATCGGCGAGGCAAAGATCAGCCAGGCCTGCAACCCGAAGCCTGCGAGCGCCAGCAGCAGGCAGGCCGGCTCGCCCCAGGCCGCGCCCACCGCCCCGCCGAGCGCGGCGCCCAGCGGACGCATGCCGGCATTGACCGCGAGGAACAGGGCCGAGACGCGCCCGAGCATGGCCTCGGGCGTGACGGTCTGCCGCAGGGTGGTGGACGCGATGACCCAGATGATCGGCCCGACGCCGAAGAGGAACATCGAGACCGAGGCCAGCAGTCCGCTGGGCACGGCCAGGGTGGCCACCATCGCCAGCGCCGCCAGCACCGAGACGGCCGGGCCGAACTGGATCGCCCGGCCGAGCGGCATGCGCCGCATCAGGCGTGGCGCCATCAGCGCGCCGGCCACCATGCCCGCGCCGCAGGCGCCCAGCGTGAGGCCGACCGCATCCGCGCCGAGTCCCAAGGCGCGCACCGCGTGCGGCACGTAGGCGGCCTGCAGCACGAACCACGAAACGTTCCACGCTACGGCGGTCAGCAGGATCGGCCGCAGCAGCGCGTGCCGCCAGACGAAGGCAGCGCCGTCGCGCAGCTCGAGCAGCGGATGGCGCGCAGGCAACTCCGCGCGCCGCGGCTCGGCGATGCGCAGCAGCAGCGCGACGGCCGAGCCCGACAGCATCGCGGCCAGCACGAAGGCCACCGGCGCCCCCAGCCATGCGACCAGTGCGCCACCGAGCGCCGGCCCGGCGGCGAAGGCGGCACTGCGCGCAAGCTCGAGCCGGCCGTTGGCGCGCGCCAGCGCCTCGCGCGGCACGAGCGCCGGCACCAGCGCGGGCGCCGCGACGCTGAAGCCAACCGTGCCCACGGCGCCGATGAAGCCGAGCACCGCGAGCCATGCAATCGAGAGAGCCGCGCTCGACGAGACCGCCAGCAGGCCGAGCAAGGACAGCGCCCGTAGCGCCTCTGCCGCCACCATCAGTCGCTGCCGCGAGCGCCGGTCGGCCAGCAGGCCCAGGGGAATCGAGAGCAGCAGGAAGGGCAGGGTCTGGACGGCGGCCAGCAGGCCGATTTCGCCCGGGCCGGCGCCGAGCGCAAGCACCGCGAGCAGCGGCACCGCCGCGAGGCTCAGCTGCTCGGCGGACTGGGCCGCGAGGTTGGCTCCGGCGAGCCGGTGGAACGAGGGGGAAAGGGAGGCGCTCATGTGCAGGCTCGCGAAGCGGGTGTGGCCCGATCTTCGTGCACGGGCCGTCGCGGCGCTGGCCGTATCCGGACGCGCGAGCGCCGCCACTCGGCGCGCCGACATCGGCAACGCGCAGGCAGCCTTGCGCGGCGGCGCGCTCCAGCACGCCGGCGATCAGCCCGCGCGGACCGCAGACATACAGGTGGCGACCTTCGCCCAGGTTCATGGTGCGTTCGCCAGGACGCCGTGAAGGCTCGCCGCCGCGGCCAGCAGTTCGCGCTCGCGCTGCGGATGGCCGACCAGCTGCACGCCGATCGGCAGGCCCTGCGGCCCGTGCAGGCCAGGCACATTGAGGCACGGCAAGCCGAGCAGGGTCCAGACCCGGCTGAACACCGGATCGCCCGTGGCGGCCAAGCCGGCCGGCGCCTCGCCCGGCGCGGCGGGCACCAGTAGAGCGTCCAGGCCTTGCATCAGCGCGCCGAGCGTGCGGCGGCCTTCGCCGGCTTGCGCCAGGGCCTGCCGGTAGTCGGCCTCGCTGCAGTCCCGGCCGCTCTGCAGCAGCCCGTGCAGGGCGGCGCTGAGCTGTTGCGGATACAGCCGCCATTCGACGTCGAGCTGGCGCGCGGCCTCGTAGGCCATTACGGTCTTCTGCGCATTCAGCAGGCCCGCCGATGCAGCAGGCAGGGCGATATCGCGCAGGTGCGCGCCGGCGGCGCCCGCGAGCTTCATCGCGTGCTCGAAGGCGGCGACACCGCCGGCATCGGCCGCCGGCCACTCGTGAGTGCGGCAAACGCCGAGGCGCAGCGCGCGCGGCGCGGGCGGCTGCAGCGGCTCGAAAGGCGTGCCGCTCATCGCGCAGCGCATCAGCTCGAGGTCTTCCGCGCTGCGCGCCAGCCAGCCGAGCGTGTCCAGCGAGGGCGAGAAGGGCTTGATGCCCTCCATGCTGCCGGCGCCGAAGCCGGGCTTGAGCGCGAACACGCCGCAGAACGAAGCCGGCCGGATCAGCGAGCCCGCAGTCTGCGTGCCGAAGGCGATCGGCACCATGCCGTCGGCGACCGCGGCGGCGGAGCCGCTGGATGAGCCGCCCGGCGTGTGCGCCGGGTTGCGTGGATTGGCGGTGGGGCCGGGCTGAAAATAGGCGAACTCGGTGGTCACGGTCTTGCCCATCACGACCGCGCCGGCCGCGCGCGCCGCCGCGACGCAGTGCGCGTCCGCGGCGGGCCGGAAGCCTTCGTAGATCGGCGAGCCGTAGCGCGTGGGCAAGTCCGCGGTGGCGATGATGTCCTTGACGCCCAGCGGCACCCCGCCGAGCAGGCCGGGAAGGCCGCGCGCATCGAGGGCGCGCGCGGCAGCCAGTGCGCCGTCCGCATCGACGTGCTGCCAGGCGTGGATCACCGGCTCGCGCTCGGCGATGCGTTCGAGGGCGGCGCGGGCAACGTCCTCGGCGCTCAGTTCGCGGCGCCCCAAGGCGTGCCGCAACGCGACCGCGGTCATGTCGATATAGGTGGTGCTGCTCATGCAAGAACTCCCGAGGGGCGGCGCCACGGGCTGCAAGCGGCGGCGCAGGTATTCGATGCGCGATGCGATGGATCTTAGGATGGCGCAGTGGTGTTGGGCAATTCACGTGGTCGACAAGATTCGCGTGCGAGAACTCAGAGGCTCTGCGCGCCGCGGAAGGTGGTCTGCGGCCCGGGCTCCTGCTGGGGCGGTCGGCGCTTCGCACCGACTGCGCTGCGGTGCTCGCCTGGGGGCGGCGCCGCAGAACTCGCTACGCGCCCTGCGGGCGCTGCGCTCAGACAGCTGCGGCGAGTCAGTTCACGAAGCGCGCCTGTCCTTCGGCAGGCGCGCCCGCCCCCAGGCTGCGCTCCTCGCCGCCCCAGAAGTCGCCCGGGCCGCAGACCACCTTCCGCGGAGGACACGTCGGGGGTTGATCCGAATACCGCGGCCACGCCGCAGCGGTTGGGGGTCTTCGGGATACCGGCACACCGTCTCCCGCAAAGGTGCCTGCGGGTGTGCGGGGCGGCGTGCCTCTGTGGCGCCGAGAAGCGCAGTGCAGCCGGCCGGCACGCCTGCCGAAGGACAGGCGTGCTTCGTGAACTGACTTGCCGCGGCTGTCTGAGCAGAGTGAACGAAGTGAACGTCGCGAGTTCCGCGGCAGGCCGGCTGCGCGAGCATCGCAGGGAAGTCGGCGCGAAGCGACGACCGCCACAGTGGCACGCCGCACCGCACACCCGCAGGCGCCTTTGCGGCGCGCAGCATTGACCATCACCTCGCGCTCTTTCACGTCCATCCGCGCAGGAGTCAGGCGGCCTTCGCGCGCTCCGGTGCAAACATCGATTCCATCTCCTGACGCAGCTTGTACGCCTGCGTGGTGGTGTCCATCGCCACGTCGGCCCAGCAAAGGCTCTGCCCCTTCTTCACCGGCCGCACCAGCTTCACGTTGTGCGCAAGCCCGAGCGGCAGCCCACCGAGCCGCATCGAGCGATCGGCCGGCAGCAGCTTGCCCCACACCGTGTAGCCGCCTTCGCCGTCGAGCGTTTCACCGGCGGCGAGGTCGCGCTTGGCGGTGGCCACCACGTCGGCGTTCCAGCAGGTAGCCACGCCGGTGGGTTCGCCGCGCAGCGCCACGCTCGCGACCGAGACACCGACCTCCAGGCCGATCAGGTGCCAGCGCTTGTAGAGCGTGAAGTAGCGCCCGCCCGGATCGGTGTGGGCGTTGTATTCCTCGAAGCAGTTCTTGATGTACTCGGTCTCGGCCTCGACCGTCACCCACACGCCCATGCGGATGTCGTAAGGGATGCGGCGGCCGTCCGCCTCCAGCGATGAGACCACCTCCACCATGCCCTTGCGTTCGAGCACCCCGCCTTCGCTCCTCGGCCGCGTGACGAAGGGGATGTCCTCCACGCTGGCCGGCGGGTAGAGCAGGCCGTCGGAGGGTACGCCCAGGCCGGTGGCATTGGCCACCGCCGCGCTCTCGATCGAAGGCTTGGAGCCGTCGAGGAAGCTGTTGAACATCTTGGGGTTGAGCCCGCCGCGCTTCGCCTGCTCGGGCGTGAGGCCGTAGTGGCCCCACACGGTCTCGGGTGTCGACTCGCTGAAATGCGGCAACCACTTGTGGCCCCGCCCGGCCGCCACCACCGGGAAGCCGCAGGTGCGGGCCCAGTCGACCAGGTCGCAGATCAGCGCCGGCTGGTCGCCGAAGGCCAGCGAATACACCACGCCGGCCTGCTGCGCGCGGCGCGCCAGCAGCGGGCCGCAGAAGGCGTCGGCCTCCACCGTCACGTTGACCACGTGCTTGCCGTGTGCGAAGGCGTCGAGGCAGTGCTCGACGGCGGCCACGGGGTTGCCGGTGCACTCCACCACGATGTCGATCGAAGGCTCGCGCGTCACGGCCCGCCAGTCCTCGGTGATCCAGGTGGTGCCGTCGCGCAGCGCCTCCTGCGCCGAACCGGCCGCGGCACGCTCGGGCACCCAGCCCACGCGTTCGAGGTTGGTGCGCGCCGCATCCGGCGAGAGGTCGGCAATGGCCACCAGCTGAACGCCGGGCGTGCGCGGGATCTGCGCCAGGTACATCGCGCCGAACTTGCCGGCGCCGATCAGGCCGATGCGCACCGGCTTGTTCTCGGCGGCGCGCTGCTGGAGTCGTTGATGCAGGCTCATCGCTCAGGCCGCCACGGTGTCGATGCTTTCCAGCGAGGTGCGAAGCGCGCTCTCGGGCAACCCGCCCTTCCACGGCGTCTCGACAGGGTAGGGCTTCAGCAGGCAGTCGTCGGGCAGCAGTGCGATGGGCGTGAAGTCGCGGTGCGCGATGTATTCGGGCCGCTTGAAGCGGCGGATGTGGTTGCTGACCGCGCACAGGCTCAGGTACACCGCCACGCGGTTGAAGGGCGAAAGGTTGCTGCCCGAGGCATGCACCAGGCAGCTGTGGAACAGGATCATCGAGCCGGCCGGGCCCTTGGGCGCGACGATGCCGCCGTGCTTGCCGCCGGCGCGATCCACGAGCTGCCGGATCAGCGCATGGTCGATGGTCCACAGCGGATAGCTCGTGGTCGTCAGGTCGTGCTGCGCCTCGATCACGCCCTTGCGATGGCTGCCGGGAATGAACATCAGCGGCCCGTTGAACTCGCTCACGTCGTCGAGGAAGATCGCGACGTTCATCGCGCGCTCGGTCGGCATCAGGTCGTCGTTGAGCCAGGTGCCGTAGTCCTGGTGCCATTGCCAGACGTCGCCCTCGAAGGCCATCTTGCCGTTGATCTTGAACTGGTGCATGTAGACCTCTTCCTCGAAGAGGTCCATCACCGGGCCCACCATGCGCGGATGACGCGCCAGCCGCGCGAAGGGCTCGCTGATCAGGTGGGCTGCAAAGTTGGTGCGCACCGCGTCCGAGCCCTTCTCGCGCACGTTGAAAGCCTCGCGCCGGCTGTAGAGCGCGGGCACCGCGTCGGTCAGCACCTTGGTTTCCTCGGGGGAAAAATGGCCGGGAAAGAAGAGGTAGCCGTCGCGCTCGAACTGCGCGCGCTGCTCGGGGGTGAGTCTCATGCGGTGTCTCCTGTCGATGTGTTGGCGGAAAGACGTTCGGCCAGGCGCGTGCCCAATGTCTGGGCTGCCTGGGTGACATGCGTGTCGCTGAGGCGCGCGGCCCGGTCGGCATTGCCGGCCGCGATGGCCTTCGCGATGGCCTCGTGCTCGTCCCACAGCGACTCGCGCTGCGGCACGGACTGCAGCACCGCGCCCATCGCCCGGCGCAGGTGGCGCCAGTGCTGGTCGGCGCTCTGCGCGATCAGCGGGTTGCCGGAGGCGGCGTAGATGGCGTGATGGAAGGCGACGTCGGCCTCGATCATGGCCTCCACGCTGCGGCCGCGCGCGGCACGACGGCCGCGCTCGATCAGCTTCGGGTCGATGCGATAGCGCTGCGCCGCGGCGAGCCGCGCCGCCAGCACGTCGAGCGCGCCGCGCACCTGGTAGACCTTGTGCATCCACTCGACGTCCAGCGGCGCCACCAGCAGGCCGCGGCCGGGCGCGTCGAGCACGAAGCCGTCCTTCTTCAGCAGGCGCAGCGCCTGCAGCACCGGCTGGCGCGACACGGCCAGGCGCCGGGCCAGGTCTTCCTGCGTGATGCGCTCGCCGGGCGCCAGCGAGCCGCTGCTGATCGCGTCGTGCAGGGCGCGGTAGACCTGGTCGACGAGGTCGGGGGCGGCGGCGATCTGGAGCAACTGGGCGGGCATCGGAGAACCGTGTCTTTGAACTCTGTATACAGAGTACGACCGGCGATGCGGCGTGGCACTAGGGGTTTATGCGGGGCGTTCGCCCAGCACCGGAGGGGCGCCAGATTCCCATCGGGGACCGGCGCCGAAACAGGAGCGGGGCCTTCAGACCGGTGCAGCCCGGCCACCGCGCCGCGCGTGCTCCAGGCGCTCGATCAGGTCTTTGGGAAGTCGTCGCGCCCGCGCGATGTCCACAGCGTCGCGACCCTTCGAATCCGCAATGGACGGATCCGCGCCGGCCTGGATGAGGAGATCGAGCGTCTTGAGCCGCTGCAGCCTGGCTGCGTAGAACAGGGCCGTCTCGCCATGCGCCCTCAGGCCCAGGGCCGGCCGCGTATTCAGGAGTTCGCGGCACATCGCGTCGTCGTCTTTCCAGACCACCGCCCACAGCGAGTAGCTGGCATCGGCGCCCTGTTGCAGGAGGAAGCTGGCCAGGGGACGGTTCTCGCCGCGTGCCACGGCGTACCAGAGGGGCGTTGCACGAAAGTCGCCTTCGTCTTCATCCATCGGCACCGCCGCTTCGAGCTCGGCCCCGGCGCCGAGCAGGCAGGCCACTGTCTCGATGCCATTGGTTTCCGCCAGCTGCGCGCTGCTGCCGGGCTTGACGGCGCACGCCACATGCAGGGCGGTGCGGCCACGGGGATCCGTTGCGGTGACCAGCTCGGGCGCAGCAGCCAGTGCTGCTGCGACGGCAGGCGCGTCCCAGTTGCCTGCCGCGGCGAAAAGCGATGTCCTGGACGGCTTGCGCATGTTCAACGCCGCGAGCAGACGCTGACGACCACCTTGCAGGGCTCGGTGGGCAGATGGCTGTCGCACTGGCTGGCAGCCGCCTTGCCCGCGGCGCTGGCCGTGGCAGCGACGGCCGTTCCCCATTCCCCGTAGTTGCCCGTCGCGAGCGCGCCGCAGGCGCGATCGAAGTAGGTGCGGACGGCACAGCCGCCCGGGCGGCGCGCTGCACGGTCGCACTGGGCGCGTGCAGCCGCCTCGGCGGCTTCGCGGGAAGGCTGATCGAATGCGTAGCCATACCATCCCTGCAGGGACGCGATGGCTCCCCAGCTTGGGCCGGTGTCGGCACGGGCCACGCCCATCGCAATGCCCATCAGCGCACAGCACAACAGCAGCGCACGCGGACGAGGCAGGTGAACAGAACGTGATCGAAAACGCATCTGGCGAGGATCGCACAACTGGCCCGGCAGGATCCGCACGCGCTCACGGCCCGGCTCTAGGGCTGACCGACAACGACGCCTTCGTACGGGTCCAGTACCAGCGTTCCTTTTTCTATCCGCTCGGCGCGCGTCGGAGCCGTCGATGCCAGCACGATCGACCGGTCCGGCAGCAGGGCGGGCGGCAAGGCTGCCGCAGTGGCTCCGAAGTTCAGCACCACCACCACCCGTCGGCCCTCGAAGGTGCGTGCATACGCCAGCACGTCCTCTTCGCTTTCCAGACCCTCGTAGCTGCCCCGGTTCAGCGCCGGCTGCGCGCGGCGCAGCGCGATGAGCCGCCGATAGAGCGTCAGCGTGGATGTTGCGTCGCGCGACTGCGATTCGACGTTGCGCTGAGGCCAGTCGTCCGCCAGGCGCAGCCATGGGGTGCCGGTGGTGAAGCCTGCCTGCGGTGCGCTGCTCCACTGCATCGGCGTGCGCCGCGGATCGCGGCCCAGGCCTCTGCCCGGCTCATTTTTCTCGAACGGGTCCTGCACTTCCTCCGGAGGAATAGGGACGTCGGTCATGCCGATCTCGTCGCCATAGTAGAGCGTCGGGGTGCCGCGCAAGGTGAGCAGCAGCATGGCCGCCAGCCGCGCCATCTGCGGCCCGACGCGGCTGGCGATACGGGGCTTGTCATGGTTTCCCAACACCCAGTTCGGCGCAGCGCCGGAGGGCAAGGCGGCTTCGTAGTCGCGGACCAGGCGGTCGATATGCCGGGCCTGCCACTGCGCGCCGATCAATTGAAAGTTGAAGGGCAACTGCACGCCTTCGAGCACGCCGTCGGCGTTGAGCCCGTAAAAGGCGACCAGGCGCGAGAGCGGCAGGTACAGCTCGCCGACCAGTACGCGCGACGACGCCGCATCGCTGAAGGCGTCGACCACGCGCCGCATCTCCGCCACGACCTGCTGCATTTCCGGCTGGTCCGTGGAGTAGAGCGGAATCCAGCGCAGCGATGGGAATTGGCCGGCGACGAAGTCCGGGTTGGGCGGGTTGTCGCGGAACTGCGCGTCCTTGATGAGGTCGGAGAGCACGTCGACGCGGAAGCCGTCCACGCCGCGCCGCAACCAGAAGCGAAGCACCTCGTACATCGCGGCGCGCACCTCCGGGTTGCGCCAGTTGAGGTCGGGCTGTTCCTTCAGGAACGAATGGCAGTAGTACTGCCCGGTGGCAGGATCGAGCGTCCAGGCCGGGCCGCCGAAGTTGCTGAGCCAGTTGTTGGGCGGGCCGCCGTCGGGCGCCGGGTCGCGCCACAGGTACCAGTCACGCTGCGGATTGCTGCGCGCGCTGCGGCTCTGCATGAACCAGGGATGCCGGTCGGACGTATGGTTGGGCACGAAGTCGAGGATGAGCTTGAGCCCCCGCGCATGAACCTCGCCGACCAGTGCGTCGAAGCCGGCCAGCGTGCCGAAGCGCGGATCGATGTCGCAATAGTCGGAAATGTCGTAGCCGAAGTCGGCCATCGGCGAAGGAAAAATCGGCGAGATCCAGATGGCATCGATACCGAGGGCGACCAGGTGGTCGAGCCGCGATCGGATGCCGTCGAGGTCGCCGATGCCGTCGCCGTTGCTGTCTTGAAACGACCTCGGGTAGATCTGATAGAAGATCCCGTGCCGCCACCAGTCGTCTGCCGACATCCTCATCCTTTCGATTCCGGGAGCGCCGTTCTGGCGTAGTGGTCCGCTACCGTCATGCCACGGTTCAATACAACTCGACGGTCTGGCGCAGCAACCCTGTTTGCTCGGCACTCGGTCCGGCGAGGATCTCGACCTCGCCCGCCTCGAACATGGGCAGCAGGTCCGGCCCGAGGTGGCGCAACTCGGCTGCCGGCAGCGCCAGCTTCACCGAGCCGGCTTCGCCCGGCTTCAATCGCAGCTTCGCGAAGCCCTTGAGCTCCAGCAGCGGCCGGGTGACGCGGCTCAGCTTGTGGCGAACGAACAGGAAGACGGTCTCTTCGGCCTCGCGCGCGCCGACGTTGCGCAGGCTGACGCTGACCGCAAGCCGGTCCTGTTCGCGCACGCGCCGCGGCTCGACCTGGAGCTCGCCGTACTCGAACCGGCCGTAGGTCAGCCCGTGGCCGAAGTCGTACAGCGGCGTGTTGGCCACGTCCAGGTACTTGCTCGTGAAGTGGTCGGCGGGATTCATCGGCCTGCCGGTGGGGCGCTGGCCGAAGTAGATCGGCACCTGCCCGAGGGTGCGCGGCCAGCTCATCGGCGTGCGACCACTGGGCGACACCCGGCCGGTGACCACGTCGGCGATCGCGTGGCCGGCCTCGACGCCGAGGAACCACGCGGCCACCAGCGCGTCGGCGTGCTCGGACAGCCAGGGGACGACGAGCGGGCGGCCCGAAAACAAGACCGCAACCACGGGAATGCCGAGCGCCCGCGCACGCGCGACCACCGCTTCGGCCAGCGCTTGCTGTCGCCCCGGCAGCGCTGGTGTGGCGCGACTTGCCGCTTCGCCGCTCATGCTGGCGCGCTCGCCGAGGCATAGCACGACCGCGTCGGTGCCATCGCACAGCGCGACGGCTGCGTGGATGCCGCTGTCGTCGTCGCCCTCGATGGCCACCCCGGCCGCATGGCGGATGTCGGCCTTCGGCAGCGCGGCGCGCAGGCCGGCCAGCACGCTGACGGCCGGCTCGTGTTCGCCGGCACCCCACCACGGGCCTTTCATCTCGGTGCTCGCGTCGGCCAGCGGGCCGATGACGCACAGTGCCTTCGCGCCCGCAGGCAAGGGGAGGGCGTCGCGCTCGTTCTTCAGCATGACGATCGCCTTGGCCCCGACCTCGCGCGCCAGCGCGTGCCGCTCGGCGATGGTCGCCGCGGGCTCCGGTGTCGCGCCGCGGCGGTAGGGGTCGTCGAACAGGCCGAGCTGCTCCTTGAGCCGCAGCACGCGGCGCACGGACGCATCGATCTCCTCGATCGTCACGCGGCCCTGCTCGAGCGCGACCGGCAGGCCCTTGCGGTACGCGTCGGCCATCATGTCGATGTCGACGCCGGCCTTCAGCGCCAGCACCGCGGCATCGGCGAGATCGGCGGCGACTCCGTGCTTGATCAGCTCCGCGATCGCGTTGTAGTCGCTGACGATGACGCCGTCGAAGCCCATCTCGCCGCGCAGCCACTCGCGCAGCAGGGGGACGTGCGCCGTCATCGGCACGCCGTTGAGATCGGTGAAGGCCGGCATCAGCGTCGCGACGCCGGCGCGCACGGCCGCCGCGAACCCCGGCAGATGCACCTCGCGCAAGGTGCGCTCGGAGATGTCCACCTCGGCGTACTCCCGCCCCGCGTTGACCGCGCCGTAGGCGACGAAATGCTTCGCACAGGCGGCCAGCGATTCGGCCGACGACAGGTCCGCCCCCTGGTAGCCGCGCACCTTGGCCTGCGCGATGCGCGCGTTGAGCCAGGGGTCTTCGCCCGGACCTTCCGCGGTGCGGCCCCAGCGGGGATCGCGCGAGACGTCGAGCATCGGCGCGAAGGTCATCGCCAGGCCGTCGGCCGCCCCTTCGCGCGCGGCCTCGCGCGCCGTGCGCTCCCAGAGGGCTTCGTCGAAGATGCCCGCCTCCGCGGGAGGGATCGGAAAGAGCGTGCGATGGCCGTGGATGATGTCCAGGCCGATCAAGAGCGGAATGCCCAGACGTGACTTCTCGACGGCCAGCCGCTGCATCTCGTGCACGGGCCCGGCACCGACCATGTTCAGCAGATTGCCGACGGTGCCGTCGATGATCGACTGCGTGGAGTCCCCCGCGAAAACTGGCCCGGTGACGGTGTAGCTGGAGGCAGTCATCGTCAGCTGGCCCAGCTTTTCGGACAGCGTCATCCGCGCCATGAGGGTATCGATACGACTCATCGGAGAACTCCAGAATGGAACCCAGGGGGCTCAATAATGGCATGCTGCGGGAGGGTGCATGACCCACCCGGTCGATGAAAGGAGCCATTCGTGTTGAAGGATGACAGAGACCCGAGGGCACTGGCGGCCCTACCCGATGCAGCCTTGATCGAGGCCGTGCAGCGCCAGACCTTCCGCTATTTCTGGGACGGTGCGGATGCCGCCAGCGGGCTGGCGCTCGACCGCCGCACGCTCGCTGGCGACACCGATGGAGACAAGGCCGCGATCGGCGGCACGGGCTTCGGCGTCATGGCCTTGATCGTCGCGGTCGAGCGCGGCTGGGTCACGCGGGATGCAGCCCTGGATCGCCTGCGGCGCATGCTCGACGCCCTGTTTCGCGCCACGCGCTATCACGGTGCCTTCGCCCACTTCATCCACGGCCCGAGCGGCGCGACCGTCCCGATGAGCCCGAAGGACGACGCGGGCGATCTGGTCGAGACCTCCTTCCTCATGATGGGCCTGCTGTGCGTGCGCCAGTACTTCAGCGAGGACACGGCGGCGGCGCGCCGGCTGCGCGGCGACATCGACACGCTGTGGCACGAGGTCGAATGGGACTGGTTCACCCAGGGCGGGCAGGACGTGCTGTACTGGCACTGGAGCCCGAATCACGGCTGGGCAATGAACCATCAGATCCACGGCTGGAACGAGTGTCTCATCACCTACTTCCTGGCCGCGGCCGCGCCGCGCCATGCGATCGATCCGCGGGTCTACCACCGGGGCTACGCTTCCGGTCCCGACTTCTTCAACGGGCGGCAGTACTACGGCATCGACATGCCATTGGGCTCGGCGTACGGCGGGCCGCTGTTCTTCACGCACTACTCGTTCTGCGGCCTCGATCCGCACGGCCTGAAGGATCGCTACGCGGACTATTGGGATCTCAACACCCGCCACGTGCGGATCAACCGCGCGCACTGTATCGCCAATCCCCGGGGCTACCGGGGTTACGGCGAATCGTGCTGGGGCCTGACGGCCAGCGACGACCCCGACGGCTACCTCGCGCACGACCCGGGCAACGACAACGGCACCATCTCGCCGACGGCCGCGCTGGCCAGCCTGCCGTTTGCGCCTGCCGAAGTGATGCAGGTCGTGCGGCACTTGCTGACCGTGCATGGCACACGGGTGTGGAAGGACTACGGCTTCATCGATGCGTTCTGCGAACAGCGCGGCTGGTTCGCCGAAACCCATCTTGCCATCGACCAGGGCCCGATCGTCGTGATGATGGAGAACCATCGGACCGGCCTTCTGTGGAAGCTGTTCATGAGCGTGCCCGAAGTGCAGGCCGGACTGCGGCGCCTGGACTTCACCAGCCCGCATCTCGTGGCACCGCAAGCATGAGCCGCACGGCCGCCCCGAAGGCGAATGGCACCGCAGCCGAAGGCGAAGGTAGTCCAGCGAGAGCCGGCGCAACGAAGCTGCAAGACCCGGCATTCGAGTCCTGGCTCGAAACACAGCTGGGTCATTCGGCGAAAGCGATGCTGTCCAGCATCTCGCCGGTGTCGATCGTCAAGGATCGCTCCGGCTTCGGCCAGACCATGCGGCCGATCCCCGGTGCGATCGTCGCCTCCCCCGTGCTCGGCGGCTACGACCCGGACCCGGACTACTTCTTTCATTGGTTCCGCGACTCGGCCGTCGTCATCGATGCCCTGCGCCTGCTCTACGTCGATCGGCGCGTCGGCGACGAGGCCCTGCAGCATCTGCGCGACTTCACCCGCTTCAGCCTTGGCTTGAACGGGCTCGACGGCCGCACGATTGCCGCGGTGTCCGACCGCAGGGCCGGCGTGGCGCCCGACTTGCTGCAGTACCTGCGCGAGGACAGCGAGCTCGCGAGCGTCCACGGCGCCGTCCTCGCCGAGACGCGGGTGAACCCCGACGGAACGCTCGACATCTTGCGATGGCCGCGCCCCCAGCACGATGGGCCGCCGCTGCGTGCGCTGGCGCTGCTGCGCTGGGTGGCCGGCGGGCACCTCGACGCGCCCCTGCTGGCGGAGGTCGCGACCCTGATCCGCCTGGACCTCGACTTCACGCTGCGTCACTGGCGCGAGCCGTCGTACGACATCTGGGAGGAGGAAAGCGGCCATCACTACTACACGCTGCGCGTCTCGGCGGCCGCGCTGGCCCAAGGCGCGGCATGGCTGCAGGGGCTGGGCGACACGGCGCAGGCGCAGCGCTGTCGGGGGGCGTCGCAGGCGGTGCTCGACCTGCTCGACAGCTACTGGGTAGACGATCGCGATGCGACGCACGGGTACTACCGTTCACGCGTGCTGGCGGACGGCCGGCCCAGTCCGAAGGCGCTGGACATCGCGGTGATCCTGTCGGCGATCCATGCCCTCGGCACGGAGGCCACGCATGGCCCGGCCGATCCACGCATGCAGGCCACGCTGGCGCGACTCGAGGCGCTGTTCGATGCGGCCTATCCGATCAACCACGGCCGTCCCGAAGGCCGCGGCCCGGCGATGGGCCGCTACGCCGGCGACGTGTACTACTCGGGGGGTGCGTACTACTTCTCGACGCTCGGCGCCGCCGAGTTCTGCTTCCGCGCCGCGGCGGCGGGCGGCGATGCACGCCACTGGAACCATTGGACGGGGCGAGGCGACGCCTACCTTGCCACCGTACGCGCGTACACGCCGGCCGGTGGCGACCTGTCGGAGCAGTTCGACCAGCGCAGCGGCGCGCAGACCTCGGCGAAGCAGCTGGCCTGGAGCCACGCCGCGTTCATCTCGTGTATCTCGGCGCGCAGAATCGCGACCGCAGGCCAGCCGCGGCAGCGATGAGCGCAGCCTCGCCGACCCTTGCCGAGCCGGCTCTGAAGACCGGTGTCGTCGGTCAAATCCGCGAGCTGCTCGGCGCCGTGCGAGTGTCCGCGGTCGGGAAAACGCTTGCCGCGCTCTCGGGCGGGATCGTCGCGGTCATCGCGCTCACGGCGTACGGCCAGATCGAGCTCAATAGCTGGAACAAGCCGTTCTACGACGCGATCTCGCGTCGCGACGTCGGCGACTTCATCGAGCAACTCG
Source organism: Variovorax stachyos (assembly GCF_051400855.1). Taxonomy (NCBI): domain Bacteria; kingdom Pseudomonadati; phylum Pseudomonadota; class Betaproteobacteria; order Burkholderiales; family Comamonadaceae; genus Variovorax; species Variovorax stachyos. Next base: position 348,254 of record NZ_JBLFFN010000003.1, on the reverse strand, counting down.
GCATCTTCGCGGTGATTGCGGGCGCGCTGCTGGTGTTGAACGTCGCCCAGAGGTGGCTGGTCGAAACCTTGCAGCTGAAGCTGCGCCAGGCCTTGGTCACCGACCTCGTCGGGCTGTGGCTGCAGCCGCGCCGGGCGTTCTGGCTCCAGGGCAGCGGCCCCATCGGCGCCCATCCGGACCAGCGCATGCACGACGACACGCTGAAGCTGTGCGACCTGTCGGTCGGCCTCGGCGTGGGGCTGCTGCAGGCAGCGATGCTGTTCGGCAGCTTCGCGAGCGTGCTGTGGGTTCTCTCCAGGGACTTCATCATCTTCTTCGACGGCAAGGACCATCCCCTGCCGGGCTTCATGCTGTGGGCCGCGATTCTCTATGCGGTCGCCGGCTCGTTGATGACCTACTGGGTCGGCAACGGGCTCGTCTCGCGCAACGCCGAGCGCTATGCGCGCGAAGGCGAATTGCGCTTTTCGCTGACCCGCATCAACGAGCACCTCGACGGCATCTCGCTGGCCGGCGGCGAGCCTGACGAGAAACGACGCGTCGCCGTGCATCTGGGCGACGTGCTGCACGCCACGTCGCGCGTGGTGCTCGGGCTGACCAACCTGACCTGGGTCACCGCGGGCTTCGGCTGGGTCACCGTCATCGCGCCGCTGCTGGTGGCCGCCCCGCTGTACTTCACGGGGAAGGTTTCGTTCGGTGGCCTGATGATGGCCGCCGCCGCCTTCACGCAGGCGCAGTCGTCGCTGCGCTGGTTCGTCGACAACTTCAGCCTCATTGCCGACTGGCGCGCCACGCTGCTGCGCGTCGCCGGCCTGCGCCAGGTGCTGGCGGCCGAGCTGGAGGCACAGCCGAGCGGCAGCCGCATCGTCTATGAGGAGAGCGAAGCCGGAACCCTCGAGATCGAAGCGCTCGAGGTCCGCACCTGGACCGGCCACGACCGGCTGGACGCCGCAGAGCTCGTCGTGCACGCCGGTGAGCGCCTGTTGATCCTCGGCACGCCGGGCACCGAGAAGACCTTGCTGTTCCGGGCGCTCGCGGGCCTCTGGCCCTGGGGTTCCGGCACTGTGCGCCGGCCCCGCGGCGAGACGATCCACTACATGCCGCGCGGCACGCCCTACCTTCCCCGCGGCACGCTGGCCGAAGCGCTGTCGTACGGGATGGCGCCATCGAGCTATCCGAGGGAAGCCATGGTGAGCGCGCTTGCGAGCGTGGGCCTCCAGCGGCTGGAATCATTGCTGGACAAGACAGGCCGCTGGGAACGCGAGCTCAGCATGGACGAGCAGCTGCGGCTGGGCTTCGCCCGCGTGGTGCTGCAGGCGCCGCCCTGGCTGGTCATGGACGAAGCCTTCGGTGCGTTCGACGACGACACGCTCGAGCTCATCATCGACGTGATCACGACCAGGCTCGCGCGCACGGGCATTGTCCACATCGGGTCGGCCGGAGAGGCGCACGATCGGCTGTTCACGCAGGTGGTGCACCTGGTCAAGGCGCCGGTGGCCGACCTGGTTGCACCTGGTGATGATGCGCAGCCAGGCGCGCACGAGGAGGTCAAATGAGCCTTCTTTCTCGTCGCGCGCTCGTGCTGCTGGTGCTTGCGCTGCCGGCCTGGGCCTGGGCGCTGGATTTCGGCTTCAAGCCACCGAGCGACCCCGACGATGTCGCCGCGGTCGACGTGATGCGAGATCTGGCGCAGCGCATCGTGCCGGTCTACCAGGAGGCCGAAACCGACGCCTTCCTGGCCAACATGACTGCTCTGCAGATCGTCAGCGGCGCCTACCGCGCGGCCGCCGACAGCAACAGGACCCTGCGCGGCCGCCAGCAAGGCAAGCCCTTCGACGACCTGGCCGAGCGCGCGATCCTCGACGGCATCTATGCGCGTGCGCGCGCGTTCGAATCGACCGAGCGCCTGACCTTTGCCAAGGCCTATGCGCGTGCGTTCCAGGAGCTGGTGTCGCCGCTCGACAATGCGCGGGCCGCAGCCGTCATCGCGCGGCTCCAAACCCCGCCGGCGGCGTTCAGGGAACCAGTGCGGCAAGCCTTCGAGCGCTGGCGTGCGAAGGGCAGCATCCCGCAGGCCGACGCGGTGGCGCTCGTGCGGGCCTGGCTTGCCTATCACTCCCGTCGCAGCTTCGCCGCGCTGCTGCCCGAGCTGGTCGCGGCGGAACACAGCCGCCGCTACATAACGGAAACCGACGTCCGGATTCCCGTGCGCGCGGGTGTCGTCATCCACGCGAACGTGGTCCGGCCCGGGGGCGCGAAGAGTCCCCTGCCGACGCTGCTGCGCTTCACGCTCGATCCCGCCGAGGACGACGCGCAGCGCAGCGCCGTCAAGGGCTACGTCGGCGTCACGGCGTACGTGCGAGGCCGCACGCCCGACGGCAGGGGGGCCGTGCGGCCGTTCGTTCGCGACGGCGAAGACGCCGCGGCCGTCATCGACTGGATCGCCAGGCAGCCGTGGAGCGACGGCCGCGTCGGCATGCTCGGCGACGGCTACTCCGGCTACGCCGCCTGGGCCGCAGCGCGCAGAAAACCGGCGGCACTCAAGGCCATCGCCACGATGGCGCCGATGGCGCCAGGCATCGACTTCCCGATGGCTGGACAGATCTACCGCAACGCCATGGTCCGCTGGGCGCAAGAGCACGCGAGTGGCGGGGCCTTGCGCGCCGACGCCGGCGCCGACCAGGACGCGCGTTGGCAGGCGCTCGATGCGCGCTGGTATCGCGTCGATGGCCCTTACTGGGACGTGGACCGCGTCCTGCTGGGCAAGCGCAGCAAGCTGATTCGAACCTGGCTGACGCACCCCAGCCACGATCGCTACTGGCGGAAGTTCTTGCCGTCGGCGAAGCAGTTTGCGCAGATCGACATTCCGGTGCTCGGCATCGCCGGCTACTACGGCGCCGAGGCCGGCGCGCTGTACTTCCACCAGGAGCATCGTCGCAACCGGCCGCAGGCCGACACGACGCTGCTGATCGGCCCTTACGACGCCGACTCGATCCGGCTCGGCACGGCAGCGCAGCTGCGCGGCTATACGCTCGACCCCGTCGCGCGCGTCGATCTGCCCGAGCTGCGCTACCAGTGGCTCGACCACGTGTTCAAGGGCGCAAAGAAGCCTTCGCTGCTGCAGGATCGCGTCAACTACCAGGTGATGGGCGCCGATGAATGGCGGCATGGCCCGACGCTCGACGCGCCCGATCGCAACCGGCTGCGCCTGTACCTCGACACCCGCGAGCGCGACGGCTCGCATCGTCTGTCGCCTTCGCCGTCCGAAGGCGATGGAAGCGTGCAACTCTCGGTCGACCTCGCCGATCGCCGCGACGCGCGCATCCCGTGGCCGGACGCGCTGCGCGGCAAGCAACTGCCCGCGCGCAACAGCATCAGCTTCGTCAGCGATCCTCTGCCGAGGGACACCGAGATCGAAGGCAGCCTGCGCGGCGAGTTCGACATCACGCCCTCGCGGCAGGATGTGGACCTCAGCGTCTCGCTGTACGAACAGACGGCGAATGGCGAATACCAACTGCTGTTCGAGCCCTATGACTTCCGCGCCAGCTACGCCGGCCACCGCGTGTATCGCCGGCTTCTTCGGGCTGGCGAGCGCCAGTCGCTTGCGTTCACCGCCGAGCGCGTGACCGCTCGCAAGCTTGCGGCCGGCAGCCGCATCGTGCTGCTGGTCGGCCTCAACAAGCGCCCCGACCGGCAGATCAACTACGGCAGCGGCAAGGACGTGAACTCCGAGACCCTCGCAGACGCAAAACGGCCTGTGCGCGTGCGCTGGCATGTGCGCAGCCACGTCGAGATCCAGACCAGTGGGCCGTAACAGCCAGGTCGGAAATGCCTGCCACGCCGACTACTCGGCGGCGCAATCGATCCCGCCCGCGCTCAGGTGCAGCACGCGGTCCGCTCGTGCCGCGGCGGCCTCCGAGTGCGTGACCAGCACCAGCGAGGCGCCGTGCTCGCGCGTCTGCGCGAACAGCACTTCCATCACCTTCGCCGCGGTGCCCGGGTCGAGATTGCCGGTGGGCTCGTCGGCCAGCAGCAGCGCGGGCCGGTGCACGAGCGCGCGAGCGATGGCCACCCGCTGCAGCTGGCCACCGCTCAGCTGGCCCGGCAGGCGTTCGCCCAGGCCCGCGAGACCCACCGCCTCCAGCATGCGGGCCACGCGCGCCGGATCTGCCTGCTTCAACAGCATCAGCGGCAAGGCGACGTTCTGCGTCACGTCCAGGTGCGGCAGCACATGGAAAGCCTGGAACACGAAGCCCACGTGCCGGCGGCGCCAGAGCGCGCGCGCCTCGCTGTCGAGCGCGCCGATGTCGACGGCGTCGTGCACGATGGCCCCGGCATCCCAGGTGTCCAGCCCGGCCATGCAATTGAGGAGCGTGGATTTGCCGACGCCCGACTCGCCCACGACGGCGACGAACTCACCGGGCGCGACCTCGAGCGAGACCTGCTCGAAGACGACGCTGTCGCCGTAGTGCTTGGCCAAGCCTTCGACCTTCAGCGTCATTGCATGCCTTCGCCTTCGCCCGCAGCTGCGGTGCTGTTCGCCTCCGGAGCGGCCGTGCGGCGCAATGGAGTACCTTCGCCTTCGGCTGCGGTGCTATTCGCCATCGGAGCGGCCGTGCGGCTCATGCAATCTCGCCCACGGCGTCCACGATGCGCGCGATCGCATCGGGGGCTTCGGCCGGCACCACGTGGCGCGCGGGCATGCTGCGCAGCCAGGTGATCTGTCGCTTGGCGAGCTGTCGCGTGGCCGCGATGCCGCGCTCGCGCAGCTCGGCCATCGGCCATTGGCCATCCAGCGCCTCCCAGGCCTGGCGATACCCCACGCTGCGCATAGAGGGCAGGTCGGGCACGAGGTCGCCGCGCGCGCGCAGCGCCCGCACTTCGTCGAGCAAGCCAGCGGCGAGCATCGCGTCGAAGCGCTCGGCGATGCGCTGGTGCAGCCAGGCGCGTTCGGTCGGCTCGAGCGAGAAGAGCGCGATCGGCGGCAGGCCGCCGGCGCGTTCCGCCGCGTGGAAGCTGGAGATGGCGCGTCCGCTGGCGAGCCAGACCTCCAGCGCGCGCTGGATGCGCTGGCTGTCGTTGGGTGCGAGCCGCGCGGCGGTGGCTGCATCGACCTGCGCCAGCCGCGCATGCATTGCGGGCCAGCCCAGTGCCGCGGCCTCGGCGTCGAGCTGCCGGCGGAGATCCGGATCGGCGGCGGGCATCGCATCGATGCCGTCCGCCAGCGCCTTGAAGTACAGCATGGTGCCGCCCACCAGCAGCGGCAGCCGGCCCCGACCGCGGATCTCCGCCACCAGACGCGTGGCATCCGACACGAAGGCGGCCGCGCTGTAGGGATCGCGCGGATCGCGGATGTCGATCAGGTGGTGCGGAACCTCGGCGCGCTCGGCGGCAGTCGGCTTGGCCGTGCCGATGTCCATCCCGCGGTAGACCAGGGCCGAATCCACGCTGACGATTTCCACCGGCCGCGCGCGGGCGATTGCCAACGCCGCCGCAGTCTTGCCCGAGGCCGTGGGTCCGGCCAGTGCCACGTAGCCTGCCTCAATGGCCATGGGGTTTGCCGTGGCGGCGCACCAGGACCCAGGGGCTGGGAGACATGCGTGATGCGGGCGGCTCGGCGGCCGGGCTGACAACGGGGGCGGCAGCGGGTGCTGCGATGGGCGGCATGCGCCCGAGGGTAGCAAATGCGAGGCGGCCCGGCTGAGGGCCGCGGCCGACGTCAGATCTTGTGCGGCAGCGCCGAGGCAGCGTCACGCTGATCGGCGGGCATGGCCGGCCGGGCGGCAGGCGCTTCATGTGGCGTCGCCGCTTCTTCCTGCGACGCCAGCACGGTCGGCGGCTTCATGCGGAACAGCTGGCCCAGGGCGGCGCGGTATTGCGCCTGGCCGATCGAGCCGGTGCTGTGGTGCGAGCCACCTTCGACCAGCACGAATTGCTTGGGCACCGTGGCGGCTTCGTAGAGCTTGCGCCCGAGCGTCGGGTTGATCAGGCTGTCGGCGCTGCCGTGCACCACCAGCAGCGGGGCCCCGATGCTCTTGACCTTGGAGATCGCCTCGAAGCGCTGTGTGATGAGCGGGCCGAAAGGCAGCCAGCCCCACTTGAAGCTGCCGACCACGTCGGCGATGGAGGTGAAGGTGCTCTCGACGATGGTGCCGCTCTCGTCGTTCACCTGCGAGGCCAGGTCGATGCCGATTGCACCGCCGAGCGAGTGGCCGAAGATGTAGCGGTGCTGCTTCGGGTGCCGGGCCGCCAGCCAGATCCAGGCGGCACGCGCGTCCTCGCGGGCCGAATCTTCGGAGGGCAGGGCCTTGCTGCTCTTGCCGAAGCCGCGGTAATCGATGGCCAGCACCGAGAAGCCCAGGTCGTGCATGCGCCGCATGCGCGGTGCGGAGGCGGCCACGTTGTACTTGGCTCCGTGCAGGTAGAGCAGCACCGGGGTGTCGACCGACTCCGGCGCGCCGCCCAGCCAGAGGCCGTGCAGCCGGGCCGGCTGGCCCGTGACCTTGGACTGGAAGTCGATCCAGACATGCTCCATGCCCTCGCTCATGGCCTCGGAGTTGCCCCAGCTGCGGTCACTGGGTTGGAAGATCCATTCGCGCTGCCGCTCGTCGAGAGTGGAACAACCCCCGGCCAGCAAGGCGACCAGGGCGGTAGCGGAGGCGAAGAGGGACCAGGACTTCATCGAAGCTGAATGACAGAGGATTGAGATAAAAGTTCACTCAAGACTGCATGCAACGGCCGTGCCCGGTTTCTCGATGACGCGTGAAAACCCTTGGTAGCGCGGCCAACTTGCGACAAATGTGCGGGAGTTGGCGCCAGGCGGACCCTGACGGGCGCCTCAGCGGCCGCGCATGAACAGGCCGTCCAGCTCCCGAACCGAGAGCTGGCGCCAGGTCGGCCGGCCATGGTTGCACTGGTCGGAGCGCTCGGTGGCTTCCATCTGGCGTAACAAGGCGTTCATCTCGTCGATGGTCAGCCGTCGGTTGGCGCGCACCGCGCCGTGGCAGGCCATGGTCGACAGCAGCTCGTTTTGGGCTCGCTGCACGACGGTGCTGGCGTCGTGCTGGGCCAGTTCGGCCAGCACGCCGCGCGCCAGCTCCACCGGGTCGCCATCGGCCAGGGTGCCGGGCACTGCGCGCACCGCCAGCGTGCGAGGGGAGAAGGGGGTGATCTCGAGGCCCAGCGCGGGCAGCACGGCAGCGCAGGCCTCGGCGGTGGCGACCTCCTGGGGCGTGGCGGCGAAGGTGGCGGGAATCAGCAGCGGCTGGCTGGCGATGGCCGCGCCGTCGAGCTGGGTCTTCAGGCGCTCGTAGACGATGCGCTCGTGGGCGGCATGCATGTCCACGATCACCAGGCCCTGGCTGTTCTCGGCCAGGATGTAGATGCCTTGCAGCTGGGCCAGGGCGCGGCCGAGGGGCCATGCTTCATCGCCGTGGGCGGCGGTTGGCCTGGCGGAGGGCGCCTGCTCGAAAGAGCTGGCGGAGGCCGCTTCCTGGGGCGCCGTGGCACCGAACGATGACAGAGGCGCAGCAACCGGCTCGCGCCTCTCGCCGGGCCACATCGCGGCGGCATCGCCCAGGCCGCGCTCCCCGGCGAAATGCATCGCGGGCTGGGTCCATGCCGGTGCGGCCGGCCCGCTGCGCGGCTTGAAGAAAGGCGCGGCCGGCACCGAGACCGCATCGCCGGCACGTGGCGCCGCCAGTGCGTTCTCGATCGCGTGGCGCACCGCCTGGTGCACCTCGCGCCCGTCGCGAAAGCGCACCTCGATCTTGGTCGGGTGCACGTTGACGTCGACCCGCGCCGGATCGATCTCGAGGTACAGCGCATAGACCGGCTGCCGCTGGCCGTGCAGCACGTCCTCGTAGGCGCTGCGCACCGCATGGGCCAGCACCTTGTCGCGCACGAAGCGACCGTTGACGTAGAAGAACTGCTGGTCGCCGCGCGAGCGCGCCGCATCGGGGATGCCGGCGCGGCCCGTCACGCGCACCGGCCCGGCGGCATGCTCGACCGCGACGCTCTGCGCCACGAAGTCGTCGCCCAGCGCATCGGCCAGGCGCGGATCGCGCGCTTCGGCGGCGCGCCATTGCTCGACCAGCTTGCCTTCGTGCCATACCGCGAAGCCCACGTCGGGGCGGGCCAGCGCATGGCGCCGCACGGCCTCGATGCAGTGGGCCAGCTCGGTGGCGTCGGTCTTCAGGAACTTGCGGCGGGCCGGCGTGGCAAAGAAGAGCTCGCGCACCTCGACCGTGGTGCCGGTGGCGCGCGCCACCGGGCGCAACTCGCCGGTGCGGCCATCGAGTGCAAAGGCGCCCTCGGCGCCTGCCGCGCGCGAGAGCAGGCACAACTCGGCGATCGCATTGATGGCGGCCAGCGCCTCGCCGCGGAAGCCCATGGTGCCCACTGTTTCGAGTTCGCCAAGGCTCGCGATCTTGCTGGTCGCATGGCGGCGCAGCGCCAGCGGCAGCTCGTCGCGCGGCAGGCCCTGGCCGTCGTCCTCGACCGAGATCAGGCGCACGCCGCCGGCCGCGAGCCGCACCGTGATCTGGCGCGCGCCGGCGTCGAGGGCGTTGTCGAGCAGCTCGCGCACCACCGAGGCCGGGCGCTCGACGACTTCGCCGGCAGCGATCTGGCTGATCAGTTCGTCGGGGAGTTCGCGGATGGGGCGGCGCACGGCCGAGGGCAGGGCAGAGGGAAGGGCGCTCACACAGGCATTCTAGATAGAAGGAGGGCTTCCCTGAGGGCATGCCTCGCCGGACCCGGATAATGCGCGGCCATGGAAATCATCAGCTTCTTGGTCGACTTCATCCTTCATGTCGACAAACACCTCGAGACCTTCGTCATCGCCTACGGCCCCTGGGTGTATGCGCTGCTGTTTCTCATCGTGTTCGTCGAAACGGGGCTGGTGGTCATGCCCTTCCTGCCGGGCGATTCGCTGCTCTTCATCGTGGGCGCGCTGTGCGGCGCGGGGCTCATGAGCTTCGGGATCGCGGTGCCGGTCCTCATCGCGGCGGCGATCCTCGGCGACCAGTGCAACTACAGCATCGGGCGCTACTTCGGGCCGAAGGTGTTCCAGTGGGAGAACTCGCGCTTCTTCAACCGCAGGGCCTTCGACCAGACGCATGCCTTCTACGAGCGCTACGGCGGCATCACGATCGTGCTGGCGCGCTTCATGCCCTTCATCCGCACCTTCGCGCCCTTCGTGGCCGGCGTGGCCGAGATGACCCGCGGCAAGTTCACCCTCTACAACATCGGCGGCGCGCTGCTGTGGGTGGTGGGCCTGTGCACGGCCGGCTACCTGTTCGGCAACCTGGCCTTCGTGAAGGAGCACCTGGACAAGATCATCTGGGCGCTGATCATCGTCCCGGGCCTGATCGCGATCTTCGGGGCCTGGCGGGCGAGCCGTACGCCCTCTTCGGTGCGCTGACCCGGCAGCTCTCGCAAAGAAAAAAGGCGTGCCATTGGCACGCCTTTCGTCCATGCGTGAAACGCAGGGTCAGTAGGTCGGCCCGTTGTAGGGGTAGTAGTTGCTGCTGCGTTGGCCGCGGTAGTAGTTGCGCTCATAGTTGCGCTCGTCGGCGCGACGACCCACCTGGTTGCCGATGACACCGCCGATGGCAGCGCCGCCCACCGTGCTGGCCGTGTTGCCGCCGATGGCATTGCCGATCACCGCGCCGCCGACTGCGCCGCCGGCCGTGCCCCATTGCTCGTTGGGGCCTGATGCGCAGCCCGCCAGCGTCATGATGGCCGTGGCCGAAGCGGCCGTGATCCAGAGACGTGTCTTCATGTTGTCCACCTTTCGATGAGTGATGAAGACATTGTCGAAAACTGACGTCCGGCGCTTGTAGGAGTCTGCCGCACCCCCTTGACCGAGAGTGCGCGGAGGGGGTGTGCAACAAGAAGCAACCGCGAAGTCGTCCGTGCGGCCCCGCGTCAGCGCCCCGAGGCGGTCACCGCGATGCCGCGGATCTGCCCGGCGGCGCGAGAGGGCGCGGGCCGCGGGAAAGCCTTGGAATCGAAGCGGTACAGCAGCTCGGCCTCGCGCACCCGCGCAAGCGCGACGTTGGCCTGCTTCACATGGCCGAAGCCACGCATCTGCATCGGCAGCAGTGCGATCTCGGTCGCGACCTTCAGCCGCTCGGCGTCGAGCGAAGGCAGCAGCGACTCGATGCGTCGGCGGTAGTCCTCGATCAACGCACGCTCCATGCGCCGCTCGTCCGTGTAGCCGAAGGGATCGAGCGCCGTGCCGCGCAGCCGGCGGCCGTGGGCCAGCAGCTTCAGCACCGGCATCATCCAGCCGCCCAGGCGCAGCTTGCGCGGCGGCCGGCCATCGCGTGCATGGCTCAGTACCGGCGGGGCCATGTAGAACTCGAGCCGGAGCTCGCCCTCGAACTGCTGCTGCAGCGAGCGCGCGAACTCGCCGTCGGTGTAGAGCCGGGCCACCTCGTACTCGTCCTTGTAGGCCATGAGCTTGAAGAGCCCCTGCGCCACCGCCCGCGTGAAGGGCAGCGCCGGATCGGCCTGCAGTGCGGTCTCGCGCTCCCGCGCCGCTGTCACCGTGGCGGCATAGCGCTCGGCGTAGGCGGCGTTCTGATAGGCGGTGAGGTGGGACATGGCGCGTTCGATCAGCGCGTCCAGCGGCTCGGGCTGCGCGGGCTCGGCCGAGGTGCCGCGCAGCAGCGAGGCCGCGGCCTCCGGGTCGCCGGCGGCGAGCCGGCCCAGCGAGAAGGCGAGCTTGTTGTTGTCCACCGCCACGCCGTTGAGCTCGATGGCGCGCAGCAGGGCCTCGAGGCGCACCGGCACCAGGCCGCGCTGCCAGGCGTAGCCGAGCGCGAGGATGTTGGAGACGATCGAATCGCCGAGGAAGGCGTCGGCCAACGCTTGCGCGTCGAGCGTCTCCACGCGCTCGGCGCCGGCGGCGAAGCGCAGCTTTTCGAGCAGCTGCGGCGCCTTGAGGCTGGCATCCGGGTTGTGCAGGCTCTCGGCGACGGGCGTCTCGTGGGTATTGGCGAGGATGCGGGTGCGCCCATGGCGCACGGTGACGAGCGCGTCCGCCGAGGCGCCGACCACCAGGTCGCAAGCCAGCAGCGCATCGGCCTGCTGGGTGTCGATGCGCACCTGGTTCAGGCGCCAGTGCACATCGGCCAGGCGCACGAAGCTGAGCACCGAGCCGCCCTTCTGGGCGAAGCCCATGAAGTCGAGCACGCTGGCGCTCTTGCCTTCCAGGTGCGCCGCCATCGCGACGAGCGCGCCGACGGTGACCACGCCGGTCCCGCCGACGCCCGTCACCAGCAGGTCGTAGGGGCCGGTCCAGACATGGGGCGCCGGACGCGGCAGCGCGTTCACGCGCTGCATGAAGGCTTCGGCACCGGTGGCCAGCGCACCGGTCTTCTTGCGCATGCCGCCGCCCAGCACGCCGACGAAGCTCGGGCAGAACCCCTGGGCGCAGGAATAGTCCTTGTTGCAGCTGCTCTGGTCGATCTTGCGCTTGCGGCCCAGCGGCGTTTCCATCGGCAGCACGGCCACGCAGTTGCTCTGCACCGAGCAGTCGCCGCAGCCCTCGCAGACCCGGTCGTTGATGTAGAGGCGCCGCGCGGGATCGACCAGCTCGCCCTTCTTGCGGCGGCGCCGCTTCTCTGCGGCGCAGGTCTGCTCGTAGATCAGCACGGTGACGCCGGGAAGCTCGCGCAGGCGCCGCTGCACCGCATCGAGCTCGGCGCGGTCGTGGAATTCGGTGCCGGCAGGGAAGCGCCGCCGCAGGCTCTTGTACTTGCCGATGTCGTCCGACACCACCACCACCTGCTTCACGCCCTCGGCTTCCACCTGGCGGGCGATGCCGTCGACGCTGATGAGGCCGTCCACCGGCTGGCCGCCGGTCATCGCCACCGCGTCGTTGAAGAGGATCTTGTAGGTGAGCGTGGCCCCGGCCGCGACCGCCTGGCGGATCGCGAGGTAGCCCGAGTGGTAGTAGGTGCCGTCGCCGAGGTTCTGGAACACGTGCGGCACGCGGGTGAACATGGCGTGCGACACCCAGTCCACGCCTTCGCCGCCCATCTGGATCAGGCCCTCGGTCTCGCGGTTCATCCAGCTGGCCATGAAGTGGCAGCCGATACCGGCCTGCGCGTGCGAGCCCTCCGGCACGCGGGTGCTGGTGTTGTGCGGGCAGCCGGCGCAGAAGTAGGGCAGGCGCTTGACGCTGTCGCTGGTATTGGACAGCAGTTCGGGCGGCGTGAAGTCGCGCACCAGGTGGCGCCGGTCGAGGTCCGGGAAATGAGTGGCCAGCCAGTCGGCGACGACCTGGATCAGGCGCGAGGGCCGCAGCTCGCCGACCGGGCTCACCAGTGGCCTGCCTTGCGCGTCCTGCTTGCCGACGATGACCGGGCGCGCCGGGGCGTTGTAGAACATGGAGCGCAGCTGCTCCTCGACCACCGGGCCTTTCTCCTCGATCACCAGCACTTCCGCGAGGCCCTGCATGAAGCAGCGCATGCGGGTCGGCTCGACGGGGTAGGTCAGGCCCAGCTTGTAGATGCGCAGGCCGTGGCGGGCCAGGGTCTCGGTGGTCACGTCCAGCCGCCGCAGCACCTCCATCAAATCGTAGTGCGCCTTGCCGGCGGTGACGATGCCCACCGTCGCGTTGGCACTCTCGACGATCAGGCGGTCGATGCTGTTGACGCGGGCGAAGGCGCGCACTGCGTCGAGCTTGGCGTGCAGGCGCTCTTCGATCTTCAGCGAGGGCAGGTCGGGCCAGCGGTAGTGGAGGCCGTCGGCCGGCGGCGCGTAGCCGGTGATCTGGCGCACGGTGTCGCCGTCCTGCCAGGTGGCGGCACGGGCGTTGACCAGATCGAGATCGACCGTCGAGCCGCTTTCCACGATTTCCGACAAGGCCGTGAAACCCACCCAGTTGCCCGAGAAGCGCGACAGCGCCCAGCCGTACAGGCCGTACTCCAGGTATTCGGCAACGCAGCCCGGCGAGACCACCGGCGCATGCCAGGACTGGAAGGCCTGGTCGCTCTGGTGCGGCATCGAGGAGGACACGCAGCCATGGTCGTCCCCCGCGACCATCAGCACGCCGCCATGGGCCGATGCGCCGTAGGCGTTGCCGTGCTTGAGCGCGTCGCCCGCGCGGTCCACGCCCGGCCCCTTGCCGTACCACATCGCGAACACGCCGGCGCAGGTGCGCTCGGGGTCGGCCTCGACGCGCTGGGTGCCGAGCACCGCGGTGGCGCCGAGTTCCTCGTTGATGGCGGGCAGGAAGCGGATGCCGCTCTCGTCGAGCTTCTTGCCGGTTTTCCACAGCGCCAGGTCCACCATGCCCAGCGGCGAGCCGCGATACCCGCTGATGAAGCCGCGCGTGTCCAGGCCGGCGGCAGCGTCGCGCTGGCGCTGCATCAGCATCAGCCGCACCAGCGCCTGCGTGCCGGTGAGGAAGACGGACCCGCCGCTGGCCCAGAGACTGTCGCTCAGGCGGTAGTCGGGGCGGGCGAGGGGCGCGGGGGCAGTGGTGTCGGCCATGGCGTTGGATGTACCTCGTGTACCTCGCGAGACTAACGCTGGATGATGGCGAAGGATGCAGGAATTCGCCGCAGGCCGCACGCCGATGCCGTGCGGGACAGCATGCCGTGCGGCAAGCCGGAAGGCTTACAGCTCGCGGCTGCGCGCCAGCGGCGGGTTCTGCGCGAAGTAGCGGTGGATGCCGCGCATCAGGGCATCGGCCAGGTCTTCCTGGTAGGCCACGCTGCGCAGCTTGGCCTCTTCCTCGGGGTTGCTGATGAAGGCGGTTTCCACCAGCACGCTGGGAATGTCGGGCGCCTTGAGCACCGCGAAGCCGGCCTGCTCGACCCGCGGCTTGTGCAGCCGGGCACCGATGCCGCGGATCTCGCCCAGCATCGCGCCGCCGAGCTTGAGGCTGTCGTTGATCTGCGCCGTGGTGCTCATGTCGAGCAGGGCGCGCTGCACCTGCGCCTCGTGCGAGCCGACGTTGACGCCGCCGACCCGGTCGGCCTGGTTCTCCTTGTTGGCCAGCCAGCGCGCGGCGCTGCTGGAGGCGCCGGTCTGGCTCAGCGCGAACACGCTGGCGCCGCGCGCATCGGGGTTGGTGAAGGCATCGGCATGGATGCTCACGAACAGGTCGGCCTGCACGCGGCGGGCCTTCTGCACGCGGGTGCCCAGGGGAACGAAGTAGTCGGCGTCGCGCGTGAGGAAGGCGCGCATCGGGTTGCCGTTGACGCTGCTGGCGTTGATGCGGTCGCGCAGCCGGTGCGCGACCTGCAGCACGATGTCCTTCTCGCGCGTGCCGTTGGGGCCGATGGCGCCCGGGTCCTCGCCGCCATGGCCGGGATCGAGGGCGACGATGATGATGCGGTCGGTGCGGCTGGCGGTGGCCGTGCTGCCGTTGCCGTTGCTGCGCGCCGTTGCCGACGGCGCCGCGGGGGGCATCACCGGCGCAGTGCCGACGACCGGCGGCAGCGGCGCGGGCGCCACCAGCGCGGGGGCGGGCGCGCTGCCACCGGGCGGCGTGGTGGGGCGCATCGATTGCTGCGCCATCAGGTCGCCCAGCGGGTCGTTTGCGGGCGGCGCCGGCCGCAGCGGCGCGGGCGCGTCGCCGGGTGCGCCCGCGTTGTGCGGCGCGATGCCGGCCACGGTGCTGTCGCGGCCCTGCGCCTTGGGCGCATCGCGCAGGCGCTCGGCGATCAGCGCCTCCATGGGGTCGATGGCCTGCTGCGGATAGAGGTCCAGCACCAGCCGGTGCTGGTAGGCGGCCACCGGCGCGAGCGAGAAGACCTGCGGCGCCACCGTCTGCTTCAGGTCGAACACGATGCGCACCACGCTCGGCGCGAACTGGCCGACGCGCAGGCCGTTGATGAAGGGGTCCCCGGGCTTGATCTTGCCGACCAGCTCGCGCAGCGCCGGGTTGAGGTCGATGCCTTCGATGTCGACTGCGAGCCGCGGCGGATTGCCTACCACCAGCTGCTGGGACCTCAGGCGGCCGTCGGATTCGATGGTGACGCGCGTGTATTCGTTTGCCGGCCAGACGCGCACCGCCACGATGGTGGCGCCGCGCGCGATCTCGTGCACGCCGAGCAGCAGGGCGAGGCTGCCGCCTTGCAGGATCAGTGAGCGTCGGTTCATTGGAATACCTCCGCCTTCGGCTACGGTGCTATTCGCTTTGGGAGCGGCCCGGCTGCTCATGATGCGGCGTCGATCAGGCGGCTGCCAAGCGCGGTGTTCGCCTGCAGGGTCACGGTGCGGGTATCGTCGGTCATTGCTTCGATTTTAATAGCAAGGTCGGCAACGGGAATGCGCCCTGCAGCGTTGTCGGGCCACTCCGCGAGCTTGAGGCCGGGGCCCGCGAAGATGTCGCGGAAGCCGGCGTCGTCCCATTCGTGGGGGTCGCTGAAGCGGTAGAAGTCGAAATGGAAGATGGCGAGCCCGCCGGGTGCCTCGTGCGGCTCGACCACTGCGTAGGTCGGGCTCTTGATGCGCGAGCCGATCCCCAGCGCCCGCAACAGGTGGCGAACGAAGGTGGTCTTGCCGGCGCCGAGGTCTCCATGCAATGCGATGAACGCGTCGCCCAGTGCTTGCGATGACGCGAGCTTGACCGCGAGCGCGTCGCAGTCGTCCTCGCTCAGCCAGCGCTGCACCAGGGTTCGCGTTTCTACAATCGGCAGGTGATCGGCAGCCATCAACTCGTGAGTCGGATTCGGGCAGAGGCCCGGGAGCTCGGATTCTCCCAAATCGGGATCGCGGGCGTCGATCTGTCGAGCGCGGAGGAAGGACTCGCGCAATGGCTGGCGCAGGGCTTCCACGGCGAAATGCACTACATGGCCGCGCACGGCACGCGGCGCGCGCGCCCGGCCGAGCTGGTGCCGGGCACGGTGTCGGTGATCACCGCGCGCATGGACTATCTGCCGCGCGGCACATCCGAGGACTGGCAGGCCGTCGAGTTCGACCGGCTGCGGCGTCCGGGCGAAGCCATTGTCTCCGTCTACGCCCGCGGTCGCGACTACCACAAGGTGATGCGCGGGCGCCTGCAGCGGCTGGCCGACCGCATCGCCGCGGCAGTGGGGCCCTTCGGCCACCGCGTGTTCACCGACTCGGCGCCGGTGCTCGAGGCCGAGCTCGCCTCGCGCAGCGGACAAGGCTGGCGCGGCAAGCACACGCTGGTGCTCGACCGCGAGGCGGGCTCGATGTTCTTCCTCGGCGAGATCTACGTCGACATGGCCCTGCCGGCGAGCGCGCCGGTCAGCGCCCATTGCGGCAGCTGCAGCGCCTGCATCGAGGTCTGCCCCACGCGCGCCATCGTGGCGCCCTACCGGCTCGATGCGCGGCGCTGCATCTCCTACCTGACGATCGAGCATGCCGGGCCGATCCCGCTCGAGCTGCGGCCATTGATCGGCAACCGCATCTACGGCTGCGACGACTGCCAGCTGATCTGCCCCTGGAACAAGTTCGCGAAGAAGAGCGCCTTGCCGGATTTCGATGCCCGCGACGGGTTGAGCGGGCGCCAGCTCGGCGAGCTCTTCGCGTGGTGCGAGGAGGACTTCCTTCGCTTCACCGAGGGCAGCGCGATCCGCCGCATCGGCCACGAGCGGTGGCTGCGCAACATCGCGGTGGCGCTGGGCAACGCGCTGCGCGCCGGCCACCGGGAGGCGCGCAGCGCGTTGGCCACGCGGCGCGACGATCCCAGCGCGCTGGTGCGCGAGCATGTGGCCTGGGCGCTGGCCCAGGGCGAGTGAGGCTCAGCGCCGCAGGATCGCCGAGACCTGGGCGGTGCCGGCATCGAGCGAGCGCATCGAGCTCAGCCGCAGCGAGGCGTACTTGAGGACCGGGTTGTTGATCAGCTTGCCGGCGAAGTGGCCGTTGAAGCGGATGTCCTTGCAGCCGCTCACGTCGAGCTCGAGCGAGGCGTTGGCCGGCGAGACGAAGTCGCTGCTGGAGCCGATCAGGGTGCAGGCCGCGTCGGGCAAGTGGCCGCGCACGCTGCCGTCGTCGGCGATCTGCAGGCTGCCGTCGTAGACCGCCGGAGGACCCTGCGCGCCGGTGTCCTGCTGCGTCACGTACAGCAGGAACGGCCCTCGCCACCCGCCGTGGTAGCGGGTGTATTCCTGCGCGTGCGCCAACGGGGCGAGCGATGCCGCGGCGAGAACCAGCAGGGTGCGCATCGGCGAGATGGTAGTCATCCCTGGCGGGTCAGGGAAAGAGCGAAGGGAAGGCTGGCAACGCCCAGCAGGGTGGAAAGCGTCACCAGCCCCGCGACGTAGGCGCCGTTGTAGCCCATCCGCGCCGCCAGCACGTAGGCGCTGGAAGCGGTGGGCACGGCAGAGAAGGTCATCAGCACGGCCGCCTGGGCTGCATCGAGCTGCAGGGCCATCGCCAGGCCCCAGGCGATCAGCGGCAGCACCAGGTGCCGGATCGCCAGCACCGAGACAGCCAGCGCCTTGCCGCGCGCCAGCGTGGCGAACTGCATGCCCGCGCCCGCGGCCATCAGGCCCAGCGCCAGCGAGGCGGCACCGATGCGCGTGAGCGTGGGCTCCAGCCAGCTCGGCACGCCGAAGCCCAGCAGATTGGCCACCAGCCCGCTCAGCGTCGCGATGATCAGCGGATTGCGCAGCAGCTGCCGCGCGAAACCGCTCTGCGCATGCCGCGCCATCGGCCAGACCGCGGCGATGTTGAAGAGCGGCACGCACACGCCGATCAGCACCGCGATCATCAGCAGGCCGGCCGGCCCCGCCATGCGGTCGGCCAGCGCCAGGCAGATGAAGGAGTTGAAGCGGAAGGCGATCTGCGCGCTGGCTGCATGATCGCTGCGGTCGATGTGCGTGCGCAGCCACGGAAGGAAGGGCAGGGCGTAGGCCAGCGCGATGCCGGAGAGTCCGACGCCCACGCCGGCGGTCAGCAGATGCGATGTGGCGCCGAAGTCGAGCGGGCTGCGCACGATCGAGTGGAACAGCAGCACCGGGAAGAGAAAGTAGTAGACCAGGCTCTCGACCTGGTCCCAGACGCGCCGGTCCAGCGGGGTGTAGCGGCACAACAGCCAGCCGCAGGCAATGAGGGAGAAATCAGGGAAGAGCAGCTGGGCATAGTTCACCGGCCGAGGATAAACGGCGCCTTCCCATGGGTTATCCACCAACTGGCGGGCGGGCCGAGCCGTTAGCATCCTGATTTCGATTCTCAGATTTTCAGGAGCCCCCTACATGCAACGTCGTCATTGGAACGCACTCGCCGGCGCCGCGCTGGCGCTGGTCGCCGCCCCGGTCTTGGCGCAGAGCTATCCGAACAAGCCCATCGAGCTGCAGGTGCCTTTCGCGCCCGGCGGCACCACTGACATCGTCGCCCGCGTGATCGCCGATCCGCTGGGCAAGCAATTGGGCCAGAGCGTGGTGGTGATCAACAAGGCGGGCGGCGGCGGCATCGTGGGCGCGGCCGAGACCGCGCGCGCCGCGCCGGACGGCTACAAGCTCGGCGTGGCCACCGTCTCGAGCACGGCCGCCAACCCGGCGATCAACCCGAAGGTGCCCTACGACCCCGTCAACGACTTCACGCCCATCGTCAACATCGCGGCCACGCCCAACCTGATCGCGGTGCACCCGAGCTTCCCGGCCAAGAACTACGCCGAGTTCGTGGCCGAGATCAAGAAGAACCCGGGCAAGTACTCCTACGCGTCGTCGGGGACCGGCGGTATCGGCCATCTGCTGATGGAGCTCTACAAGAGCCTGAGCAATACATTCGTGACCCACATCCCCTATCGGGGTGCTGGCCCGGCGCTCAACGATGTGGTGGGCGGCCAGGTGCCGATCATTTTCGACAACATTCCTTCCGCGCTTCCCTTCATCAAGAACAAGCAGCTGGTGCCGATCGTCGTCGCAGCTCCGCAGCGCCTGAAGGACCTGCCCAACGTGCCGACCTTCAAGGAGGTGGGCCTGGAGCCCGTCAACCGCATGGCCTACTACGGCATCCTGGGGCCCAAGGGCCTGCCGAAGGAAGTGGTCGACAAGATCAATGCGGGCGTGAAGAAAGCGGTCGAGGACCCGGCGGTGCGCAAGCGCATCGAGGACACGGGCTCGCTGATCGTCGCCAACTCGCCGGAGCAGTTCGCCGAGCAGATCAAGGCCGAGTTCGCGGTCTACAAGCAGGTGGTGGCCAAGCAGAAACTCACGCTGGAATAAGCGGCGCTTTCCGGTTCCAGGCCGCCCGCTACGGGCGGCCTTTCTTTTTGCTATCTTGCCTCCCATGACTGCGGCCCTCGACACGCTCACCGCCACGCCGGAGATCGACGAGTTCATCGACGCGCTCTGGCTCGAGGACGGGCTGTCGAAGAACACGCTGGCGGCCTACCGGCGCGATCTCGCGCTGTTCGCGCAATGGCTCCATGCGCAGTGCGGCCGGGCGCTGGACGCCGCGCGCGAAAGCGATCTGCAGGCCTACATGGGCGCGCGGCTCACTGCCCGGGGCAAGGCGACCTCGGCCAACCGCCGGCTCACGGTGTTCAAGCGCTATTTCCGCTGGGCGGTGCGCGAGCGGCGCATCGGCGCCGATCCGAGCCTCCGGCTGGTGCCTGCCCGACAGGCGCCGCGCGCGATCAAGACGCTGTCGGAGAAGCAGGTGGACGACCTGCTCTCTGCCCCGGACGTCGACACGCCGCTGGGCCTGCGCGACCGCGCGATGCTCGAGCTGATGTACGCGAGCGGGCTGCGCGTGAGCGAGCTGGTGGCGCTCAGGGTTTTCGAGCTGAGCCTCAACGACGGCGTGCTGCGCGTGCTGGGCAAGGGCAGCAAGGAGCGGCTGGTCCCCTTCGGCGGCGAGGCGCGGCGCTGGATCGAGCGGTACATGCACGAGTCCCGGCCGGCCATCCTCGACGGCCAGCAGACGCCCGACCTGTTCGTCACCGCGCGCGGTGCGGGGATGACGCGGGTGATGTTCTGGATCATCGTCAAGAAGCATGCACAGGCGGCCGGCATCGATGTGCCGCTGTCGCCCCACACGCTGCGCCACGCCTTCGCCACGCACCTGCTCAACCACGGCGCCGACCTGCGGGCGGTCCAGCTGCTGCTGGGCCATGCGGATATCTCGACCACCACCATCTACACGCATGTGGCGCGCGAGCGGCTGAAGCAACTGCATGCGAAGCACCATCCCCGTGGCTGAAAGCCTGCCGACCGCGCTGCATGTGGGCTGCGCCGGCTGGAGCCTGCCGCGCGCGGAATGGCCGCACTTTCCGGCCCAGGGCTCGCACCTGGAGCGCTATGCGGCGCGCTTCGACATCGCGGAGATCAATTCGTCCTTCTACCGGCCTCACCAGCGCGAGACCTATGCGCGCTGGGCTGCAGGGACGCCGGCGCATTTCCGCTTCTCGGCCAAGCTGCCGAAGAGCATCACCCACGAGAAGCGGCTGGTCGGCGCCATGCCGGAGCTCGAGGCCTTTCTCACGCAGGTGAAAGGCCTCGGCGACAAGCTGGGCTGCCTGGTCGTGCAGCTGCCGCCCAGCCTGCAATTCGACGAGCCCACGGTGTCGCGCTTCCTCCGGGCGATGCGTCGGCGCCATCAGGGCCCGGTCGCGCTGGAGCCTCGGCATCCGAGCTGGTTCGGGCAAGAGGCCGAGCGGCTTCTCGCGCGTTTCCGGACCGCGCGGGTGCTCGCCGATCCGGTGCTCCACGACGATGCGGCAGCGCCGGGCGGATGGCCCGGGCTGGTCTACCTGCGGCTGCACGGTTCGCCACGGCGCTATTGGTCTTCGTACTCCGACGCCGTGCTGCAGCAGCTCGCCCAGCGCCTGGCCCAAGCGCGGGAGGAGGGCGCGCAGTGCTGGTGCGTGTTCGACAACACCGCCAGCGGCGCGGCAGTCGCCAATGCCCTGACGCTCGCGGTGCTGATCGATGCCGCGCCAGAATGGCAGGGTCGCAAGGAAGCACGCCGATGAACTGGAAATCCTGCTTTGCTGCCCGAGCCGTGGCGCTGACCCTGGCCTGCTGCGCTCTCATTCCCGTCGCCCATGCACAGGTCGTGCCCAAGACCATCCGCCTCATCGTGGCCTACCCGGCGGGCGGCGTCAGCGATGTCGTGGCCCGCGCGCTGGCGGACAAGCTGGCCGCGCAGCTGGGCAGCACGGTGGTGGTCGAGAACAAGGCCGGCGCCAGTGGCACCATCGGCATGGACGCGGTCGCCAAGGCCGCGCCGGACGGCGCCACGCTGGGTTTCGCGGCCATCAGCCCGCTGGTGCTGAACCCGCACCTCGGCAGGTCGCCCTTCGACCCCTTGAAGGACATCGCGCCGGTGGCCAGCGTCATGTACTCGCCGGTGCTGCTGCTGGCCACCGAGGCCACGGGCACGCGCGATTTCCGCACGCTGATGGAGGATGCCCGGGCCCGGCCGGGGGCAGTGCGCTGGGCCACCTCGGGCCAGGCCTCGCTGGGCCACATCGTGCTGGAGCAATTGCGCAACGCGGCGCGGGTGGACATCACCCATGTGCCCTACCGGGGCGGCGCGCAGCAGATGAACGATGCGCTGGGCGCCCAGTTCGAGATCCTGTCGATCAACGCCGGCCCCGCAGTTGCGCCGCACATCCGGTCGGGCAAGCTGCGCCCGCTCGCGGTGGGCGCGCCGGAGCGGCTGCAGAGCCTGCCGAAGGTGCCGACGCTGGCCGAGCTGGGCTTTCCGTCGGCCAACCTGAGCTCCCTCTTCGGCGTGTTCGCGCCCGGCAAGACGCCCGAGATCCTGATCGCCAAGTACAACGTCGAGATCAACAAGGCGCTGGCGAGCCCGGACCTGCGTGCACGGCTGTTGGCCACCGACAACGTGCCCACGGGCGGCGGGGTGGAGGCCTTTGCCGACGAGATCGAGGCCGAGTACGAGAGCAATGCGCGCATCGTGAAGGCGGCGGGGATCAAGTCGGATTGACAGGGCAGCGCCACCCTGATCGAGGCATCGCATCGGCGTGTTGACGCGCCGGGGCTCATGATGCATCCCGCTCGACGCGCAGGCGCTCGCAGCGATTTGCTCATGAGAGCTTCTCCAGTTCGGCGAAGATCTTGCGGTAGTGCGCTTCGCGTTTCATCTTTCCCTCTGGCGTTCCTTCACGATCAATCACGTGCTTCGCCGCAGCCACCGTGGCGGGGAGCAAGTTCTTGTAGCAGGCCGGATGCCGCGATTTCCACCTTATGCACAATTCGATTGCTCTATCGGCGTGAGCCTCGGCGTCGATGTCTTGTCCGGAACGCTCGTCGACATAGGGAGACTCTTGCTTCAAGGCTCTGGCAAGGGCCTCGGCGAGGTATTGGGCCAGCTCAGGGGTCGCTTCCTTCGCGTCCCTCGGCGTAGTGGTTGCGTTTAATGCCAACCCGCTCGCAGCTTGCCATTCGTCGTGCCAGAAGGATGATGACAGCCGCTCCTGTGCAAACTTGTTGAGCAATGCGTGGGCAAGGCGGCGAGGGCGAGGTGAGACGGATCTACATAGTCGACAACCGCTTCGTAACCCGCAGGAACTCGCGGTTCCTGGGGCGAGCAGTCATGCCACGACGAACCGGCCGTCGTGCAGTGCCGCGCCGAAGCTCGGGAGCAGCCGGAGTGAAGCTACTCTTTCCGCAGATCGTCGATTTCTTCGTTCGTGAAGCCCGCGTGCGTTCGCGCCTCCAGGTTGAAGGGTGGGCGCAAGCGCGGCGCCTCGTGGCGCCGGTATAGAACGCGGTAGTGCGCGATCGGGTCCAGGCCCTCACGTTCGCACAGCCATCGGTACCAGCGGTTGCCAATCGCCACGTGGCCGATCTCGTCGCGCAGGATGATGTCCAGGATCTCGCAAGCCTTGTTCGCGTCCGGCGTGTTCACGCGCCGCAGCTTGGCCTGGATCAACGGGGTGGCGTCGAGGCCGCGCGCCTCCAGCGTGCGCGGCACCAGCGCCATGCGCGCCAGCACGTCGTGCCGGGTCTTCTCGCACATGGCCCACAAGCCGTCGTGGCCGGTGAAGTCGCCGTAGCGCCAGCCCATGCCGCGCAGGTGCTCGTGCAACAGGGTGAAGTGCAGTGCCTCCTCGTCGGCCACGCGCAGCCAGTCGCGGTAGTAGTCCTCGGGCATGCCGTCGAAGCGCCAGGCTGCGTCGAGGGCGAGGTTGATGGCGTTGAATTCGATGTGACAGATCGAGTGGATCAGCGCTGCCCGGCCTTCGGGCGTGACGGGCGATCGCTTTTCAACCGCTGTGGCCGCCACGCGCAATGGCCGTTCCGGACGGCCGGGCACCCCGGCTTCATCGCCTTCGATGCGTACCGCCGCGGCGGGCGCCGGATGCGCCCGCATCCGCGCCGCGGCGGCATGCGTCGCGGCCACCTTCTGCTCGGGGTCGGTGAGGCGCAGCGCGGCCAGGGCGTCGAGGCGGGGGTGCTGCATCCCTACAATTCTAGTTTTGCACTCTGGAGACTCGGCGATGGCCCTCTACGAACTCGACGGCGTGGCGCCGCAACTGGGGCAGGGCGCTTACGTCGCAGACAGCGCGCAGGCCATCGGCCGCGTCGTCATGGGCGATAACGCCAGCCTCTGGTTCGGCGTGGTGGCGCGGGGCGACAGCGACACCCTGACCATCGGCCGCAACAGCAACATCCAGGACCTCTCGATGCTGCATGCCGATGCCGGCGTGCCGCTGACGATCGGCGAGAACGTGACCGTGGGCCACCACGTCGTACTGCACGGCTGCACCGTGGGCGACAACTCGCTGATCGGCATCGGCGCGGTGGTCTTGAATAACGCGAAGATCGGCCGCAATTGCATCGTCGGCGCCGGTAGCGTCGTGACCGAGGGCAAGGAGTTTCCGGACAACTCGCTGATCATCGGCGCGCCGGCCAAGGTGGTGCGCACGCTCGACGAGGCTGCCGCCGAGCGCCTTCGGAAGAATGCCGATCACTATGTGGAAAACGCCCGCCGCTTCGCGAAGGGCCTGAAGAAGATCGGCTGAAACCCGATCGGAGAGACTGCCTTGAGCGAGTTGCACAAGTTCCTGTTCGACGGTTTGCCCGTGCGCGGCATGATCGTGCGCCTGACCGATGCCTGGCAGGAGATCCTGTCCCGTCGCGCCTCGAACACCGCCACCGGCGCCTATCCCGTGCCGGTGACCGAGCTGCTCGGCGAGATGACCGCGGCGGCCACGCTGATGCAGGCCAACATCAAGTTCAACGGCGCGTTGATTTTGCAGATCTTCGGTGATGGCCCCCTGAAGGTCGTCGTGGCCGAGGTCAAGCCCGACCTCAGCCTTCGTGCCACCGCCAAGGTGCTGGGCGAGCTCGATGCCGATGCGCATCTTTCCGACATGGTCAACGCGAACGGCAAGGGCCGTTGCGCGATCACGCTCGATCCCAGGGACAAGCTCCCGGGCCAGCAGCCCTACCAGGGCGTGGTGCCGCTGGTCGACCCGGACGGCCGCAAGCTCGATCGCCTCAGCGATGTGCTGCAGCACTACATGCTGCAGAGCGAGCAGCTCGACACCACGCTGGTGCTCGCCGCCGATGAGCAGGTGGCGGCCGGGCTGCTGATCCAGCGCCTGCCCGCCAAGGGCGAGGCCAACCTGGAGGGCACCGGACGCGGCGCGAGCGATCCGATCAACGTGGACCAGATCGGCCACAACGAGGACTACAACCGCATCGCCATCCTCGCGGCGAGCCTGACGCGCGAGGAACTGCTCACGCTGGATGTCGAAACCATCCTGCGCCGTCTGTTCTGGGAAGAGAAGCTGCTGCGCTTCGAGCCGCAGACCGGCATGCTGGGTCCGCACTTCGCCTGCACCTGCGGGCGGGAGCGCGTGGCGCAGATGATCCGCGGGCTCGGTCGGGAAGAGGCCGAGTCCATCCTCGCGGAGCGCGGCGACATCGAGGTGGGCTGCGATTTCTGCGGCAAGCAGTACCGATTCGACGCGGTCGATACGGCGCAGATCTTCACCTCGCCCGGCGACCAGTTGCCGGCGAGCCCGGTGGTGCAGTAACGCGCCTTCAGCGCACGCCGGTTTGGAAGCCGCCGAAGCGGATGTCCGGTGCGCTGGTGTTGTGGCGTGAAGGGATGCTGCGGCCGAAGCGCACGTCGGCCGCCTGCAGCGTCCTGATCTCGGGCAACGGTCTGCGCTGCTCGGCGCCGCCTGGCGTGGCTCGCCACGCCACCTCGCTCATGTCCGCGTTGTCCGGCGCCACGTACATCGAGCGCAGCACCGCGAAGCGCGGCCCCTGCCTGCGACCCGGCTTCAGGGCCACATCGAGCCTGGTGCGCGCCTCGCTGATCTCGCGCACGTCGACCTTCGCCTCGCCGCCGTTCGCAAAGCGGAGCTTGAAGGCGAGCGGCCGGGTCTCGATGGCGATCGACGCGATGCGGGCCACCGGGCGACCCGCCTGCTCGACCGGGCCCATCACGAAGGAGGAGCCGTACACGCCGTCGCCGAAGCGGGCCGGGGGCAGCGGCTTGATGCGCCAGTAGCCGTCGGACGGATACATCACCAGCGCCTCGAGCGGCTTGGCGCCGGTCTTGGCGAAGACCTGGATCATGTGGAAGCCGCGGTCGGGCCGGCCATCCACGCGCACCGGCACGCGTTCGGGCCGCCAGAAGGAGGGGAGGGTGATACCCACGATCTGCCATCGCGGACCGTCGTGCAGCACCGCGCGCCGCTCCTTGAAGGTGTAGCGCGGATCGGTCGGGTGCGCGCTGCCGTCGAAGTTGCAGCCCGAGAAATCGGGCGCCGTGCGGTCCTGCTCGATGGTGGCCAGGTAGGCGGGCGGCAGCGCCTCGACGCGGAAGCGGCGGATGCCGGCGCCGTCGAGGTTGAGCGACACGTTGTCTTCCTCGGCACAGGCGGTCGCATGGGTGTCGTTGCTCACGGTGGCTTGCGCCGGCGCGGCCGAGACCGCTGCCGAAGACAGCAGGGCGGACAGCAGGGCGGCCGCACGGAATGTGAAATGCATTTCTTGGGATCCTTTCCTCTAGGACGATCTAGGACGAGCGCCTGGCAACGAGGTCGGTGAACATCCTGTGTTCGCATGCAGGGTCGGAGCACTTCTCGCATGCCCAGGACCACGCGGCGGTGCCTGCCGGCGCGGCGGGACGGCGGTCGCCGGCATCCGCTGCGGCATTGATCGCGTTCCACGCGTTGGCCAATTGCTCATCGCCTTCGCCGTGTACCACCGCAAAGCTCAGCTTCGCGTCCATCAGCGCCTTGCGCAGCATGTCATCGATGGGAGTCGGGGAGGCGGATGCGATGAACAGGATGAGGGCGTCGCGGTGCAATTCGAGTGTGCCTGGATCGATCGAGCGGCCGGGCAGAGACTCGACCACGAGGGAGGCGGCGATGCCGCGTGCCCCAAGCCGTTGCGCGAGCGCTTCGGCGAGCCTGGTGTTGCCGCTGTCATCTGCGCCGATCAGCGCAATCGCGCAACCCGCCGGACGGACAGGCGTCATGAGACAAGGCCCCCACGCTCCCTCACTTCGTGTGGTCGCTGCCCCCCGAGGGGGCGTTTTTCATCTTGGGGCGGCCCGGCGATGAAAACACCTTCAGCGCGTGATCTGCACGAACACTTCGTTGGGCTTGACCATGCCGAGCTCCTGGCGGGCGCGCTCCTCGACCATCTCCAGCCCTTCCTTCAGGTCATTGACCTCGGAGTTGAGCCGCTCGTTGGCGAGCGCGGCCTTCGCGTTGTGCTCCTTCTGCTCGGCCAGCTTGTCCTTGAGCTGTGCCACGTCGCGCACGCTGCCGCGCCCGGTCCAGAGCTGCCACTGGAGGACCAGCAGCAGAAGGACCAGGATGACCGGAACGATGCGCGAGCGCATGGTGCCCCGTCCCGCGGGTCAGCGCAGGTTGTAGAAAGCCGCGCGGCCGGGATAGCTCGCGACGTCGCCGAGGTCTTCCTCGATGCGCAGCAGCTGGTTGTACTTGGCGATGCGGTCCGAGCGAGACAGCGAGCCGGTCTTGATCTGGCCGGCGTTGGTGCCCACCGCGATGTCGGCGATGGTGGAGTCCTCGGTCTCGCCCGAGCGGTGGCTGATCACGGCGGTGTAGCCGGCGCGCTTGGCCATTTCGATCGCGGCGAAGGTCTCGGTCAGCGTGCCGATCTGGTTGATCTTGATCAGGATCGAGTTGGCGATGCCCTTCTCGATGCCTTCCTGCAGGATCTTCGTGTTGGTGACGAACAGGTCGTCGCCCACCAGCTGCACGCGCTTGCCGAGGCGATCGGTCAGCAGCTTCCAGCCGTCCCAGTCGCCTTCGTGCATGCCGTCCTCGATGCTGATGATCGGGTACTTGTCGACCCAGGTCGCCAGCATGTCGGCCCAGTTGCCGGCCGACAGCGTGAGGTTCTCGCCGGCCAGCACGTACTGGCCGTCCTTGTAGAACTCGCTGGCGGCGCAGTCCAGGCCCAGCGCGATCTGGGTGCCGGCGGCATAGCCGGCCTTGTCGATGGCTTCGAGGATGAGCTGGATCGCGGCCTCGTGGTTCTCGACGCTGGGGGCGAAGCCGCCCTCGTCGCCCACGGCCGTGCTGATGCCGCGGTCGTTCAGGATCTTCTTGAGTGCGTGGAAGACCTCGGCGCCGTAGCGCACCGCCTCGCGCAGGCTGGATGCGCCCACGGGGATGATCATGAACTCCTGCAGGTCCAGGCTGTTGTTGGCGTGCGCGCCGCCGTTGATGACGTTCATCATCGGCACCGGCAGCTGCATGCCGCCCATGCCGCCGAAGTAGCGGTACAGGGGCAGGCCCGACTCCTCGGCCGCGGCGCGGGCCACGGCCATGGAGACGGCCAGGGTCGCGTTGGCGCCCAGGCGGGCCTTGTTCTCGGTGCCGTCGAGGTCGTTGAGCGTGCGGTCCAGGAAGGCCTGCTCGCTGGCATCGAGGCCCAGCACGGCTTCCGAGATCTCGGTGTTGATGTTCTCGACCGCCTTCAGCACGCCCTTGCCCAGGTAGCGGCCCTTGTCGCCGTCGCGCAGCTCGATTGCCTCGCGCGAACCGGTGGACGCGCCCGATGGGACCGCGGCGCGGCCCATGGTGCCCGACTCGAGCAGCACGTCGCATTCGACGGTGGGGTTGCCGCGGCTGTCGAGGATCTCGCGCCCGACGATGTCAACGATTGCACTCATTCAATTTCCTTCTGCAGGTTCTGGATCTTTGGGGTGGTGTCATTCGGGTGCGCGCTCATTGAAAAGAGTTCTCCAGGAACGCGCTCTTCTTGGTCACGCGGTCGAGCGCCAGCAGCGTCTCGAGCAGCGCCTTCATGTGCTTGAGCGGCACGGCATTGGGGCCGTCGCTCAGGGCATTGGCCGGGTCGGGGTGGGTCTCCATGAAGAGGCCCGCCACGCCCACCGCCACCGCAGCGCGCGACAGCACCGGCACCATCTCGCGCTGGCCCCCCGAGCTGGTGCCCTGGCCGCCGGGCAGCTGCACCGAGTGCGTGGCGTCGAACACCACTGGCGAGCCGGTCTCGCGCATGATCGCCAGCGAGCGCATGTCCGACACCAGGTTGTTGTAGCCGAAGCTGGCACCGCGCTCGCAGGCCATGAAGCTGTCTTCCGGCAGGCCCTTTTCCTTGGCGGCGGCGCGCGCCTTGTCGATCACGTTCTTCATGTCGTGCGGCGCGAGGAACTGGCCCTTCTTGATGTTGACCGGCTTGCCCGACTGCGCCGCCGCGCGGATGAAGTCGGTCTGGCGGCACAGGAAGGCCGGTGTCTGCAGCACGTCGACCACCAGGGCGGCAGCCGTGATGTCCTCTTCGGTGTGCACGTCGGTCAGCACCGGCAGGCCCAGCTCGCGCTTGACCTTGGCCAGGATCTCCAGGCCCTTGTCGCGCCCCGGGCCGCGGAAGCTGGTGCCTGATGATCGGTTGGCCTTGTCGAAGCTGCTCTTGAAGATGAAGGGGATGCCGAGCGAGCCGGTGATTTCCTTCAGCGTGCCGGCGGTGTCCATCTGCAGTTGCTCGGACTCGACCACGCATGGTCCCGCGATCAGGAAGAACGGCTTGTCGAGCCCGATGTCGAATCCGCAAAGCTTCATAGATCCCCCCACGCTTGCCACTGCGTGTGCTGCGCTGCCCCCCAGGGGGCCTTCGCGGCTTGGAGCGGTCCGGCGCCGCTCATGCAACCACCTTCAACGCCTGCTTGTCGGCGACCTGATGCTCCAGCGCCGCCTTGATGAAGGCGTTGAACAAGGGGTGACCGCTCCACGGCGTGGACTTGAACTCGGGGTGGAACTGCACCCCGATGTACCAGGGGTGCACGTCCCTCGGCAGCTCGACGATTTCGGTCAGGTGCTCGCGCTGCGTCAGGGCCGAAATCACCAAGCCGGCGCGGCGCAGCTCGTCGAGGTAGTTGACGTTGGCTTCGTAGCGGTGGCGATGGCGCTCGGTCACCACGTCGCCGTAGATGCTGTGGGCCAGCGTGCCGGGCGCCACGTCGGAACTCTGCGCGCCCAGGCGCATGGTGCCGCCGAGGTCGGACTTCTCGTCGCGCAGCTTGATGGTGCCGTCGCGGTCTTTCCACTCGGTGATCAGCGCGATCACGGGGCAGCTGGTGTCGGGGTCGAACTCGGTGCTGTTGGCGTTCTTCAGGCCGGCCACGTTGCGCGCGTACTCGATGGTCGCGACCTGCATGCCCAGGCAGATGCCGAGGTAGGGGATCTTGGTCTCGCGGGCGAAGCGCGCCGCGGCGATCTTGCCCTCGACGCCGCGTTGGCCGAAGCCGCCGGGCACCAGGATGGCGTCGTACTTGCCGAGCCGGGCCACGTCCTGCGGCGAGATGGTCTCGGAGTCGATGTAGTCGATCTTCACCCGTGCATGGTTCTTCAGGCCGGCGTGGCGCAGCGCCTCGTTGAGCGACTTGTAGCTGTCGGACAGGTCGACGTACTTGCCGACCATCGCGATGCTCACTTCCTTCTGCGGATGCTCGACCTCGTAGACCAGGTCGTCCCAGCGCTTGAGCTTGGCTGGCGGCGTGTTGATGCGCAGCTTGTCGCAGATCAGGCCGTCGAGGCCCTGCTCGTGCAGCATGCGCGGGACCTTGTAGATGGTGTCCACGTCCCACATCGAGATCACGCCCCACTCGGGCACGTTGGAGAAGAGCGAGATCTTCGCGCGCTCGTCGTCGGGAATGGGGCGGTCGGCGCGGCACAGCAGGGCATCGGCCTGGATGCCGATGGCGCGCAGTTCCTTGGCCGTGTGCTGGGTCGGCTTGGTCTTGAGCTCGCCGGCCGCCGCGATCCACGGCACATAGCTCAGGTGCACGAAGGCCGAGTTGTTGGGGCCCATGCGCAGGCTCATCTGGCGCACGGCCTCGAGGAAGGGGAGGGACTCGATGTCGCCCACGGTGCCGCCGATCTCGACGATCGCCACGTCGACCTCGTGCGGCGTGCCGATGCCGGCGCCGCGCTTGACGTACTCCTGGATCTCGTTGGTGATGTGCGGAATCACCTGCACCGTCTTGCCGAGGTAGTCGCCCCGGCGCTCCTTCTCGAGCACGGACTTGTAGATCTGGCCGGTGGTGAAGTTGTTGGCCTTGCGCATGCGCGTCGTGATGAAGCGCTCGTAGTGGCCGAGGTCGAGGTCGGTTTCGGCCCCGTCGTCGGTGACGAAGACCTCACCGTGCTGGAAGGGCGACATCGTGCCGGGGTCGACGTTGATGTAGGGGTCCAGCTTGATGAGGGTGACTTTGAGGCCGCGGGACTCGAGGAGCGCGGCGAGCGAGGCGGAGGCGATTCCCTTGCCGAGGGAAGACACCACACCACCGGTGACGAAGACGAATTTGGTCATGCCAGTTCCGAACGTGCAGGTCCGGGCAGTGGGAAATGCAGATTATAGGTGCCGCCTCATGAGCCGCACGGCCGCTCCGAAGGCGAATAGCACCGCAGCCGAAGGCGAAGGTGCTCCAGTTGCGCCTCGAAGGCGAAGGGGCAGCGCGTGAACGCGCGCGTAGTGGGGCTGCTACATTGCCGGCATATGCAAGATCTGCAAGACCTCGCCGGCAAACACATCGTCCTCGGCCTCACGGGGGGCATCGCCTGCTACAAGTCGGCGGAGCTGTGCAGGCTGCTGGTCAAGGCGGGCGCCACCGTGCAGGTGGTGATGACCGAGGCCGCGACCCAGTTCATGACGCCGGTCACGATGCAGGCGTTGTCGGGGCGGCCGGTCTACACCTCGCAGTGGGACGCTCGCGAGCCCAACAACATGCCGCACATCAACCTGAGCCGCGAGGCCGATGCGATCGTGCTGGCGCCCGCCAGCGCAGACTTCATCGCGCGGCTGGTGCAGGGGCGTTCGGACGAGCTGCTGAGCCTCCTGTGCCTCGCGCGCCCCGCGGATCGCGTGCCGCTGCTGATCGCGCCCGCCATGAACCGCGAGATGTGGGTCCATCCGGCGACCCAGCGCAACCTGCGCCAGGTCGATGCCGACGGCGCCCGCGTGCTGGGCGTGGGCAACGGCTGGCAGGCCTGCGGCGAGACCGGCGACGGCCGCATGCTCGAGCCCCTGCAGCTGTTCGAAGAGATCGTGTCGCAGTTCCAGCCGAAGGTGCTGGCGGGGCGGCAGGTGGTGGTCACGGCGGGGCCGACCTTCGAGGCGCTCGATCCGATCCGCGGCATCACCAACCACTCCTCGGGCAAGATGGGCTTCGCGATCGCGCAGGCCGCGCGCGAGGCGGGCGCCCAGGTCACGCTGGTGGCGGGCCCGGTGCATCTGCCCACGCCGCGCGGCGTTGCGCGCATCGACGTCACATCCGCCCGGGAGATGCTGGAGGCCAGCCGACAGGCCACGCAGCAAGCGTCGGTGTTCGTCGCCACAGCGGCGGTGGCCGACTGGCGGCCGGCGTCCCACAGCGAGCACAAGATCAAGAAGGACGGCAGCGGCAGCGCGCCGACCCTGCAGTTCGTCGAAAACCCGGACATCCTGCTGACCATCGCGCAGGGCGAGCGGGCCAGGGCCGGCAAGCTCTTCTGCGTGGGCTTCGCGGCCGAGAGCGAGAACCTGGTCGCGCATGCCAAGGCCAAGCGCGAGCGCAAGGGGATTCCGCTGCTGGTGGGCAACATCGGCCCGCTGACCTTCGGACAGGACCACAACAGCCTGCTGCTGGTCGACGACAAGGGCGTTCGGGAGCTGCCGCGTGCGCCCAAGCTTGCGCTGGCGCGCGAGCTGGTGGCCGAGATCGCGGCACGCCTGCCGCCGGGGAGTCCGTGATGAATCCGCAATGGAACACGCCGCCCAACGGCGATTTCGCAAGCTACGTCGAGCGCCTGGCGGAGCAGGCACTGCAGCCGGCGCGTCCGCCCCAAGAGGGCGAGCACGGGCTCGATGTCGGCATGACCCAGCGATCCGACGCGCAGCCGGCCCATCGGCCGCAGGCGGAGGCACGCCCGGCCGGCGCAGGCACAGGCCCGGGCCGCAACCTGCTCAAGGGGCTGGGCATCGCCTGGCTGCTGGCCCTCATGGTGCTGCTGGCGGCCGACGCGCCCTTGGGCATCGTCCTGGGCCTGTTCGCAGCCGGCCTGTGGCTGGGCTACAAGCTCAAGCACCTCGTGTTGCCGCCCGGCGTGGAGAACTGGAAGGAATGGCTTGAAGAAGCCGCCAAGAGACAACAGCACCTGCAGCAGCAACGAAAGCGCAATTCCAAGTGAACGTCGACGTCCGAATCCTCGATCCCCGCATGCAGGACCAACTGCCTGCCTACGCCACCCCCGGCAGCGCCGGGCTGGACCTGCGCGCCTGCCTGGATGCCCCCATCACCCTGGCGCCCAACGCCTGGCAGCTGGTGGGCACCGGCATCGCGATCCACCTGGCCGACCCCGGCTATGCCGCGCTGATCCTGCCGCGCTCGGGGCTGGGCCACAAGCATGGCATCGTGCTGGGCAACCTGGTGGGCCTGATCGACAGCGACTACCAGGGCGAGCTCAAGATCAGCGCCTGGAATCGCAGCGACACGGCCTTCGTCCTGCAGCCGATGGAGCGGCTGGCGCAGCTGGTGATCGTGCCGGTCGTGCAGGCGCAGTTTCGGGTGGTGGCGGAGTTCCCGCCCAGCGAGCGCGGCGAAGGTGGCTACGGATCGACCGGCAAGCATTGAGCGCGGGTTTGTAGGCCGGCGCCTGCGAGGCCGGGGCCGAGTGGCTCACAGGTAAAGAACGGAACCGGCGATATAGCCGTCGCATCGAAGTTTCAACATGTGTTCACGTCATCGTGCCGCGGCGCGATGCGTTTGGACCATGGAGAGCGCATCGCGCCGACCTGTTCGAGGAGTACACATCATGAAAACCCCAACTCGCCTTCTCTCTGTCACCGCTTCCGTGCTTGCGCTGGCCGCGCTGACCGCGTGTGTAGCGCCACAGCCCATCTACGAGACCTCGCGCTACCCTTACCAGCCGACCTACCCGGCAGCCCCATCGGCCTACGTCGAGTACGGCCGCGTTGCCAACATCGAGGTGATCCGCAGCCAGACGTCCGGCGCCGGCACGAGCGGCGGCGGTGCCGTGGCGGGCGGGGTCCTCGGCGGCGTGGTGGGTAACCAGTTCGGCCATGGCAGCGGCCGTGCCGCGGCCACCGCACTGGGCGTCATTGGCGGGGCCCTGCTGGGCAACAGCGTCGAAGCCAATGCGAACGCACCGAGGGTCTACGAGAGCTACCGCATCTCGATCCAGACCGAGCACGGCGCCTATCGTTCCTTCGACGTGCCGAGTCCGGGCGACCTGCGCATCGGCGACCGCGTGCGCATCGAGGGCGGGCAGATCTCGCGCGTCTGAGCGGATGAAACAAAAAGGCCGGGCAGTGCCCGGCTTTTTTTTCGTTTGTCGAACCGTCAGTGCAGCGTGTCGCTGCCCGGCGCGATCGGCGACACCTTGAAGAAGCCGGTACCGGCCGTCCCGCGGCCGATCTCCTCCTCGGTGGCTTCCCGCACCGAGCGCACGGTCAGGTCGAGCCGCAGCGCGATGCCCGCGAGCGGGTGGTTGCCGTCGAGCACGAGGTGCTCGGGGTAGATCTCGCTCACGGTGTAGATCGCGTCCCTGGGGATGTCGGGATTCACGCCGGCCGGCAACGCGGCGCCATCGAAGGTCATGCCTTCCTCGATGCCTTCGGGAAAGAGGGTGCGGGGCTCGAGGAAGAGCAACTGGTCGTTGAAGTCGCCGAAGGCCTGCTCGGGTTCGAGCTGCAGCTGCACGCGCGCCCCGGGCTCATGCCCGAGCAGCGCGGACTCGATCACGGCGAAGAGGTCGTCGCCGCCGACCAGGAACTCCACCGGTTCCTCGAGCACGTCCAGCACGTCGCCGAGGGTGTCCTTCAGCGTCCAGGTCAGGCCGACCACGCATTGTTCAGAGATTTCCATTGCAGAATTCTCCCATGGAGATTGAACGACCCCTGGCCCTGCTCGGAGGCCTCAGCGCCTCGCAATTCATGCGGCGCCATTGGCAGAAAAAGCCCTTGCTCGTGCGCCAGGCAATCCCCGGCATGGTGCCACTGATCGAGCGCGAGGCGCTGTTTTCGCTGGCCGGCCGCGAGGAGGTCGAGTCGCGGCTGATCCGCCACGGCAAGAGCGGCTGGGCGCTCAAGCACGGCCCTTTCGCGCGCCGCGCGCTGCCTTCGCCGAAGCAGGCAGCGTGGACGCTCCTGGTCCAGGGCGTGGACCAGCATGACCAAGCCGTGCATCAACTGTTGCAGCAGTTTCGTTTCGTTCCCGACGCGCGGCTCGACGACCTGATGATCAGCTATGCGAGCGACACCGGCGGCGTCGGCGCGCATTTCGACAGCTACGACGTGTTCCTGCTGCAGGCGCACGGACGCCGTCGCTGGTCCATCGGCAGGCAGCGCGACCTGCGCCTCGAGCCCGGCCTGCCGCTCAAGATCCTGGCGCATTTCGAACCCGAGCAGAGCTTCGTGCTCGAGCCCGGCGACATGCTCTACCTGCCGCCGCGCTATGCGCACGAAGGCGTGGCCGAGGGCGGCGACTGCATGACCTATTCCATCGGGCTGCGCGCACCCGCGGCCGCGCCGCTGGGCGCCGACCTCCTGGCCCGCATTGCGGAGGCGCACGCCGAGCTGCTGCAAGACGCGCCTGCCGGATCTGCCGTCCACTACAAGGACCCGTCGCAGCCCGCGGTGCCCACGCCGGCCGAGATGCCGTCCGCACTGCAGGCTTTCGCGCGCGAGGCTGTGCTCGC
Organism: Variovorax stachyos; assembly: GCF_051400855.1. Lineage (NCBI taxonomy): Bacteria > Pseudomonadati > Pseudomonadota > Betaproteobacteria > Burkholderiales > Comamonadaceae > Variovorax > Variovorax stachyos. The sequence continues at coordinate 313,132 of NZ_JBLFFN010000003.1, read as the reverse complement.
TGCCCTGCGCGATCCCGATGCCGTCGACCGTGCGCTCGGCGAATCGATGACCGAGCCCAAGCCCACCGTGTGGTTCGAACAAGGCGAGCCGCCGGCCGCGTTGACCGGCGTGTCGCTCGACCGGCGCACGCGCATGCTCTACGACGCGCGCCATCTCTACATCAACGGCGAGAGCTTCCGTGCCTCCGGCCGCGATGCCCGGCTCATGCGTCGCCTGGCCGACCAGCGCGTGCTTGGGCCGCGCGATCTTGCGACGGCGAGCGAGGACGCGCGCGCATTGCTGGAAGACTGGTGCGAAGCGGGGTGGCTGCATGCCGACGAATGAAATGCCCAGCGACAACGCGTTGCCCGAGGGCGCCTTCGATGGCCGCCGTGCGTTCGAGGCGCACCTGCACGCAGCGCTGGCCGCCGCCGCACGCGAGAACTGGCGCGAGATCGTGTTCGCCGATCCGTCCTTCATCGACTGGCCGCTCGGCGAACGTGCCATGGCCGAGGCCCTGCAAGCATGGTCGGCCGCGGGGCGCAGCTTCGTGATGCTGGCGCAGCGCTTCGACGTGTTCGAGCGCGAGCATGCGCGCTTCGTGACATGGCGGCGCATGTGGAGCCACATCATCGATTGCCGTGCCTGCGACGGACCCGGCCTGCCGCAGGTGCCGAGCGGCATCTGGACGCCGGGCTGGTTCCTGGCGCGCATCGACGTGGAGCGCGTGCGCGGCGTCTGCGGCCGCGATCCCGAGCGTAGGCGCGCCTTGCGCGAGCGCATGGACGAATGCTTGCGCCATGCGAAACCTTCGTTTCCGGCCACGACGCTGGGCTTGTAAGCCAATGCCGCGAATCGTGGCGCAACAGGCGGTCCACAGAGGGTACAGGTCTAGAATTTTTCTTCGAGACCACCATCCAAAGGAGCCCTGTAATGAGAAAGTCCGCCCTGCTCGCCTCGTTGACCGTCGCGGTGGCCCTTGCCGCCTGCGGCAAGAAAGAGGAGTCCGCGCCGGCCGTCGTGACCCCACCGCCTGCCGCAACAACGCCGGCGCCAACCCCAACGCCGACGCCTGCACCGGCGCCTGCACCCGACACTTCTTCGTCTTCGTCGTCAACGCCTTCTGCCACGCCAGCACCGTCGCCGGGTGCGTCATCGGCTCTCGACGCAGCCAATGCAGCTACCGACGCAGCCAAGAAGAAGGAAGAAGCACCCAAGCAGTGATGCTGTGATGCAGCTTCGCTAGGAGGCCGCCCGAGGGCGGCCTTTTCTTTTCATCGCCGGGCCGCCCCGAGATGAAAAGCGCCCCCTCGGGGGGCAGCGATCACACGAAGTGAGGGAGCGTGGGGGCTTGTTTCATGCGCGGAGCTCCAGCCAGCCCGAGCCTTCGGCGGCGTTGGCCGTCAGCATCTCGTGCTCGCTCGCGCCGAGCGCCCCGGCCATCGCGCGTCGCACGAGTTCGGGCCGGTTGTTCTGCTCGCTGAGGTGCGCGCCCAGGATGTACTGCAGGCCGTCATGACGCAGCGCCTGCGCGATGGCTGCTGCGGCGGCATTGGACAGGTGGCCGTAGTTGCCGCCCACGCGCAGCTTGAGGAAGGGTGGATAGGCCGAGCGCGCCAGCATGTCGCTGTCGTGGTTGAACTCGAGCATCAGGGCGTCGATTCCCGCCAGGCGCGCGAGCACATGGGGCGTCGCATGCCCCAGGTCGGTCAGCACGCCGAGGCTGCGCGCGCCATCGCTGCAGCGCAGTTGCAGCGGCTCGCGCGCATCGTGCGGCACCGTGAAGGGCTGGACCAGGAGGTCGCCGATCGTTATGTCGGTGCCGTCCCGCGCAAGGTGCAGGCGCCCCTCGAAATCGTGCCCGCCGGATGCGAGCCAGGTCCCCTCGCTCATCCAGACGGGAATGCGCTCGCGCCTTGACAGCGCACGGGCGCAGCCGATGTGATCCCCGTGCTCGTGGGTGATGAAGATCGCGTCGATGTCACAGGCCGCGAGGCCGGCACGCGCCAGGCGTACATCGAGGTGCTTGAGCCCGAAGCCGCAATCGATCAGCAGCCTCGAGCGGCGCCCGCCGCTGGTCGCCTCGACCAGCGTGGCATTGCCTGTGCTGCCGCTGCCCAGGCTGCGGAAGCGCAGCATGCGGGGCCCGGCTTACTTGAGATCGTCGGCGATGACCTGGACGATGCGCTGCGCGTTGGCCGAGGTTTCAGCGGCGCCGCTGTCGCTCTGCACCGATACCGTGCTCGTCTCGCCCTGACCCTTGACCAGGATGCGGAACTTGAGAGGCGCCTCGGTCTTGCCCGAGCTGAAGATCTTGGAGAAGAAGCCCGGCTCCTTCTTGTCGGGGTTCGGCGGAACGTAGCGCACGAAGTACACGCCCGCGGCGCGGTCGCGGTCTTCGACGGTGAAGCCGGTGCGGTCCAACGCGAGGCCGACGCGGCGCCAGGCGCGGTCGAAGTTCTCGTTGATCTGCACGACGGGCTGGCCGCCGACATGGGACACGCTTGCCGTCCGTGCCGGCGTGCTGGTTTGCGCAACGAGCTTCGCCTGCTCCTGCGACACGCCCAGCTTCACCATCAGGCGGCGCAGGAATTCGGTCTCGAGTTCGGGGTCGCTGGGGCGCGGCTGCCAGACGGTCTGGTCCTGGCGAACGTTGGTGTAGACCTCCTGCATGCCGCGGTGGCTGACGAAGATCTCGGTGGTGCCGTTGGCGCCGCGTTCGATGCGGGTGCGGAAGCGGTCGAGCTCGCCGGTGGAGTAGATCGCGTCGACCAGCTTGCCCAGCGTGCCGCGGATCACGTCCTGCGGCAGCTTGGCGCGGTTCTCCGCCCAGTCGGTTTCCATGATGCCGAGGTTGCGCTGCTCGGTCGTCAACAGGAAGCCGCTCTCCTGCCAGAAGTCCTTGATCGGGTCCCAGAGCTGGTCGGCCGGGCGGTTGACCACGATCCAGCGCTGCGTGCCCGAGCGCTCCATGCGCACGTCGCCGAGGTTCGAGACCGCTGTCGGAATGCTGGGCGCGTTGGCGGCGCCGGCCTGGTAGGCATTGGCCGAAACCGCATTGCCGGGCACCGCGTAGCGGTTCTCGCGCGACAGTTGCGTGAGGTCCGGCGGCACTTCGAGCGACGGGGCCTTGCCGGCGCTCTTGTAGTCGATCTTGTCGCTCTCGAGGACCGAGCAGGCGGCGAGGCTGGCCACCAGGGCCAGCAGTGCGAATCGCGAAAGGGTATTCAACGTCATCTTCCTTGTGGAATGTTTAGCGCAATCGTCAGGCTGCAGCGCCGCTGTGTGAGAGCGCCGGCCCTGCAAAAGGTTGCCGGCGTCGAGCTGCGGCAGGTAAAGATGGAATCAGTCCTTGAGGAGGCCGGTGGCACGCAGCGCGGATTCGACGACGGGCCGGGCGGGCTCGGCGAGTTCCGTCAGTGGCAGGCGCAGCGCACCGCCGCACAGGCCGAGCCGCGCCATGGCCCACTTCAGCGGAATCGGGTTCGGCTCGACGAACAGATGGCGGTGCAGCGGCAGCAGCTCGAGCTGGATCTGCATCGCGCGCTTCGCGTCGCCGGCGATGGCCGCCACGCACAGCTCGTGCATCTTGCGCGGGGCCACGTTGGCCGTCACGCTGATGTTGCCCTGGCCGCCGCACAGCATCAGCGCGACGGCGGTCGGGTCGTCGCCCGAGTACACGGCGAAGTGCTTGGGCACCTCGCGGATCAGCCACTGCGCACGCTCGATGTTGCCGGTAGCTTCCTTGATGCCCACGATGCCGGGCACCTGCGCCAGGCGCAGCACGGTGTCGTGCGCCATATCGGCGACCGTGCGGCCGGGCACGTTGTAAAGCACGACGGGGAGGTCGCCGACGGCCTCTGCGATGGCCTTGAAGTGCCGGTACTGGCCTTCCTGCGTCGGCTTGTTGTAGTAGGGCACCACCTGCAGCTGCGAATCGGCGCCGACGCCCTTGGCGAAGCGGGCGAGCTCGATTGCCTCCTGCGTGGAATTGGCGCCGCAGCCGGCCATCACGGGCACGCGGCCCCGGGCCTGCTCGACGGACACCCGGATGATCTCGCAGTGTTCCTCGACGTTCACCGTCGGCGACTCGCCGGTGGTGCCGACCACGCCCAGGCAATCGGTGCCTTCGTCGATGTGCCAGTCGATCAGCCGGCGCAAGGCGGGATAGTCGACGCTGCCGTCGTCATGCATCGGCGTGACGAGCGCGACGATGCTGCCTGTCAGTTGCTCCAAGGGGGTCTCTTTGTCGGTTGCGGAAAGGCAGCCATTCTACTGACTGGCTTGACGGGCCACTCAGAGGGGGTAGCGCAAAGGGTTGCGAGCCGGGCCTTCCGGCGGCCGGACGGCCGCGATCCGCTGCACGAAGCGTTCCGGGTCGGCGAGAAATCCGTCTTCGTAGGCGACCACCCGCAGCCCGGCGCAGGCGGCCAGCAGCTCGCCCGGCTGCAGCAGGAAATCGGGCCGCGAGGGCTTGCCGACGGTCTCATTGCCGGCGGCGAAGGTCTCGTAGAGCAGCACGCCGCCGGGCGCCACTGCCGCCACGATGTCGGGCAGCCGCGAGCGCCAGAGATAGTTCGTCACGACCACCGCGCCGAAGAGCTGGCCCGCGAAGGGCCAGGGCCCGTCCTCGATGTCGGCCAGCAGGGCCCGGCCGAAGCGGGCCGCCGACGCGATCGCCTCCACGGAGCGATCGACGCCCGTGACCGCATGCCCGCGTTGCGCGAACCAGCCCATGTGCCGGCCGGCGCCGCAGGCGACGTCGAGCACGGTGGCGCCCGGGGCAAGCAGGTGCGACCAGCGCACGACCCAGGGGGAGGGCGGGAGATCGTGGCTCAGAAGCAGGCCCAGAGCTGGTCGACCAGCGTCACCAGGAACGCAGGGCGCGTGTAGAGGCCGAACACCGCCACGAGCGCCAGCACCGCGGCCGACAGCCAGCCGGCGTGCACGAGGTGATGGCGAGTGCTCGGTCGCATGGCGGCCTCAGGCAGGCTGGGCGGTGGGGCGCACGATCGCGTTTTCCTTGACCGGCAGGTTGACCACCGCCGCGAACAGGCCCAGCGCGATCGCGATGTACCAGACGACGTCGTAGCTGCCGGTGCTGTCGTAGAGATAGCCGCCCAGCCACACGCCGAGGAAGGAGCCGACCTGGTGGCTGAGGAACACGAAGCCGCCCAGCATCGACAGGTGCGCCACGCCGAAGATCTGCGCCACGATGCCGCTGGTCAGCGGCACGGTCGAGAGCCAGAGGAAGCCCATCACGCTCGCGAACACATACACCGACAGCGGGGAGATCGGCGCCACCAGGAAGACCGCGATGGCGACTGCCCGGCCGAGGTAGATTGCCGCCAGCAGCTTGCGCTTGGCCAGCCGCGCGCCGAGGGCGCCCGCGATGTAGGTGCCGAACACGTTGAAGAGCCCGACCAATGCCAGCGCGTAGCTGGCGACCTCGGGCGAGAGCCCCTGGTCGCGCAGGTAGCTGGGCAGATGCACGCCAATGAACACCACCTGGAAGCCGCAGACGAAATAGCCGGCCGTCAGCAACACGAAGCTGGGATAGCGGAAAGCCTCGCGCACCGCCTGCATGATGGTCTGGTCGCGGTGCGCGAGCGTGCCCGTGCCATGGCGCGGCTCGCGCAATCCGATGGCGAGCGGCACGATCAGCAGCACCAGCGCGGCCAGCACGAGAAGTGCGGTGTGCCAGCCCAGGCCCGCGATCAGCTGCCCCTCCACCGGCACCATCAGGAACTGGCCGAAGGAGCCCGCCGCGGCCGCGACGCCCATGGCCCAGGATCGCCGCTCGACCGGGATCTGCCGTCCGATCACGCCGTAGATCACGGCGTAGGTGGTGCCGGCCTGCGCCGCGCCGATCAGCACGCCGGCCGTCAGCGCGAACATGAGCGGCGTCGGCGACAGCGCCATCCCAGCCAGGCCCAATGCGTAGAGCACGGCGCCGGCCACGAGCACGCGGAAGGCGCCGAGCTTGTCGGCCAGCATGCCCGCGAAGACGCCGATCACACCCCAGGCGAGGTTCTGGATGGCGAGTGCCAGCGAGAAGCTCTGGCGCGACCAGCCCTGCTCCTGCGTGATCGGCTGGAGCCACAGCCCGAAGCCGTGGCGGATTCCCATCGAGAGAGTGACGATCATCGCGCCGCAGAAGAGGACCTGCTTGAGCGAGAGCGGCTGGGATTGAGCGTGCATCCGGCGACTGTATCCAAAAGCGAGGGAACGCACAGGCAACCGCTGCGACACGGATTGTTGATATTTCGGGCTGCGTTGATGCGGCGGACGCATCAACGCAGCTCTGTATGCGCATACAGGTTTTCAGAAGTGCCACGCATACAATCCGCCCCCATGGCGACCCTCACCAAGACTCCCCCGGCCTATTCCGAAGGCTCCATTCGCGTCCTCAAGGGCCTCGAGCCCGTCAAGCAGCGTCCGGGCATGTACACCCGCACCGACAACCCGCTGCACATCATCCAGGAAGTGCTGGACAACGCCGCCGACGAGGCGCTGGCCGGCTACGGCAAGAAGATCAAGGTCACGCTGCACGCCGACGCCTCGGTCAGCGTCGAGGACGATGGCCGCGGCGTCCCCTTCGGCCTGCATCCCGAGGAGAAGGCGCCTGTGATCGAGCTGGTTTACACCCGCCTGCACGCGGGCGGCAAGTTCGACAAGGGCGCGGGCGGCGCCTACAGCTTCTCCGGCGGCCTGCACGGGGTGGGCGTGTCGGTGACCAATGCGCTGTCGAAGCGGCTCGAGGTCCAGTCCTTCCGCGAAGGCTCCGCCGCGCGCATCGTGTTCGCGGGCGGTGATGTGGTCGAGCCGCTCCAGGTTCGTCCGATCGAGACCGGCGAGCGCCGCCAGGGCACCACGGTGCGCGCCTGGCCCGACCCCAAGTACTTCGAGTCCGGCACGCTGCCGGTCAACGAGTTGACCCATCTCCTGCGCAGCAAGGCCGTGCTGATGCCCGGCGTGACCGTCACGCTGGTGATCGAGAAGACCAAGGAGACCCAGCAGTGGCTCTACAAGGGCGGCCTGCGCGACTACCTCATGCAGACGCTCAACGCCGACCCGGTGATCCCGCTGTTCGAAGGCGCCGGCCATGCCGACAAGAACGCCGACAACTTCGCCGAAGGCGAAGGCGCCGAGTGGTGCGTGGCCTTCACCGAGGACGGCCAGCCGGTGCGCGAGAGCTACGTCAACCTGATCCCCACCAGCGCCGGCGGCACCCACGAGAGCGGCCTGCGCGACGGCCTGTTCAACGCGGTCAAGAGCTTCGTCGACCTGCATTCGCTCCTGCCCAAGGGCGTGAAGCTGCTGCCCGAGGACGTGTTCGCGCGCGCCTCGTACGTGCTCTCGGCCAAGGTGCTGGACCCGCAGTTCCAGGGCCAGATCAAGGAGCGGCTCAATTCGCGCGACGCGGTGCGGCTGGTCTCCAGCTTCGTGCGCCCGGCGCTGGAGCTCTGGCTCAACCAGCACGTCGACTACGGCAGGAAGCTCGCCGAACTGGCCATCAAGGCCGCGCAGACGCGCCAGCGCGCCGGCCAGAAGGTCGAGAAGCGCAAGGGCTCGGGCGTGGCGGTGCTGCCGGGCAAGCTGACCGATTGCGAGAGCAAGGACATCGCGCACAACGAGGTCTTCCTGGTCGAAGGCGATTCGGCCGGCGGCAGCGCGAAGATGGGCCGCGACAAGGAAAGCCAGGCCATCCTGCCGCTGCGTGGCAAGGTGCTCAACACCTGGGAGGTGGAGCGCGACCGCCTGTTCGCCAACACCGAGATCCACGACATCTCGGTCGCCATCGGCGTCGACCCGCACGGGCCGGAAGACACGCCCGATCTCTCCGGCCTGCGCTACGGCAAGATCTGCATCCTGTCGGACGCCGACGTCGACGGCTCGCACATCCAGGTGCTGCTGCTCACGCTCTTCTTCCGGCACTTCCCCAAGCTCATCGACACGGGCCATGTGTACGTGGCCAAGCCGCCGCTGTTTCGCGTCGATGCGCCGGCGCGCGGCAAGAAGCCCGCGTCCAAGGTGTATGCGCTCGACGAGGGCGAGCTCACCGCCATCCTCGACAAGCTGCGCAAGGACGGCGTGCGCGAGAACGCCTGGAGCATCAGCCGCTTCAAGGGCCTTGGCGAGATGAGCGCCGAGCAGCTGTGGGAGACCACCCTCAACCCCGACACCCGCCGCCTGCTTCAGGTGCGCCTGGGCCGTTTCGACCTGCTGGGCACGCAGGGCGAGATCACCAAGCTGATGGGCAAGGGCGAGGCCGCCGCGCGGCGCGAGCTCATGGAGCTGCGCGCCGACGACGTCGAAGTCGACGTCTGAGAAAGGTCGGGCGCGCCGGTCCGTTCAGGACACGAAGGCCGCAGGCACCGGGGCCTCGCCCAGCGCGTGGCGCAGCACCGCCCAGTGCATCGCCTCGTCCCCGAGGATGCTCGCCGCGGCCTTGGACAGTGCACGGTCGTCGAACATCGGCACCGCGCCCAGGTAGGCGCTGACGGCGCCTTGCTCCAGCTTGGCGGCAAAGCGCAGCACGTCGGCCTGCGTCTTCAGCTGCGAGGTCGGAAAGTCGTACTTCGCCTTGGCGCTCACGGCCTTGCCGCCGAGCTTCTCGACCGTCGCCGCGAGCAGCGCGGCATGGGCCCGGTGATGGCCCTGGAAGGTCAGGGCCAGGTCGAGGACGGGCTTGTCGAGCAGCTTGCTCTCGGCCCCGACCTGGTAGGCCGCGATGGCCTCGAGCTCCGAGCCGAGCGCGGTGTTGAGGATCTGCACGTCGCCGGGCCCGTCGCCCCCGGTCTTGGCCGCCAGCGCGTCCTGGCCCGCAAGCAGGGCGATCGCCGTGCCCGAGAGCAGGAGGCCGGAACGGCCGAGGAAGAGGCGTCGCGCGGCGACGGGCGTGGGCATCCGAAGGAAGGACATGGAAGTCTCCTCAATCAAGGTTGGGGGTGGTTGGAAAGGATCAGGCGGGCCGGCCCGGCGGCGCTCCGTCGACGACGGACATCACGCGCGCGACGATCCGGTCGCAGCGTGCGCCGTCGAAGCAGAAGGCATCGCCGATCGCGACATCGATCTCGCGCGACAGGGCTTCGCGCAGCAGGCCGCGCGCGCGGAAGAAGCGGGTGCGAACGGTGGCCTCGGGGATGTCCAGCGCGGCAGCCACTTCCTCGATGCTCATGTCCTCGACCGCGCGAAGGACGAAGACCGTGCGAAACACCTCCGGCAGCGCGTCGATGCCCGCCTCGATCAGCTTGCGCGTCTCGCCACGCATCGCATGGCCCTCGGGTTGCTCTGCAGACTCCGTGTGCATCGACGTTCCCTCCTGGGCACTGCCCGTTTCAACGGCCGTGTCGAAGGGGATGACCTGCGCGCCTGCCCGCCGCCGCAGCCGCCCGAGGGCTTCGTTGGCCACGATGCGCACCAGCCAGGTCGAGAGCCGGGCCTCGGCACGAAAGGTGCCCAGCGCGCGCCACGCGCGCAGATAGGCGTCCTGCAAGACGTCCTGTGCGTCGTCGTCGTTCTTCAGGATGCTGCGGCCGGTGCGAAAGAGCAGCCGGTTGTGGCGCCGCATGATGAGCTGGAAGGCGAGGGCGTCGCCTTGCGCGGCTCGCGCGGCGAGCTCGGTGTCGGTCGGCGCCGAAGGATCGCCGGCGTCCTGGAAGTGTTCGAGCTTCTGCATGGTGATGTCGTCGTGTTGTCCATTGGATGGAGGGGGATGCATTCCTGTTCCCAGACGTAACTCGGCGGGCATGCACGACAATCCGCCCGGCGATGAACTTCCGACATGCTCCCGGCCGCTGGTGGCGGCTCCCGCTCCTGCTGCTGGCACTGTGCGCATGGCAGCCGCTCGTGCATGCGTCCGACATCTTCGGCTACGTCGACGACAAGGGCGTGGCCCACTTCGCCTCCGAGAAGATCGACGAGCGCTACCAGCTCTTCTTTCGCGGCGGCCAGGCCTTCGATACGGCCCAGGGCGTCGGTCCGCTCGCGCGTGGCCGCGCGGGCCGCATCGACGGCAAGGTGCCCCGCGCGTCGCAATCGCTGCTCGCGCTGTTCGAGGCCTCGCCGCACTACAAGCCCGCACAGAAGGCGCTGCGCGAAGCGGCTCGGCGCCATGACATCGACTACGAGCTGCTCCAGGCGCTCGTCGCCACCGAGTCCGGCTTCGATGCGCAGGCCGTCTCACCCAAGGGCGCGCGCGGCCTGATGCAGCTCATGCCGGCGACCGCGCAGCGCTACGGCGTCGGGGCCGACAAGCGCGGCTCGATCGAGAAGAAGCTCTTCGATCCGCAGATCAACATCGCCGCAGGCGCGCGCTACCTGCGCGACCTGATCGCGATGTTCCCCGGCGACATCGAGCTCGCGCTCGCGGCCTACAACGCGGGCGAGGGTGCGGTGCAGCGCGCGGGCAACAAGATCCCGAACTACCGCGAGACGCAGAACTACGTGAAGACCGTGCTGCAGCTCTATGCCTACCTCAAGCCCTCGACGGCTGCCGGCCGGGGCAACCCGCCGGGCCGCGTGCGCATGGAGCTGGCGGCACCGCGCGGCGGTGCGCTGGGGCGCGGGAACATGCCCCCGCCATCGGGCGCGATGCCGGTGTTGCCGACTGTGGCCGAGGCGCCGGACGCGGCCGAGGCGGATGCGGGTGCCGTGCCGCTGAAACTGTCGGACCGCATCTCGAAGAAGCCCTGAGGTCAGCCTTCACGCTGGGCTGAGGTCTCAGGCACCGCCTGAGGCAGGGTTTGCAACTTCCGCATTTCCTGCGGTCATGGCTTTGGAGAGACTGGGCGCATGCCCAAGTCCTTTTCCTTGCCTGCGCCCCCTGGTCGTTGCCGGAGGTGCTCATGAGCGCGCTGCCCTCGGACAGCGCCGCCGTCTGGGCGGCCGTCGCTGCCGTCTTCATCCTGGCCGGTGCGGTCAAGGGCGTCATCGGGCTCGGTCTCCCGACCCTGTCGATGGCACTGCTGGCGGTGTGGATGTCGCCGGCGACCGCCGCGGCGCTGCTGATCGTGCCCTCGCTCGTCACCAACGTGTGGCAGTTGCAGCCGTGGGGCGGCCTGGCCAGCCTGGCGCGCCGGCTCGGCGGCATGCAGCTGGGCATCGTCGCCGGCACCTTGCTGGGTGCCTGGTTGTTCGGCGCGCCGGACGGCGCAGGCGCGAGGATGGCACTCGGCATTGCGCTCGTCGCATATGCCGCGTGGCTGCTGCTGGCGCCGCCGCTGGCGCTCGATGCGCGGCACGAGCGCTGGCTGGGGCCGCTGGTGGGCGCGGTCACCGGCGCGATCACGGCGCTGACCGGCGTGTTCGTGCTGCCGGCCGTCGTGTACCTGCAGTCCTTGTCGCTGTCGCGCGACGGGCTGATCCAGGCGATGGGCCTCTCGTTCACCACCTCGACCCTTGCGCTGGCCATGGCCTTGGCCGGTCGCGACAGCTATTCGACGCCGCTGTTCGGCGCGTCGCTGGCGATGCTGCTGCCGGCACTCGCGGGAATGGCCTTCGGCCAGTGGATTCGCGTGCGCATGCCGCTGCCGGTGTTCAGGCGATGCTTCCTTGCCGGGCTGGCGCTGCTGGGGGTCTACATGGTCGCGCGGGAGTTGACCCGATGAGGGGGCGGGCACGGCCACTACACTTGCCGCTCTCACAAAGTCTCTCTCGCAATGGATTCCCAACCGCCCCTCGATTTCCAGAACCCCGAAGACGACGGAGCCCTCACGCTGGCCGATTACGCGCAGACCGCGTACCTCGAATACGCGCTTTCGGTCGTCAAGGGCCGCGCGCTGCCCGATGTCAGCGACGGCCAGAAGCCGGTGCAGCGACGCATCCTCTATTCGATGTCGCGCATGGGCCTCGGCTTCGGCGGCGCCAACGGCACCGTGGGCGCCAAGCCGGTCAAGAGCGCCCGCGTGGTGGGCGACGTGCTGGGCCGCTTCCACCCGCATGGCGACCAGGCTGCCTACGACGCGCTGGTGCGCATGGCGCAGGACTTCTCGCAGCGCTACCCGCTGGTCGACGGCCAGGGCAACTTCGGCAGCCGCGACGGTGATGGCGCCGCGGCCATGCGCTACACCGAGGCGCGGCTGTCGCGCATCACCAGCCTGCTGCTCGACGAAATCGACGAGGGCACGGTCGACTTCATCCCCAACTACGACGGCTCCACCGAGGAGCCGCGCCTGCTGCCCGCGCGGCTGCCCTTCACGCTGCTCAACGGCGCCAGCGGCATCGCGGTCGGCCTCGCCACCGAGATCCCCAGCCACAACCTGCGCGAGATCGCCGACGCCTGCGTGGCGCTGATCAAGTCCAACGGCAAGCTTTCGGACGAGGAGTTGCTCGCGCTGGTGCCCGGCCCCGACTATCCGGGCGGCGCGCAGATCATCAGCGGCCCGGCCGAGATCGCCGAGGCCTACCGCACCGGCCGCGGCTCGCTCAAGGTGCGCGCGCGCTGGAAGATCGAGGAGCTCGCGCGCGGCCAGTGGCAACTGGTGGTCAACGAGCTGCCCCCGGGCGTCAGCACGCAGAAGGTGCTGGAGGAGATCGAGGAGCTCACCAACCCCAAGGTTCGCGCCGGCAAGAAGGCGCTGACGGCCGAGCAGACGCAGCTCAAGGCGGCCGTGCTTTCGGTGCTGGACGTGGTGCGCGACGAGTCCAGCAAGGACGCGCCGGTGCGCCTGGTCTTCGAGCCCAAGACCTCGCGCATCAGCCAGGAGGAGTTCATCACGACGCTGCTGGCGCAGACCTCGCTGGAGAACTCCGCGCCCATCAACCTCACGATGGTGGGCATCGACGGCAAGCCGACACAGAAGTCGCTGCGCCAGATGCTCAACGAGTGGATCGCCTTCCGCGAGATCACCGTCGAGCGCCGTTCGCGGCACCGGCTCGGCAAGGTACAGGACCGCATCCACATCCTCGAGGGCCGGCAGCTGGTGCTGCTCAATATCGACGAGGTGATCGCGATCATCCGCGCTGCCGAAGACCCGAAGGCCGCGCTGATCGCGCGCTTCGACCTCAGCGAGCGGCAGGCCGAGGACATCCTCGAGATCCGGCTGCGCCAGCTGGCGCGGCTGGAGGCGATCAAGATCGAGCAGGAGCTCAAGGGCCTGCGCGAGGAGCAGAAGAAGCTCGAGGACATCCTCGCCAGCCCGGCCGCACTGCGCCGTCTGCTGGTCAAGGAAATCGAGGCCGATGCGAAGAGCTTCGAGGACCCGCGCCGCACGCTGATCCAGGCCGACAAGCGCGCCGTGGCCGAGGTACGCGTCATCGACGAGCCGGTGACGGTGATCGTCTCGCAGAAGGGCTGGGTGCGCACGCAGAAGGGCTGGGCCAGCGAGCGCGCCGCGGGCGCCGCCGCACCCGAGTACAGCTTCAAGTCCGGCGATGCGCTCTACGGCGCCTTCGAGTGCCGCTCGGTCGACACGCTGCTGGTCTTCGGCACCGCCAAGGACAAGAGCGTGCGCGTCTACAGCGTGCCCGTCGCTTCGCTGCCGGGTGGGCGCGGCGACGGCCAGCCGGTCACCACGCTGATCGACCTCGAGAGCGGCACGCACGTCGCGCACTACTTCGCAGGGCCGTCGGGTGCGGCGCTGCTGCTGTCCAACACGGGCGGCTATGGCTTCATCGCCTCGGTCGAGAACATGATCTCGCGGCAGCGCGGCGGCAAGGCCTTCATCGACGTGGGCGAGGGCGAGCAGCTGTGCCGGCCCTCGCTGGTCGGCGGCGCGAGCGGCGCGGAGCCGATGCCGCCCGCGACCCACGTGGCCTGCGCCTCGACGGGCGGGCGCATCCTGACCTTCGAGATCCTCGAGATGAAGGCGCTGCCCAAGGGCGGCCGCGGGCTCACGCTGATCGACCTCGACCCCAAGGACACGCTGGCGGGCGCCGCGGCCTATACGCGCAGCGTGCGGATCGTGGGCATCGGCCGCGGCGGCAAGGAACGCGAGGAGACGCTGGAGATCCGCACGCTCAACAACGCACGCGCCAGCCGCGCGCGCAAAGGCAAGGCAGCGGACCTGGGCTTCAAGCCGACCGACGTCGTGCGCGTGCTCTGAGGAAGACGGCGCATGATGGATTTCGGGCCGGTCGGCATCTTCGTCCTGGTCGTGACCAGCGCCGCGAGCTTTCTGCTTGCGCGCTGGCTGTCGAAGCGGCGGCGCGATTCGAAGCGCGAGCGCGAGCGGCAGGCCCGGGAGGCGTCGGACAGCCGGCAGGTGCGGCGCGCGCGCGAGCGGCGGCGCGCGGGGCGGTAGTGCGCTAGAACTAGCGGGCGGTTTGCGCCTGCCCATTCCGCGCCCATCGCGAGCCCGCCCACGGTTTTCCGTCGGGCGGATTTCTCAAAGAGCCTCAAATAAATTGGGGCTGATGGTCGAGCATCGGATAGAGGTTCTTCTGGGTGAGGCACCGCAGGCCGCCTAAGTACCGGTCGATAAAGTCTGCAGGCGACGGTACGTCGCCAGTCCAATGTTCATCGGCCATGAACTCGACATGGTGAATGCCCTGACCGGCGAGCACTTCGCAAAAGTACTGTTTGTGCGTCGTCATGCCCTTTGCGCCGAGGGTGACGTAGGTCCTCTCACCATCGTTGTCCTCGATCATCAAGCCGTTGCCAAGCAGGGAGCTCAGCTGACCGAGACCCTGTTGCCAGTTGGGCCCCTTGATAGGGCCAGCCAGCAATGACAGAGCCGCCTTGGTCGCCTTCAAGCCGGCCGCTTCCATTCGACGGATGGTTTCGTCGACCAGTCGTTCCTCGCCGGCTGCCTCCACCTGCGCCCGAGCCGTGGCAAAGGCATTGGCAAATTGCGTCTCGCCGAACTGGCGGACCATCTCCTCCCGATTCGCCCTCAAGTACGCCAGCAGCGCGGTTGCGTCGTCGACACTGGCCTCGTCTTGGCGGGCGTCGATGACCGACTGAGCTTTTTGGCAGGCTCGTTCGTAGCCTTGCTCGCCGAACTCGGTGGTGAACGCCGCTTGGTTCTCCTTCAGCAGCCTCAGCGTCTCCGAAAAACTGTTGACCAGGAACCGGCTTCCTCCGGTGTAGGTCACCTGCAGATCGTGGTGGAAGAGATATTGTGGAATGATCACAAGCTTGCGCGCACCCAGAACCTTTTGTACACGCGCGGTCTCGTGCACTCCCGCGGTCCACAAGGCGATTGCCTTGCCTGGGTCAACGCCGGGGTACAAGTTCACGACGAGGCGCAACTGCTCTTCGTCCACCGGACCTTCCGGTTCTTTCCGGCCGTGCCGGATCTCGTCATGCCCAACGACTGCCACTCCATCCGACGTGATGGTGATGTTGCCGCCTTCCAGGAAGTGCCCCTCGACGGCGCGCATCCTTTTGAGCCTGTCGTCCTTGATGTCAGCTTTGTCCCGAACTCTGTAGTGGCCCTCGAATTCGGCTGGAGGGTCGAGACTGAGGTGCGGGCGCGAGAGTGGGTTGCGCTGGAAGGAGTCCACATGCGCTCCGGCAAGCGAGCTGAACTTTGGCCGGTCAATGTCGTCTGTCGGGGCAATGAAGACGGCCTGGGGCGGATGCGCCGCGCGAAAATAGGCGTCGCGTGTCCACAGGTCGAAGCTCACTTCTTCATAGCGCAGCCCCTTGGCTACGCACATCTCCCTGATGACATGCTTGTACTTGCAAGTCGCATTGACGAACAAGGAGTCACCCGGCCGAAGAATGTCATCCGACTTCAGCTTTGAAGTCAACGAGGCAGGCAGTTCCGCGTTCAGGATCGGGCATCGTACGAAGCGCGCAGATTCGGCGTTCCTCATCGAGCCAGCCTGCACGTCGACCAACTCCGTGCAGTTCCAATGCGACCCGGCAACGTCGCAATCGTCGAGCTTGGAGCGGCTAAGGTCGACTTGGTCGAACGATGCTTGTTCGAGCAGCGCCCCTCGCAGGTCCGTGCCAACCAAGCGCGTCGATCGGAAGCTCGCGCCCGACAGATTGGCGTTGCGCAAGTCCAGCCTGGGACAGGAGGCCAGATCGTGCCACCTGCTGTCGGAGAAGTCAGAACCGGAGAAGTCGACTTGCTCAAGGCCACCGAATCGAGGGAGTTCCTCTGCCATATCCACCCCCGGCCAGGACATTGCGTGTGCCTGCAGCGTTTTCAGCCACAACTCGGACGTCCAAGGCGGGAGGTCGTCCATTCCGTCCGGCAGGATAAGGTCGAATACGATGTTGTTGTGCCGCTTGCACAGCTGGTGGAAATCCCTCACCAGGTAGGCGTCGAGGTTCGATACCGTGGCTCGGTTGCACTTGCTCAGATCCAAGATCGGATTGCGATGATCCAGGTGTCGGACCAGCGCCTCAGCGGCGTCTGAGGAGGAGGCACTCAGACACTTCCGACGGAACGATTCGAATGGATCGTTGGCGCCGTCATTGAGGCGCAGGGACGGCTGGGAGCTGATGTGATGCATGGGTACCACCTTTGGGCCGAATCAGTCGGACCAAAACGTTTTTTGTGTACTCCCCGAAGGCTGAGTAACAGCGTATTGCCGGTGGTTCCTGGGGCTCAAATCATGTGCCCCCGGCCTCGACTGGGGCGGCTGGAGGCGCAACGACCTCGACGCCAAGGACGCCCTGACGAGTGCGACGGCCTACACGCGCAGTGTGAAGTTCCCGCACGCACGCATCCTCTTCACGCAGGCTGGTCTTACTCCCTCCCCTTCCGGGGGAGGGCTGGGGGCACCGGGCCTCGGAGGTGCACACAACGCCCGCACCGCTTGCCGGGCGTGCATCCAACGGCGCCTTACCTCAGGCCCTCCCACCAAAGCGCATTGCTCCGCGGCCGCCCGATCGTCAGCACTTCCCCGATCATCGGCGTCGCCAGCTCGATCTTCTTCGCCCGCGCCAGCTTCGCGATGCGGTCCAGCGGATCGCGCCACGTGTGGAAGGCAAGGTCGAAGGTGCTGTTGTGCACCACGTACAGCACCTTGCCCCGCAGGTCCTCGAAGGCGCGCACGCTCTCTTCGGGCGTCATGTGCACCGAGGGCCAGTAGGTGTCGTAGGCGCCGTTCTCCATCAGCGCCAGGTCGAAGCCGCCGAAGCGCTCGCCGATCTGCTTGAAGCCTGCGAAGTAGCCCGAATCGCCGCTGTAGAAGATGCGCTTGCCGCCACTCTCGACGATCCACGATGCCCACAGCGTCTTGTTGCGGTCGGTCAGCGTGCGGCCCGAGAAATGCTGGGAAGGCGCGGCCGTGAGCCGCACGCCGTCGTGCTCGGTGGCCTGCCACCAGTCGAACTCGGCCACGCGCTCGGGCGGCACGCCCATCTCCAGCAGCCGGGCGCGCACGCCCAGCGGGACGAAGTAGCGCTGCACGCGCTGCGCCAGGTACTCGATGGTCGGGACGTCGAGGTGGTCGTAGTGGTCGTGCGAGAGGATCAGGCCCTCGATGGGCGGCAACTGCTCGAGCCGCAGCGGCGGCTTGTGGAAGCGCTTCGGCCCGATGAACGAGAAGGGCGAGGCGCGGTCGCCGAACACAGGGTCGATCAGCCAGTACTTGCCGCGCAGCTTGAGCAGGTGCGAGGAATGGCCGAGGCGGATCACATGATTGGCGTCGCGGTCCAGCGCATCGAGCTGGGCCGCGTCGAGCTCCTGCACGGGGATGGGATCGACCGGCACCGTCCCGGTCTTGGTGGCGGTGAGAAAGCGCGACCAGATCTTCCATGAGCTGGCCGAGGGCAGGGCCTGCGGGTTCGGCAGGTTCTGGAAGTTGCAGTCCTTGAACTGCGGGGAGGCCGCGTAGGCCGTTTCGCAGGCGCTGCTCGCGGTGCTGGCGCAGCCGGCGACCAGGCCGAAGGACGCGGCCAGGATGAGGCTCTTGCAGAGGAGGGCGGTGGTCATCGGTGGCAGGGAGGGAGGGCTGTTGCGGCGCGCCGAGCTTACCTGCGATCCGGCATAGGCCGTTCGCGGCATTGCCGCCCCCTGCCAAGCGTGAAATATTCCGTGCGGAACGACGAGGAGCCGCATGGACGAAGCGATCCGCAAGCTGGTCACGGCCCGCCGCGAGGCGCTCTCGGGCGCCGATGACGGCCGTCGGCCCTGGGGCCTGGCGCTGTCGGGCGGCGGCATCCGCAGCGCGACCTTCTGCCTGGGCCTGCTCAAGTCGCTGGCCGCGCGCCGGCAACTGCTCGCCTTCGACCTGGTCTCCACCGTCTCGGGCGGCGGCTATGTCGGCGCCACGCTGGGGCGGCTGTGCTCCAACGCGAAATCGGCCGACGAGGTGCGCGAGATCGAGCGCGCCTTCGGCGACGTCGACCGCGCGCGCTTCGGCTGGTGGCTGCGCGGCAACGGCCGCTACCTGATTCCGGGCGGCCTGCGCGACACCCTGTTCGCGGGCGCGCTCTACCTGCGCAACCTGCTGGGCACGCACATCGAGATCGCGATCGCCGCCAGCCTGATCGGCATGGTGCTGGCCGCCATCAACCTGCTGCTGTGGGACTCGGTGTTCCGCGCGGTCGATCTCAACAGCGTGCCGCCCGATTCGGTGGTCGGCGTCAGCGACCTGGGCAGCGTGCATTCGCTGCGCCTGCTGGTCCAGTGGGCGACGCAATGGCCCACGCTGTGGTTCACGCTGGTGGGGCCCTTCATCGCCTCGGTGGTGTTGGCCTGCGCGTATTGGTCGGTGCGCGACAGGAAGTCCATCGGCTCGATGCTGCTGCAGCTTGCGATGTGGTGCGCGCTTGCCGTCGGCGCTTGCTGGGTCGGGCCTCAGCTGGTGCGCCACTACAGCGGGCCGCTGTGGCTGGCGCCGGCCTTCGTCGGCTTCGCGCTGTGCTGGGTGGTGGCGCTGCTGTGGGTGCTGTGGCGCAGCCGGAAGCGCTCGCCCGCGCAGTTGCGCAACGACCTGACCGACGGGCTCGCCTCCGTGATCAACGCCGCGCTGCTGATCGTGATGCTGGGCCTGCTCGACCGCGTCGGCTGGTGGATCGCGGCCGAAAGCCAGGACCTGCGCGCCTCGTACGGCGCCGCGCTGCTGGTGGTGGCGGCGGGGCTGCGCGGCGTGCTGCCGATGCTGCTGTCGCAGAAAAGCCAGGCACCCGGCATCGGCAAGACGCTGATGCTCAGCGTCGCCAGCCTGGCAGGCCTGCTGCTGGCCTTCTGCCTCGCGGCCTGGTGGGTGGGCGTGGTGTATGCGGCGACGCTGCTGCCGGTGTTCACGCCGGCAGGGCTGGACTTCTCGCGCGGCTGGGTCTGGCTGGGCACCATCTTCGTCATCGTCTTCAGCTACGCGCTGGTGACCGGGCGCAACTTCGGCTTCCTCAACGTCTCCTCGCTGCACATGTTCTACAAGGCGCGGATCGTGCGCGGCTACCTGGGCGCGGCCAATGCGCGCCGCCTGGGCGCCAGCCCGACCGAGCAGGTCTCGGGGCTGGAGCCGCCCCAGGTGCCGGTCGGGGAGGTCGACCCGCAGGACGACGTTTCCCAGCTGCACTACGCGCCGCACGTGCACGGCGGGCCGGTGCACCTGGTCAACGTCTGCATCAACCAGACGCACGACACGAAGCAGAAGCTCTTCAACCGCGACCGGCGCAGCCTGCCGCTCACCATCGGACCGCTGGGCTGGATGCAGGCCGGCGGAGCCGGCTGGGCGCAGGCGCACGGCGATGGCGCGCTCACCCTGGGCGCATGGTCCGCGATCTCGGGCGCCGCCTTCGCGCCCGGCCTCGGCCGCCTGACCAAGCGCGGCATCGCGGCGCTGTCGGTCTTCGCGGGCCTGCGCCTGGGCTACTGGTGGAACAGCGCCGAGGCCGGCATCGTGCAGAGCGGCGCCGCGGTGCACGGCAGCCCGCTGCTGATGAAGACGCGCTTCATGCTGCTCGAATGCTTCGGCGTCTTTCCCGGCAGCAGCTCCGCCAACTGGTACCTGAGCGACGGCGGGCACTTCGAGAACACCGGCGCCTACGCGCTGCTGCGCCAGGAGGCCGCGCTGATCGTGATCGCCGATTGCGGCGCCGACCCGGACTACCGCTTCTGCGACCTCGAGGTCCTGATCCGCCGCGCGCGCATCGACCTCAACGCCGAGATCACCTTCATGAAGCCGCGGCCCGGCGCCGACTGGGCGCACCTGGGCGCCTTCGGTTCGCTCAACGACCTGGCCTCGACCCACAGCCAGGCCTGCCTGGCGCTGGCGCAGGTGCGCTACGCCAGCGGCGCGACCGGGCAGATCGTGCTGGTCAAGCCCAATGTGTCGGCGGCGCTGCCGGTGGACCTGGTGAACTTCAAGGCCGCCAATCCGCTCTTTCCGCAGCAGCCCACCACCGACCAGTTCTTCGACGAGGCGCAGTGGGAGAGCTATTTCCGCCTGGGCGCCGAGATCGGCACGCGACTGGAAGGCGACATGCTGGCGCAGGTGGCGATGGGCGCCCCCGGCATGTTCGTGCCGGACGACGGCCAGACGCACGCGGCTGCGAAGCCCGCGGTGCAGCGCGACGCCGAGGCGGCGGACAAAGACAGCGCCGCCGCCGCTGCCGCCGTGGGCTCGATGAGCCGCCTGCAGGCGCGCGTGATGCGGGCGGGCGCGGTCACTGCCTCGGTGGGCATCGGCACTGCCGCGACCTTCGCGGTCGCGGCCTGGCAGGGCATCGACAGCTGGCGCGCGCAGCGCGTCGAGACGGAGAAGGCCGAAAACAGCTCCTTCAAGGAACTGACCGAGCGCTGGGCCCGCCTGCAGGCGAGCGCATCGAGCGGCGAGGCTTCCGCCCAACTGGCCGCCGAGCTGCTGCGCACCGGCGACCTGCTGTGCCGCGACGGCCGCGAGAACTTCATGGCGAAGTTCCGGCTGTCCGTGCGCATCGTGGACGATGCCAAGCAGGCCTGCGCCAGGGAGCCCGCCGAGCAGCGCGCGCCGGCCTGCGCGCGCCTGCTCGATGCCGGCAACGGCATCGACTGCCTGCAGCCCGCGCAGGCACGGCCCTGCGCGCCGCGCTACTGGGCGCGCGACTACACCGGCCAGGTCGGCTCCAAGCAGAACTGCAGCGGGACCCTGCCGGCGCCATGGCCCGCGGTGGTGTGGCTGCGCGACCGCATCCAGGACCTGCGCCCCGGCGAGGTGGACGTGGCGTCGTTCCCCTCGCCAGTGGGGAGGCCGGCACCGCCGTCCTATCCGGTGCCGGCGCCCGGGCCGGGCGTCGTGCCGTCGAACGGGATCGAGGCGCCCCGGCCGCCGCCGCCGCCCGCAGCCGATGTCTGCGACGGCACGGTGGTCTACATCCAGCTCTACGGCCCCGCGCTGCGCGACCGGGCGCGCAGCTGGCGCGGCCCCTGGCGCACGCTGGGCGCCTCGGTGCCGCCCATCGAGGACGTGCTGAGCACTTCCCGCCGGGCCGGACGCTCGCCGCCGGTGGGCCATCCGGAGCCCACCGTGATCATCCGCGACGAGAAGACCCGCCCCTGTGCCGAGGCCCTGATCCAGACCGCCCCCTCGCCCACCGGCCAGCCCTGGGCCATCAAGCTGCGGCCGCAGGGCGGCGCCGAGACGAAGAACAACATCGAAGTCTGGTTGCCGCGCACCGGCGGGCCGCTGGCGAACTGAAGAGGGTGGGAGTGCTGGTCTCCCAACAAGGAGAAGAACCATGGCGACCCTCGGCAAGCCCGTCGTGATCGTGCGTCCGGAGCAACTCGGCTTCGGCGAGCGCAGCGTGAGCCCCTCGGACTTCGGCTGGCACATGCTGGCCGAAGGAGACTCGTGGTTCTCCTTCGGCGCGCTCCTGGGCAACAACCTGCTCAACAAGCTGGCCTTCACGCGCAGCACGCTGGTCACGAACACGGCGCGCCCGAGCGACTCGCTGGCCCACGTGGCCGACTGGTGGCGCGACCCCGCCTTCGCGACCCTGATCACGGGCGGCCGGCGCGGCCGCCAGGGCTGGGCCTTCGATGCGATCCTGCTGAGCGGCGGCGGCAACGACCTGATCGATGCGATCAACGATCGCCTGGTAGACCAGCAGCTACTGCGTCGGCTACCGCCCGGCAGTGACCCGGCTTCGCCCGTCGACTGCATTCATCCAGAAGCCTGGGCGGCCTTCGAGACCTACCTGCGCACCAACTTTGCGATGGTGTCGCAGCTGGCCGCGGGGAGTGCGCAGAACGCCGCCACGCCGATCTTCGTCCACACCTACGACTACCCCACGCCCAACGATGCACCCGCTGCGCCGGGCCGTGGGCCGTGGCTGCTGCCGGCCCTGGAGGCGCACCGAATTCCCGAGCCGATGCACCAGCCCTTGGCCGATCACCTGATCGACCGCCTGGCCGGCGTCGTGCGCACGCTGGCCCACCCGAACGTGCATGTGATCGACACCCTCGGCACGCTGACCCGCGCGGCCGCCGGCGCCAAGGGCGACAGCAACGACTGGCTCAACGAGATCCACCCCAATTCGCAGGGCTACGGCAAGCTGGCGTCGGTATGGCGCGCTGCGATCGAGGGCGTGATTGCTCCCTGAGCACCCGCGCGGACCACGCGCAGCGCGTGGCGGGCGATCATCGCTTCCTCATCGGTCGCGATCACCCAGGCGCTGGCTTGCGAGCCGGGGGCCGAGATCACGCGGTCCTCGCGGCCCTCGGGCTGCGCGTCGCGATCGAAGGCGATGCCGAGCCACTCCAACCCTGCCAGCACTTCGGCGCGCACCCGGGCCGAGTTCTCGCCGATGCCGCCGGTGAAGACCAGCGCATCGAGACCGCCGAGCGATGCTGCGAGCGCACCGACCTCGCGCCGGATGCGGGCGCAGAAATACGCGATGGCCTCGGCGGCGTGCGGGTCCTCCGAGGTCTCCAGCTCGCGCATGTCGTGCGAGATGCCCGACAGGCCCTTGAGGCCCGACTCCTTGTAAAGCAGGTCGGACAGCCGCGCCGCGTCGTAGCCGTGCGTCTCGATCAGGTGCAGCAGCACGCCCGGGTCGATCGCGCCGCAGCGCGTGCCCATCGGCAGGCCGTCGAGCGCGCTGAAGCCCATCGTCGTGTCGATCGATCGCCCGCCGCGCAGCGCGCACATCGAGGCGCCGTTGCCGAGGTGCGCGACGATCACCCGCCCCGCCGCCTCGCGTGGCGCCAGCTCGGCCAGGCGCCCGGCGATGTACTCGTAGGAAAGGCCATGGAAGCCGTAGCGGCGGATGCCCGCGTCGAAGTAGTCGCGCGGCAGCGCGTAGGCATCTGCCAGGAAGCCGCCGCCGCGGTGGAAGGCGGTGTCGAAGCAGGCCACCTGCGGCACGCGGGGGAAGGCGCGGCGCGTGGTTTCGATGCCGGCGATGTTGCTCGGCAGGTGCAGTGGCGCCAGCGGTATCAGGGCGTGCAGCGCTGCCAGCATTGCATCGTCGATCAAGGTCGCGGTACTGAAGCGGGAGGCACCGTGCACCACGCGGTGGCCGATGGCCGCGAAGCGCAGCTGCGGGAACTCGGCTTGCACCAGCTCGAGAATCGAGGCGAGAGCGTCGCCATCGTTGCGCAGCTTGCCCGCGGGCAGGGCTGCGTCATGCAGCATGCGGCCATCCGCGGCCTTGGCCTTGAGCCGCGCGTCGCCGCCGAGCCCATCGACCTGGCCCGCGGCCGTCCGTTGCAGCAATCCGTTGTCGCCGACCGAGAACAGCGCGAACTTGATCGACGAGGAGCCGGCGTTGAAGGTGATGATGTGGTCGGACATGAGGCTTGCTCGTTGGGGCCTGTCAACCGGCCTTCGCGGCGCTCTCGCCGTGCCGCATCCAGTGATCGTGGAGCAGCGCCAAGGCGCACGAGGCCAGGCGGGCCCTGTCGTTGTCGGCGCGGCTGGTCAGGATCACCGGGACTTTTCCGCCCACCACCAGCCCGGCTGCTTCTGCCCGCGTGACGAAGGTGAACTGCTTGGCCAGCATGTTGCCCGCCTCGATGTTGGGCACCACCAGCACGTCGGCCCGGCCGGCGACCGAGGACACGATGCCCTTGGTGCGCGCCGCCTCGAGGTCCATGGCGTTGTCCATGGCGAGCGGGCCGTCGACGATGCCGCCGCGGATCTGGCCGCGGTCGGCCATCTTGGCGAGCACCGCGGCGTCGAGCGTCGAGGGGATGTTCGGGTTCACCGTCTCCACCGCAGAGAGCACGCCCACGCGCGGCTGAACGACGCCGCAGGCGCGCGCGAGCTCGATCGCGTTCTGCACGATGTCGACCTTGGCCGCCAGGTCGGGCGCGATGTTGATCGCCGCGTCGGTGATGAAGACCAGGTTCTGCAGCGTCGGTGCGTCCATCGCGAAGACATGGCTCAACCGGCGCCTGGCGCGCAGGCCGCCGTCCTTCTTCACCACTTCGGCGAGCAGCTCGTCGGAATGCAGGTTGCCTTTCATCACCGCGCCGGCCTTGCCCTGGTGGACGAGGGCGACCGCGTGGGCCGCTGCGTCGTGCGGCTGCGGCATGTCGATCAGCGGGTACGCGCCGATGTCGGCGGCCAACGCTTCGGCGGCCGCGCGGATCTTCTTCGCGTCGCCGATCAGCAGCGGCTGGATCAGGCCGCGCTGCGCCGACAGCAGCGCGCCGGCGAGCGAGTTGCGGTCGTCGGGGCAGACCACGGCCGTGGCCAGCGCGGGCAGGGTGGCGGCGCTCTCGATCAGGCGCCCGAAGTGGTCGTGCTGGTCGAGGATCAGGCTGGGGAGGTCGCGCGCCTCGGTGTGTCGCACCTCGGTCGGCGCCAGCACTTCGGCGCTGCCGCTGCACACCACCGTGCCGTCGCGCCGGTTGACCATGGTCTCGAAGCTCGCGAGCGGCGCTTCGCCCTTGCCGGTGCAGCGCACCGACACCCGCAGCGACTCGCCCAGATGCACGCGCTCATCCTCGAAGCGCAGGGTCTGGCTGCGGTACAGCGTGCCCGAGCCGGGCAGCAGGTTGCCGAGCACCGCGGAGATCAGCGAGGCGACCCACATCGAAGGCGCGACCACGGCGGAGGCGTCGCGCCCGTCGAAGTCGGGCAGCGTCAGCGGGTTGGTGTTGCCGGACGCGTAGGCGAACAGGAACAGGTCCTGCTCCGTGCAGACGCGTTCGATGGCGGCACTCTGCCCGGGCTCGAGCTCGCTCCAGGTGACGTTGCGGATGGTGGCGTTGCTGTTGTGCATTCGATGAAGGAAGAAGGGGCCTGCACAGGGTAGGTGCGCCGCATGGCGGCAGCGCGACGTGACATGGCGCGGCGCTGGGGCCTGGCTTCAGTCCGACCCCGGCCTCCACACCCGCCCCAGCACCGCGAGCCGGCTCCTGAAGCTGTGCCTTTCGTCCGAGAGCGCGTCGATGAAATCCGAGAGCCGCTTGGACTTGATCATGGTGTAGAAGGTCAGCCACGTCGTGAAGGCGCCCACCACGCCGAACCATAGGAGTTTCTCCCAAAGCGGCGAGTCTGCCTCGGCCAGCAGGTTCATGCCGAGGAAGCCGGTCGTGACGGTGCCGATCAGACCGAAGAGGGTGACCACCGTGAGGCGCACCACCGTGTTGGCTTGCCGCCGCAGGCTGTCCGCATCGAGGTAGGTGTTCATGTCCGCGATGCGTTCCTTGACCTCGTCGTACAGCGGATCGAGCCCCAGGTGCGTGGTGCACAGGCGCGACAGCGCGCGCACCTGCGCCTGCTCCGAGATCTCGTGGAACCAGTAGCGGTGCGTGAAGCGCAGGAAGCCCTCGAAGCTCGCGCGGATGGCGCGCTTGAAGAGCTTGACGCTGGCCACGTCGTGCACGTCGAGCCGGCGCAGGGCCTCGACCAGGCGGTCGGAGAACATCAGCAGCGCCGCCTTCTGGAAGTGCGCGATGAGGAACACCAGGAAGTGCTGGTGCCGGAACTGCGCGAGCACGCCGCGGTCGCGGCAGCAGAAGAACTCGGAATGCGCCGTGCCGACCACCACCATCGAGCGTCCGCTGCAAAGGTAGCGCGTGTTCGGTGCGCTGCCGGCATCGACCCAGAAGCGGTCGTAGCAGTAGCGCTGCTCGAAGTCCGTGAGGTGCTCCTCGGCGAAGGGCAGGGGGCCGCTGCCGCCGACCGCGGGCTCGGCGGCGCCCGTGACGAGCGCCAGGCGGATGAAGTCGTTGCGCGAGAGACGGCGCGGATCGTCGAGCGCGAGATAGGCCATCAGCGGCATGCGGTAGTACTCGAGCTGCCGGAAGCGCAGCGCGCCGGCCTCGCCCGAATGGTCGCTCACCAGGGGCTGCATCAGCCAGGCCCAGTGCGCGGCCATGCGCGGCGCCCGGTGCTCGGCCACGTGCGCGAGGAAGAGGTCGCGCTGCTGCGCGTCGGAGCTCGCGAGCACGCGCCCGCCGGCGTCCAGCCACTCGACGCTGGCCATGCAGTGGAGCGCCGCGCCCTGCGCATCCCAGCCGCCGGGGTAGGCACGGCCGAAGCGGTAGAGCACCTCCTGCGCCTGCGACAGGCTCAGGTCGTCCACGCCGACCTCCATGTTGAGCATCACCACGTCGACGTCGAAGAAGAAGTAGAGGTCCGTGTGAACGACCTTCAGCGTGATGGGCGCATCGCCCGGCCGCGCGACCACGCGCACGGCCGCAAGGTCGCGACGCCGGAAGACGCGCATCGGCGACTCTCCGCCCGTGCCCCCGGCCTCGCGGCCGCGGCGGCCTTCGCCGTAGAGGAAGCGCTGCACGTAGGGCAGGAAGCTCACGAACTCGTTGTAGTGGCGCTCGTGGAAGCCTTCGTTGCTGCCGGTGTATTCGTCGACCTCTTCGCGCCAGGGCGAGGCATCGCCCATCTCCTTCAGCAGTTGCCAGGGACTGCGCCGGTGTTGGTGCTGTCCCTGCACCGGCATCAGGCGCAGCGGCCACAGCAGCGTGGCGCGCAAATGGCGCACGGCGGGCGCCGTGCCAGCGTTCGCCGCCTGCGCCGCAGCTTCTAACGTCGGAGTGATCTGCTGCATGCCGCGAGTGTAGGCATGCGTATGCCCGCGAGGAACCGGGCAGGGGTGTCTAGGGAAATCCCTGATTGGTTCTGAAACCGGTTTCAGTACACTGACGCAAGCCTGTCAAAAAGCCAACCTGGTGCCATCGCAACGGCGAATGCACCAGCCCCGAACCCTCATCCCCGTGAACTATCAATTCCAGTTCGACGCTGTCTTCGCCGCCTGGCCGCTGCTGCTGAAGGGCACCTGGATCACCATCCAGCTCTCGCTCGTGGCCACGCTGCTGGGCCTGGTGGTGGCGATCTTCTGCGCCTGGGGCAAGACCTCCGGGCCGGGCTGGCTGCGCTTCATTGTCAATGCCTACATCGAGGTGATCCGCAACACGCCCTTCCTGGTGCAGCTGTTCTTCTTTTTCTTCGCGCTGCCGGCCATCGGACTGCGCTGGTCTCCCTACACGGCCGCGCTCACCGCCATGGTGGTGAACCTCGGCGCCTACGCCACCGAGATCATCCGCGCCGGCATCGAATCCATTCCCAAGGGGCAGATCGAGGCCGGCCGCGCGCTCAACCTCAAGCCGTGGGAGATCTTCCGCTTCGTGATCATCAAGCCCGCGCTGAAGGCCATCTATCCGGCGCTCACCAGCCAGTTCATCCTGCTGATGCTGAGCTCGGCCGTGGTGTCGGTGATCTCGGCCGACGACCTCACTTCGGTCGCAGCCAACCTGCAGTCGCAGACCTTCCGCAGCTTCGAGATCTACATCGTCGTGGCCGGCATCTACCTGGCGCTGGCGATGTCGTTCTCGGCGCTGTTCAAGCTGATCTACCGGCGCACGCTCAACTACCCCGACCGGCGCTGAACACCATGCGTACCTTCGGCTTTCCCGATTTCCTCTTCATCCTCGAGGCCGCCAGGTGGACCCTGGCGCTGTCGCTGATCGCCTTCATCGGCGGCGCAATCCTGGGCCTTGTGATCGCGCTGGCGCGCACGTCCGAGAGCAGGACCGCCCGGCTGCTGTCGACGGGCTTCATCCAGATCTTCCAGGGCACGCCGCTGCTGCTGCAGCTGTTCCTGATCTTCTTCGGCGCGCCGGTCGTCGGCTTCGACATCAACCCGTGGGTCGCCGCCGGCGTGGCGCTGGTGCTCAACAGCGCGGCCTTCCTCGGCGAGATCTGGCGCGGCTGCATCGAGGCCATCCCGCGCGGCCAGACCGAGGCCGCGCACGCGCTCAACCTGGGCTACGCGAGCCGCATGCGTGACGTGGTGCTGCCGCAGGCCTTCAAGATCGCGCTGCCGCCGACCGTGGGCTACGTGGTGCAGATCATCAAGGGCACCTCGCTGGCCGCGATCATCGGTTTCACCGAGGTCACGCGCGCCGGGCAGATCATCAACAACGCCACCTTCCAGCCCTTGTACGTGTTCACCACCGTGGCGGCGATCTATTTCGCCATCTGCTGGCCGCTCTCGTTGATGGCCGCGCACATGGAGCGCAAGCGCGCCCGGGCATTGGCGCGCTGAGCCTGCTTCCTTCTTTTCCATCCAATCCAAGGAGACCCTTCCATGAACTTCTTCACCACCCGCCGCGCCGCCATCGCCGCGCTCGGCCTCGGCGCCGCGCTCACCGCCTTCGCACCGCTCGCCTCGGCCCAGACCCTGGCCGACATCAAGAAGAAGGGCGAAGTCACGATCGGCATGCTGGTCGACTTCCCGCCCTACGGCACCACCAATGCGCAGAACCAGCCCGACGGCTACGACGCCGACGTGGCCAAGCTGCTGGCCAGGGACTGGGGCGTCAAGGCCAACATCGTGCCGGTCACCGGTCCCAACCGCATCCCCTTCCTGCTGACCAACAAGGTCGACCTGCTGGTGGCATCGTTGGCGGTGACGCCCGAGCGCGCGAAGCAGGTGCAGTTCTCGCAGCCCTATGCCGCGGCCACCATCGTTCTCTACGGCAAGAAGGGCAGCAACATCAAGAGCGCGGCCGACCTGAAGGGCGTGCGCGTGGGCGTGGCCCGTGCCAGCACCCAGGACGTGGCCGTGACCAAGGCGGCGCCCGAGGGCACCGAGATCCGCCGCTTCGACGACGACGCCTCGGCGATGCAGGCGCTCATCTCGGGCCAGGTCGACGCCATCGGCTGCTCCGTCACCGTGGCCGCGCAGATCGCCAAGCGCGTGCCCGCCGACACCTTCGAGAACAAGTTCACCCTGGTGCAGCAGGCCATGGCCATCGCCATGCGCCCGGGCCAGGACGACCTGCTGAAGAACGTCAACGAGTTCGTGTCGAAGAACACGGCCAACGGCGAGCTCAACAAGCTGTACAACAAGTGGCTGCAGACGGACCTGCCGAAGCTGCAGTAAGCCCTGGCCGGGTGTCCGACTTCCTGATTCAACGAAGCAAACTCCAATGAGCGAACCCGTCGCAACCCACGCCGGCGCCGAATCGATCATCCGCATGGAAGGGGTGAACAAGTGGTTCGGCACTTTCCAGGTGCTGACCGACATCGACCTGTCGGTGCGCACCGGCGAGCGCATCGTGATCTGCGGGCCCTCGGGCTCGGGCAAGTCCACGCTGATCCGCTGCATCAACCGGCTCGAGACGGTGCAGAAGGGCAAGATCGTGGTCGACGGCATCGAGCTCACGGCCGGCGGGAAGAACGTCGACGCGGTGCGCGCCGAGGTCGGCATGGTGTTCCAGCAGTTCAACCTGTTCCCGCACCTGACTATCCTGCAGAACTGCACCCTGGCGCCGATGCGTTCGCGCGGCATGTCGAAGGAGCAGGCGGAGGAGGTCGCGATGAAGTACCTCACGCGGGTGCGCATCCCGGAGCAGGCCCACAAGTACCCGAGCCAGCTCTCCGGCGGCCAGCAGCAGCGCGTCGCCATCGCGCGGGCGCTGTGCATGTCGCCCAAGATCATGCTGTTCGACGAGCCCACCTCCGCGCTCGACCCCGAGATGGTCAAGGAAGTGCTGGATACCATGATCGGCCTTGCCGAGGACGGCATGACCATGCTGTGCGTGACGCACGAGATGGGCTTCGCGCGCAGCGTGGCCGACCGCGTGATCTTCATGGCCGATGGCAAGATCGTCGAGCAGGCGCCGCCGGCGGAGTTCTTCGGCAGCCCGAAGCACGAGAAGACGCGGCAGTTCCTGGGGCAAATTCTCAGTTCGCATCAGGCATGACCAGCTCTCCCCCAGGTTGGCCCACTTCGTGTGGCCGCCCAGCGTGCTGCGGCCAGAGGCCTTGCTCTTCAGGCCGTCCAAGCCTGCGCAGGCAGGCTTGGAGCCGCGGCCCTCAGCCCCCTCACCGGGAGCAACACCAGTGGCCCGGCGGAGCCGGTTCCGCGGTGTTCCCCGAAGGAGAGGTATCGATATGAACGTCCTCATTTCCCTGTCGTCGTTCGGCGCGGCCGAAGTGGGGCGGCATGGGCAGCTGTGGTGTACGCGACTGGCGCTCGAGGCAGGGGCGGACAGCGTGGAGGTGCGCGGGGAACTGTTGCGTGACGCGGCGGCCGAGTTGCCTGCATTGGCCGGGCTGGCGTCGGTCTACTCGAGTCCCGAGGGGCTGTGGGCGGACGACGGTTCCCTGGACGAAGGGGCGCTCGCGCGCGGCCTGGCTGCGGCGAGCGTCTTGCGCGCGCCTCGGCTGAAGATGTCGATCGGCGGCTACGGTGCGGGCTCGCAGGGCTCGCTGGCGCGGCTCAAGGCACTGCTCGATGACCGGGCGTTCGAGGTCGAGCTGTTGATCGAGAACGACCAGACTGCGAAGGCCGGCACGCTGCCCGCGCTGCAGGCCTTCTTCGGCGCGGCCGATGCGGCCGGGCTCGACCTGGGCATGACCTTCGACATGGGCAACTGGCACTGGCTGGGCGAATGCCCGCTCGCGGCGGCCGAGGCGCTGGCGCCGCGGGTGCGCTATGTGCACTGCAAGGGTGTGCAGCGCCTGCCGGCCAAGTGGGTGGCGGTGCCGCTGGCCGAATCGCTGGCGCCCTGGCGCGCGGTGCTGCGGGCCTTGCCCGCGGACGTGCCGCACGCCATCGAATACCCCCTGGTCGGGGACGACCTGCTTGCCGTCACGCGCGAGCAGGTCGCGCAGATCCGTTCCGTTCACTGAAAGCCGCGCGATGACGCATCCAGCCTTCGATGTCGCGCTCTTCGGCGAAGCCATGCTGCTGCTGGTGGCCGACCAGCCCGGCCCGATCGAGAACGCGACCGGCTTCCACAAGCGCACCGCCGGCGCCGAGACCAACGTCGCGATCGGCCTCTCGCGGCTGGGCCTCAAGGTCGGCTGGGCCAGCCGGCTCGGCACCGACTCGATGGGCCGCTCGCTGCTGGCCACCATGCAGGCCGAGGGCATCGACTGCTCGCACGTGATCAGCGATCCGACGCAGCGCACCGGCTTCCAGTTCAAGGGCCGCGTGACCGACGGCAGCGACCCCCCGGTCGAGTACCACCGCAAGGGCTCGGCCGCGAGCCACATGGGGCCGGCCGATGTCGACGAGGCCTGGCTGCGCTCGGCGCGGCACCTGCATGCGACCGGCGTTTTCGCCGCCATCTCCGACACCAGCCTGCAGGCTGCGCTGAAGAGCATGGACGTGATGCGCGCGGCCGGCCGCACGATCTCCTTCGACCCCAATCTGCGGCCCACGCTGTGGTCCTCGACCGAGACCATGCGCCACTGGATCAACGAGCTCGCCTCGCGCGCCGACTGGGTGCTGCCCGGCATGGAAGAGGGCCTGCTGCTCACCGGCCAGACCACGCCCGAAGGCGTGGCGCGCTTCTACCGCGAGCGCGGTGCGAAGCTGGTGGTGGTCAAGCTCGGCGCGCAGGGTGCCTACTACGACAGCGATTCGGCGGGCACCGGCCGTGTCGACGGTTTTCCCGTGGCGCAGGTGGTCGACACCGTCGGCGCCGGCGACGGCTTCGCGGTGGGCGTGATCAGCGCGCTGCTCGAAGGCAAGCCGGTGCCCGAGGCCGTGCGCCGCGGCGCCTGGATCGGCGCCCGCGCCGTGCAGGTGCTGGGCGACACCGAAGGCCTGCCGACGCGGGCCCAACTCGACGAAGCGAGGTTGTGATGCGCAAGAAAAAAGTCCTGGTGTTTCGCGAGCTGCCCGATGACCAGCTGGCGCGCCTGCAGGCCGCGCACGAGGTCACGGTCGCCAACCCGCGCATCGCCGCGCAGCTCGGCGCCTTCGAGGCCGCGCTGCCCGAGGCCCAGGGCCTGATCGGCTCCAGCTTTCCGGTCGACGAGGCGCTGCTCGCGCGCGCGCCCAGGCTGGAGGTGATCTCCAGCGTTTCGGTCGGCGTGGACAACTATGCGCTGGCAGCCCTGCACGCGCGCGGCATCCTGCTGTGCCACACGCCCGGCGTGCTCGACGAGACGGTGGCCGACACCGTCTTCGCGTTGCTGATGGCGACCAGCCGCCGCGTGGTCGAGTTGTCGAACCTGGTGCGCGAAGGCCGCTGGACGAAGAACATCGACGAGGCGCTGTTCGGCTACGACGTGCACGGCAAGACGCTGGGCCTGCTCGGCTTCGGACGCATCGGCCAGGCCATCGCCCGGCGTGCGGCCCTGGGCTTCGGCATGCCGGTGCTCTACCACGCGCGGCGCGCTGTCGACCTGACAGCGCAGGCGCCCGAGCTGCTGGGCCGGGCCGCGCACACGCCGCTCGACGAACTGCTGGCGCGCGCCGACATCGTGGTCGCGATGCTGCCGCTGTCGGACAGCACGCGCGGCATGATCGATGCGCGCGTGTTCGGCCGCATGAAGCCTGGGGCGATCTTCATCAACGGCGGCCGCGGCGCCACCGTGCAGGAGCCCGCGCTGCTGGCCGCGCTCGATCGAGGTACGCTGCGGGCGGCCGGCCTCGATGTGTTCGCCACCGAGCCGCTGCCCGCTGATTCGCCGTTGCGCACGCATCCGCGCGTGACGCCGCTGCCGCACATCGGCTCGGCCACTTTCGAGACGCGGCATGCGATGGCCGAGCTGGCGACCACCAACCTGCTGAAGGCGCTTGCTGGCGAGCGGCCGCTGGCGGTTTATGACACTGCGGGCGTTGCGTGAGCTGCCGTTTGATTGGTTTGGCACAGTACAAATGAGCCCCAGGAAGCCTGTTCGACCGACCATCGCCGACGTGGCAAAGGAAGCCGGCGTCTCCAAGGCCACCGTCTCCCGCTTCCTCAACCACCGCGACCGCCTGCTGAGCGCCGACATAGCAACCCGCGTCGAGGCCGCCGTCGCCAAGCTGGCCTACACGCCGAGCCCGATGGCGCAGGCCCTGAGCCATGGCCGCTCGCGCCTGATCGGCCTGATCGTGGCCGACATCACCAACCCGTACTCGGTGGCCGTGCTGCGCGGCGCCGAGAAGGCCTGCCAGGAGGCCGGCTACCTGGTGATGCTGTTCAACCTCGGCAACGACGTCGACCGCGAGCGCGAGGCCATCGATGCGCTCGCCGGCTACCAGGTCGACGGCTTCATCCTCAACACGCTGGGCCGCGGCGCCGGGCTGGTCGATGCCGACGCGCTGCATGGCAAGCCCGCCGTGCTGGTCGACCGCCGGCATGCCGGCATGCACACCGACTTCGTCTCGCTCGACAACCCGGCCGCGATGAAGGCCGCCTGCGGCCACCTGGTCGATGGCGGCTATCGCGAGCTGCTCTACATCACCGAGCCGCAGAAAGGCGTGAGCTCGCGGCGGGAACGGACCGCGGCCTTCGGCGACTGCGTCGCGGCGCACCAGGCGCGCGTGGCCGGCGAGGTGTTCGAAAGCAACGGCGAGGACAACGATGCGCTCGACGCCGCCTTGCGGGCCCTGCGCAAGCGTGCCAGGGGCGCGCGCCGCGCTGCCGTGCTGTCCGGCAATGCCGTCGTGACCCTGCGCGTGGCCTCGGCGATGGCGCGCCTGGGCTG
This sequence comes from Variovorax stachyos, assembly GCF_051400855.1. Classification (NCBI taxonomy): domain Bacteria; kingdom Pseudomonadati; phylum Pseudomonadota; class Betaproteobacteria; order Burkholderiales; family Comamonadaceae; genus Variovorax; species Variovorax stachyos. Next base: position 279,411 of record NZ_JBLFFN010000003.1, on the reverse strand, counting down.
GCACTTCGGCGTCGAGCTCGGCTTCGTGGGCTTCGACGATCCCGAATGGGCGCCGCTGATCGGCCCGGGCCTCAGCGCCATCGCCCAACCCACCGATGCCATCGGCCGCACTGCAGCGACCTGCCTGATCGAGCGCCTGCGCGGGCTCGAAGGGCCGCCGCGGCAGATGCTGCTGCCGGGGGAACTGGTGGTGCGCGGGTCCTCCACCGGGCCGTGAGCCAGGCCAACGCCGGACGATTCGACGCGCGCGGCCCAACGTTCCGACTGGCTCGACGCGCTTTCCTGACGCATTGGCGGCTTCCGCCTGCCAGCGCTCCCTTCTAAAGTTTCCGCACGACTGCAAAGGAGTGCGCGATGACCCCGATCGAGAACGAGAACGACAGGATCCGCAGGGTCCTGGTGCTGGGCGCCGGCAAGGTGGGCAGCACGGTGGCCGACATGGTGGCCGAGTACCACCACCTGCCCGTGACACTGGCGGACCGCACGCTCCCGCCCGCGGAGCCCGGCGACCGCGGGGTCGCGCGCATCGTGCTCGACGTGGAGGAGGGCGCCGCGCTGGCGGCGGCGATGGCCGGTCATCAGGTCGTGATCAATGCCTTGCCCTTCCACCTGGCCGCGCATGTCGCCGCCGCTGCCTGTGCGCAGGGCCTGCACTACTTCGACCTGACGGAGGACGTGACCGCCACCGCCGCCATCCGCGCACTCGCGCAGAACGCCGCCACGGTGCTGATGCCGCAATGCGGCCTGGCGCCGGGCGTGATCGGCATGCTCGGCATGCAGCTGGCCGGCCGCTTCGACACGCTGCGCGACCTGCAGCTGCGCGTGGGGGCACTGCCGCGGCATGCGACCAACCGCCTGCGCTACGCCTTCACCTGGAGCATCGACGGCCTCATCAACGAGTACTGCAATCCCTGCGCCGCCATCGAGCAAGGCCTGCCGATGTCGGTGCAGCCGCTGGAAGGGCTGGAGACGCTGCTGCTCGAAGGCGAGGCGTATGAAGCCTTCCACACCTCCGGCGGCCTGGGCACGCTCGCGGAGACGCTGGCGGGCCACGTGCGCAACCTCGACTACAAGACGCTGCGCTACCCCGGTCATCGCGACGCAATGGATTTCTTGCTGCACGACCTGCGGCTGGTCGAGCGGCGCGAGCTGCTGCGCCAGGTGCTCGAGCATGCGGTGCCCCACAGCCGCGACGATGTCGTGGTTGTCTTCGCCTCCGCGACCGGCGAGCGCCATGGCCGCTTCGAACAGCTGACGCGCATGGCGCGCATCCACGGCGGCCGGCTGCGCGGCGTGGACCGCACCGCCATCGAGCTCGCGACTGCCGCCGGCGTGGTCGGGGTCTTCGAGCTGCTGCGCACCGGACGCCTGCCGGCGCGCGGCTTCGTGGGGCAGGAACAGGTGAGGCTGGAAGCCTTCCTGAGCACGCGCGTGGGCAACTGCTTTGCGGCGCTGGGCGAGGCGGTGTCGACGACGTCGCAGCCGGTCTCGCGCCAGGGCCATGCGTCCGTCCATACTTGGCCATCGCCGATCCGGCATCGCAGACCGAAGGAGGCCCGCCCATGAAAGACGAAGAACGCTCGGCCCTGTTCGAGCGCTGCGGCATCGCCGCCGCACAGCGATCGGGCGGCAGCCTGCGCGTGCGCTCGCCCATCGACGGCGCAGAGATCGCCCGCCTGCACGAGACGCCGATGGCCTCGATGCCATCGATCATCGAACAGGCGCAGGCGGCCTTCCGGCAATGGCGCGAGGTGCCCGCACCGGCGCGCGGCGAGCTGGTGCGGCTCTGGGGCGAGGAGCTGCGCGAGGCCAAGGCGTCGATCGGCCGCGTGATCTCCATCGAGGCCGGCAAGATCGCGCAGGAAGGCCTGGGCGAGGTGCAGGAGGGCGTGGACATCTGCGAGTTCGCGCTCGGCCTTTCGCGCCAGCTCTACGGCAGGACCATCGTCTCGGAGCGCCCGGGCCATCGGATCATGGAGCAGTACCACCCGCTGGGGCCCGTGGCGGTGATCACCGCCTTCAACTTTCCTAGCGCGGTGTTCGCATGGAATGCCGCCATCGCGCTGGTGTGCGGTGATCCGGTGATCTTCAAGCCCTCGGAGAAGGCGCCGCTGTCGGGCCTGGCGACCTTCCGTGCGCTGGAGCGTGCCATCGCCCGCTTCGGCGAGCGTGCGCCCACAGGGCTGGCGCAGATCGTGATCGGCGGTCGTGCCCAGGCCGAAGCGCTGGTCGACAGCCCACTGGTGCCGCTGGTCTCGGCCACCGGCTCCACCCGCATGGGCCGCGAGGTGGGGCCACGCGTGGCGGCGCGCTTCGGGCGACGCATCCTCGAGCTGGGCGGCAACAACGCGATGATCGTGACGCCCGAGGCCGACCTCGACATGGCGGTGCGCGCCATCCTGTTCAGCGCGGTGGGCACCGCGGGCCAGCGCTGCACCTCGCTGCGGCGGCTGATCGTGCATCGCAGCGTCAAGGAAGCGCTGCTCGGCAAGCTGCTGCCGGCCTACCGCAGCCTGCGCATCGGCCATCCGCTGGAGGAGGGCACGCTGGTCGGGCCGCTGATCGACGAGGCTGCCTTCGGCGCGATGCAGGCCGCCATCGCCGAGGCGAAGGCGCAGGGCGGGCGCATCCTCACCGGCGGCGAGCGCATGCACGCGGAGCTGTTCGCGCAGGCCTGGTACGCGCGCCCGGCCATCGCCGAGATGCCGGCGCAGACCGAGGTGGTGCGCCGCGAGACCTTCGCGCCGCTGCTCTACGTGATGGACTATGAATTGCTCGATGAAGCGATCGCGATGCACAACGATGTGCCGCAGGGGCTGTCTTCCTGCATCTTCTCGAACAACCTGCGCGAGATCGAGCGCTTCCTCTCGGCCGCCGGTTCCGACTGCGGCATGGCCAACGTCAACATCGGTCCCAGCGGCGCCGAGATCGGCGGCGCCTTCGGCGGCGAGAAGGAGACCGGCGGCGACCGCGAGAGCGGCTCGGATGCATGGAAGCAGTACATGCGCCGCAGCACCAACACCATCAACTACTCGACCGAGCTGCCGCTGGCACAGGGCATCCGCTTCGGGTGAAGCCTGCGTGCGAACACGCCTTCGTCGCTTCGCGCATGAGCTTCTTCGCGGGGCATTGTTAGCAATCGGGAAACGGACAAGTTCCCCGGGCCGTCTTTGACGAAGGGCGGAGCGCCTTCAGACTCGGTGCTCAGCTCATTCAACAAGCCCGGGCCTTCGAAAGGCCCAGGCTTTTTTGTTTCAAAGAACCGCCCATGAATGCTCCTTGCACCACCTGCGACGGCGCCGTGCTCGCGCCCGCGCGCACGGAAGAAGTCTCGCGTTCCACCTGGCTCGCGGTCGGCTCCATCGCCGTCGGCACCTTCGCCATGGTCACGACCGAGTTCCTGCCCATCGGCCTGCTGACCGACATCGCGGCGGGCCTCGGCGTCTCGGACGGCACGGCCGGCCTGATGGTGACCATGCCCGGCGTGCTGGCCGCCTTCGCCGGACCGGCCCTGATCGTGGCCTCGGGCCGGCTCGACCGGCGTACCGTGATGATCGCCCTCAGCGCGCTGCTGGTGGCCTCGAACTTCCTCGCCGCGCTGGCGCCCAACTTTGCGACCATGCTGGTGGCGCGGCTGCTGCTGGGCCTGTGCATCGGCGGCTTCTGGACCTTCGCGCCGGGTGCCGGCACCCAGCTCGTGCCGGAGGTCTCGAAGGCGCGCGCCATGTCGATCGTGCTGGCCGGCATCTCGGGCGCGACGGTCTTCGGCGTGCCGATCACCGCCTTTCTCGGCAACCTGGCCGGCTGGCGCGCAGCCTTCGCAGCGACCGGCGTGCTCGCGGCCGTGGTGCTGCTGATGCAAATCTGGCTGCTGCCTTCGATGCCGCCGGCGCGCGCGATCCGGCCGCGCGACCTGCTGACGCCGCTCACGCGCCGCATGGCGCAGGTGGGCCTGCTGGCGGTGCTGTTCCTCATCGCCGGCCACTTCGCGGCGTACACCTACCTCAAGCCGCTGCTGCAGCAGAGCTTCGGCCTCGGTCCGGATGCGGTGACGACCTTGCTGCTGGTCTATGGCGCGACCGGCTTCGTCGGCACCTTCTTCGGCGGCAGCCTGGTGGCGCGCAGCGTGCGCCTGGCCACGCTGACAGCGGCGCTGCTGCTGGCCTCGGCCCTGGTGCTGTCGACGCTGGTCGGCAGCGGCATGGTGGCGGGCGCGCTCGTGGTCGTGGTCTGGGGCGTAGCCTTCGGCCTGATCCCGGTGGCGCTCACAGGCTGGATGATGCAGGCCGTGCCCGATGCGCCCGAAGCCGGGCAGGCCCTGCTGGTGAGCGGCTTCCAGGTCGCGATTGCCAGCGGCGCGCTGGCCGGCGGGGTGGTGGTGGACGGCTACGGCATCGCGAGCACCATGCTGATGAGCGCCGCGCTGGTCATGGTGGCGGCGGCCGTCATCGCGACGCTGGGGCGGGCGCCGCGCGCGCTGGCCCTTGAACGCGTCGGCTGAGCGGGGTTGGCAGGGGAGGGTCTGTCGGCCCATTTCCCCCCTGGATTCAGAGGGATTGCCGCATCTCGCCCACCGCGCTGCGCCGATCGATCTTGCGGCTCAGCACCACCGAAGTGTGGGTGTGCTGGATGCCTTCGATCAGCCCGATCCGGTCGAGCAGGGCGTCGAGCTGCTCGTTGGTCTCGCAGCGCAGGGCGAGCATGTAGTCGTACTCGCCGCTGACGGCCGAGAGCTCTTCCAGTTCGGGCAGCCGCTCCAGTGCACGGATTACGCCCTGCGCCATCTTCGGCGCGACGCTCAGGCCGCAGTAGGCGCGCACGGCGGCCTGCTCCAGGCGCTGGCCGAGGCGCACGCCGTAGCCGGCGATCACGCCCTCGCGCTCCAGGCGGGCGATGCGCGCGACAACCGTCGTGCGTGCCACCTTGAGCTTGCGCGCCAGGTCGGCCGCAGGGGCACGGGCGTTGGCCTGCAGCAGGCTCAGCAAATGGCGGTCGGTGTCGTCCAAGCTACAGGCGGGACGGCGTCATTCGACTTCGGCGATGAGCTCGATCTCGACGCAGGCCCCCAAGGGGACCTGCGCCACGCCGAAGGCGCTGCGCGCATGCGCGCCCTTCTCGGGGCCGAAGACCTCGGCGAAGAAGTCGCTGGCGCCGTTGGTCACCAGGTGCTGCTCGGTGAAGGTGGGCGTCGAGTTGACCAGGCTCATCACCTTGACGATGCGCTTGACCTTGTTCAGGTCGCCGACGGCCGCCTGCAGCGTGCCCAGCAGGTCGATCGCGATGGCGCGCGCGGCCTGCTTGCCTTCCTCTGTGCCGAGGCCGGCGCCGAGCTGGCCGACCCAGGGCTTGCCGTCCTTCTTCGCGATGTGGCCGGAGAGGAAGACCAGCTTGCCGGTCTGCACGAAAGGCACGTAGGCGGCGGCGGGGACCGCGACGGGCGGCAGGGTGATGCCGAGGCTCTTGAGTTTGTCGTCGATGCTCATGAGGGTTCCTTGTCTGGATCTTGGAGAGGCGATTGTGTCTGTGTCTGCGTCTGGGTTTGCGCCTGCCGCGCCGCCTGCGCTGCCTCGGCCCGCAGCTCCTCCAGCGGCTGCACCGTGACGCGGACGTCCAGGGTGTGGCGTGCGCCTCCGTGCAGCACGCCGCGCATCGGCGAGATGTCGGAGTAGTCGCGGCCGATGGCCAGCGCGACATAGTCCTCGCCGGGCTGGCGGCCGTTGGTCGGATCGAACTCGGCCCAGTCGCCCGGACCCTCGGCGCCCGGGATGTAGACCGAGACCCAGGCGTGCGAGGCATCGGCGCCGATCAGCCGGGGCCGGCCCGGCGGCGGCTGGGTCAGCAGGTAGCCGCTGACGTAGCGCGCCGGCAGGCCCAGGGTGCGCAAGCAGGCGATCATGATGTGCGCGAAGTCCTGGCACACGCCGTGCCGCTGCGCGAGGGCCTCGAGCGCCGGCGTGCTGATCTCGGTGCTGCCGCTGTCGTAGCGGAAGTCGGCGTGCATGCGCAGCGCCAGGTCCATGGCGGCGTCGAAGACCGGCCGGCCCGGCGCGAAGCTGGGCCGCGCGTAGGCGGCGAAGTCGTCGTGCCGCGGCACGTAGTGCGAGGGGAAGACGAATTCGGCCGCGGGGTCGAATCGCGCGTCCTTGGCGTAGCGGAAGCGCTCGCGCACCTCTTCCCACGGCAGCTCGGGCGCCGCGGCCGGCGAGAGCCGGGGCGCGGAGGTCTCGACCACGCTCTCGGCCGTGACCACCAGTTCGTCGTGGGTCGAGTCCAGCGCGAAGAAGGCGCGTGCATTGCCGTAGACGTCGGGCGATTCGCTGCGCTGCGCCGGCTCGGGGCTGACCGTGAGCGCGTGGCTCACCAGGCGCTGTGCCGGCGTGGTTCGCGGCTTGAGGTGTGCGAGGTGCTGCGCGGTTTCGACGGGTGGCGAATACGCGTATCGGGTCTCGTGAGTGACGTGCAGGAGCATGGTCAGGCGCCAACCGAGCGGAGCGATTCCGAAGTCAGGGTGAAGTAGCGGATGCCGATCGCATCCGACACATGGTAGGCCGCGGTCTCGCAGGTCTCGAGCAGCTGCATCAGCTCGCCGTAGTCCGCATCGGGCCCGGGCTCGCACAGGTGCTCGAGCGTCCAGGTGGCCGGATCGGGCAGCTCGTGCGAGAGCGCCGTGAGCTTGCCCGGCGCGCTGCCCGCGAGCCGCGCGATGCGCCCGCGCAGCGTTTGCGTGACCCAGGCGAGCGAACGGGGGTTGTCGCCGTCGAGCACCAGCAGGTCGACCAGGGTCGCGACGTCGCGTCGCTGCTGGTAGCGCGCGTGGAAGGTGATCGTGCTGTCGAACAGGCCGACCATGGCCTCGAAGCCGCTCACGTCGTGCACCGAGCCGATCTCGAAGCCGGCGGCCAGCGAGCTGGACAGGAAGGCCAGGCGCTCGATGTGGCGGCCGATGGAGAGCAGGCGCCAGGCGTCGTCGCGCGTCATGCGGTCGGTCTGGGCGCCGGTCATCGCGGCGAGCGCGGCGCTGGTGGACTCGAGCATGCGCAGCGCCGCGGCGCTGGCGTAGCCGCCGTCGACGCGCTCGCCGGCCTGCTCGGCGCTGCGCCGCATGAATTCGCCCTCGGCGCGCACGATCTGGTTCCAGTGGTCCGGCGACAGCCGCTCGCGCACCGCGGCCGCGGCCTGGCGCACGCAGCGCAGGCTGTAGCCGACGCTGCCGCCCTCGTCGATGTCGGCCAGCTCGGCGATCAGCGAGCGCTCGAAGACGCGCCGCGAGCGCGGCAGGCTGGGCACGTCGCGCGGCACCAGCGCGTTGCGCCAGGCCATGTGGTGCAGCCAGCTCAGCAGCGCGGGCGAGGATGGATCTTCGCCACTGAGCAGGTCGAGCGTGAGCCGCGCCAGGCGCACTGCGTTCTCGGCGCGCTCGGTGTAGCGGCCCAGCCAGTACATGTTCTCGGCCGCGCGGCTGGTGACCGGCGCGCGGTGGCGGGCGAGCGAGGCCGGCGTGGTGTGCACCTGCAGCCGGGTGGTGCGGTCGACCTCGCCCTGCGTCTGCACCCACACGTCGGCACTGCTGCCGCCTCGCTGCATCGAGGCAATCTGCGCATCGGCCCCCGCCAGCCGCGCCAGGCCGCCGGGCAGCACGCGCCAGGACTGCGGGCCGACGCAGACCGCGAACACGCGCAGCAGCACCGAGCGCGGCACGATGTGGCCGGGGCCGAGGTCCTGGGCCCAGGTCGGCATCTGAGAGATCGGCAGGTAGTTCTGCACGGTGTATTCCCCGCCCTCGCGCACGATGCGGCCGGCCCATTCGTCGAGCTCGCGCCGGCTCAGGCGGCTGCCGAGCAGGGTCTCGAAGCCGGCATGCCCTTCCTCGCCAGCGTAGGTGGGCTTGATGGTGCAGCCGGCCAGCTGCGGCAGCACCGCCTCCATGGCGGCGCGCTCGCCGCACCACCAGGTGGGCAGGGCCGGCAGCAGCAGCTTTTCGCCGAGCAGGCGGCGCGACAGCGCGGGCAGGAAGCCGAGCAGCGCGGGCGATTCGAGGAAGGCCGAGCCGGGCGTGTTGGCCAGCAGCACGTTGCCGGCGCGTATCGCCTGCAGCAGGCCGGGCACGCCCAGCGTGGAGTCGGCCCGCAGCTCCAGCGGATCGAGGAACTGGTCGTCCAGCCGCTTGATGAGACCGTGCACCGGCCGCAGGCCCTGCAAGGTCTTGAGGTAGAGCCGCTGGTCGCGCACCGTGAGGTCGTTGCCCTCGACCAGCGTGATGCCCAGGTAGCGCGCGATGTAGGCGTGCTCGAAGTAGGTCTCGTTGTAGGGCCCGGGCGTCAGCAGCACGATGTGCGGCGGCTGGCCGGCCGGGCACATGCTCTGGAGGCCTTCCATCATCGCGTTGTAGGTGGCGGCCAGGCGCTGCACGTTCAGCGCCTCGAAAGCCTGCGGGAACTGCCGGGCGATGGCCAGCCGGTTCTCCAGCAGGTAACCCAGGCCGGAGGGTGCCTGGGTGCGTTGCGACACCACCCACCAGTTGCCGTCGGGACCGCGCGCGAGGTCCAGGGCGGCGATGCGCAGCCAGGTGTCGCCGGGCGGGCGCACGCCGTGCATCGGGCGCAGATAGCCCGGATTGCCCTGAACCAGGGCAGGCGGCAGCAGGCCTTCGGCCAGCAGCTGCTGCGGCCCGTAGACGTCGGCCAGGATGCGGTCGAGCAGGCGCACGCGCTGCAGCGCGCCGGCCTCGATCGCGGCCCAGCTCTCGGGCGGGACGATCAGCGGGAAGAGGTCGAGCGACCAGGGCCGCTGCGGGCCGCCGGCGTCGGCATACACGTTGTAGGTGACGCCGTTGTCGCGGATCTGGCGCTCCAGGCTGATGGCGCGCCGGGGCAGGTCGCTGAAGCCTTCGGTGCCGAGCTGCTCGAAGAACGCGGCCCAGTGCGGCGCAAGCGGGCCGCGCTCGCCGGCATCGGGCTCGGGCCGCGCAGCCGGGGGCGGGGAAGTGGCGTCATGCAGCGGCGCCGGCTGCGAGGGGACGCCGAGCCGAGGCACGGCTGCGGGGGTGGGAGTGGCAAGGCCGCGCAGCTCGTCGAAGTGCCCCGGCGCGGCCGGCGGCGCAAGCGACGAGGCCAGGTCGGCCGGCGACTCGAGCGCCTGGGCGTCGAAGAGGGATTCGTTCAAGGGGTCCACGGTGCGTTGATTGTCACACCGTGAGCGCGAACTACTCGCCGATTGCGCGCGCCCGAGCCCTTTGGAGCATTGAATTCAGGCCTTTGCGATACAGGTTGAGCAGGTTGAATCAAACCTGCGGTACAACCGACGAATCAGCCTACGGACACATGAGTGCACCATCTTGCTATGACCGCCGTCGAGATTCGCCTGATCGAACGCCTAGAGCATCTACCAGCCGTCCGCGTGTCCGAGGCGCTGGACTTGGTGGACTTTCAAACCGAGCGCGAGCAACGTGCCACCTCGGGCCATGCAATCAACGAGGTTGAGGCGTGAGCACCCCCGAACCACCCGCCGCCAGCCCGACGCCCGCCGACCCGCATCTGGAAGTCACATGGGATCCAAACAAGGCGCAATCGAACTTGGCCAAGCACGGCGTGTCGTTCGCGCAGGCCGCGAGCGTCCTGCTCGATGCACTGGCCTTGAGCGTGTACGACGAGGCGCACAGCGACTTCGAGGAACGCTGGTTCACGCTGGGCGTGTCCGGCGAAGGCAAGCTGTTGGCGGTGTCCCACACCTACAGCGCTACCGGGCCGGCCAGCGCCAAGGCCCGGATCATTTCGGCGCGCGAGGCCAGCCGGGCCGAGCGCCGGCAGTACGAAGACGAACCCCGTTGAGGTCAGCACCATGAACCAAGCATCCACCCCAGCCGACGACGACATGCCCACAGAGATTGACTTCGCCAAGGGCCAGCGCGGCAAGTTCTACCGCCCCGGCATGCGCGTGGCCTTGCCCGTCTACCTCGATGACCAGGTGCAGGCCGCGCTCACAGCGCTGGCCAGCGCCAAGGGAGTGGACTTGTCCAACCTCGTAAACGATCTACTGCGCAAGGACATTGAGCTGATTGCACTCGGGCACTGAACAGCCGCCCAAGGCCTGAGGGCGCAGTCCGCACGGCCTCGGCGGTCAGCCTCTGCGCAGATCGAGCGTGAACGGGAACTCGCGACTGCCCGCGATCTCGATGTTGGCCGGCGGCGTGCGCATCAACCCAGGCGAATGGCCCATGCGCGAGAAGCGCGACATGCGCCGGCTCTCGGCCTCGTAGGCATTGACCGGGAAGGTCTCGTAGTTGCGGCCGCCCGGATGAGAGACGAAGTACTGGCAGCCGCCGAGCGAGCGCTTCATCCAGGTGTCGACGATGTCGAAGGTCAGCGGCGCATGCACGCCGATGCTCGGGTGCAGCGCCGAGGGCGGGTTCCAGGCCTTGTAGCGCACGCCGGCCACGAACTCGCCGGCGGTGCCGGTGGGCTGCAGCGGCAGCGCCTGGCCGTTGACGGTGATGGCGTAGCGGCTTTCGTTGAGGCCGGTCACGCGCACCTCGATGCGCTCCAGCGAGGAGTCCACGTAGCGCACCGTGCCGCCGGCCGAGCCTTCCTCGCCCATCACGTGCCAGGGCTCGAGCGCGTTGCGCAGCGAGAGCTCCACGCCCATGGCCTGCACCTGGCCGACCAGCGGAAAGCGGAACTCGAAGTGCGGCGCGAACCAGGCGGCATCGAAGGCGAAGCCGGCCTGTCGCATCTCGCTGATCACGTCCTCGAAGTCCATCCTGACGAAGGTGGACAGCAGGAAGCGGTCGTGCAGCTCGGTGCCCCAGCGCGTCACGGGCGCGCGGTAGGGCGCGTCCCAGAAGCGCGCCACCAGCGCGCGCAGCAGCAGCTGCTGCGCGATGCTCATGCGCGCATGCGGCGGCATCTCGAAGGCGCGCAGCTCCAGCAGGCCCAGGCGGCCGGTGGCGGTGTCGGGCGAGTAGAGCTTGTCGATGCAGAACTCGCTGCGATGCGTGTTGCCGGTGACGTCGACCAGGATGTTGCGCAGCGTGCGGTCGACCAGCCAGGGCGGCATGTCCTCGCCATGCACCTCGCGGCTGCGGGCGATCTGGGCCAGCGCGATCTCGAGCTCGTAGACCTGGTCGTTGCGCGCCTCGTCCACGCGCGGCGCCTGGCTGGTCGGGCCGATGAACATGCCCGAGAACAGGTAGCTGAGCGAGGGATGGTTGTGCCAGTAGAGCAACAGACTCGCGAGCAGCTCGGGCCGGCGCAGGAAGGGGCTGTCGGCGGGCGTGGCGCCGCCCAGGACGAAGTGGTTGCCGCCGCCGGTGCCGGTATGGCGGCCGTCGGTCATGAACTTCTCGGCCGACAGCCGGGTCTCGAAGGCCGCGCCGTAGAGGAACTCGGTGTGTTCCACCAGCTCGCGCCAGTTGTGGGCCGGATGGATGTTGACCTCGATCACGCCCGGGTCGGGCGTGACCTGCAGCAGCTTGAGGCGGGGGTCGCGCGGCGGCGGGTAGCCTTCGATCACCACCCGCAGGTCCAGCTCGCCCGCCGTGGCTTCGACCGCGGCGAGCAGGTCGAGGTAGTCCTCCAGCCGCGCCAGCGGCGGCATGAAGACGTACAGCACGCCAGAGGCGCTGCCGACCTTCTCGGCCGTCGGGCCGTTTGCGCGGCGCGGGTCGCGCACCTCCACGCACAGTGCGGTGCGCGTGACCCAGTGGGCCGACTCGCCGCGGTTTGGAGGGCGCACCGTGCCCGGCTCCAACGCCGCCTGGGCACGCGCCGCCACGGGATTGCCGTGCGAAGCCTGGAAGCGCACCGCGGCCGGTGCCTGCTGCGGCATGCCGAAGTCGTAGGGCACGTCGGCGAGGTCGGGCGCATTGCCGAGCGTGCCCTCGTAGCGCTCGTGGAACAGGGCCGAGGCCGGCAGCGGCGCACGTGGGGCGTTGGGATCGCGCTCGATGAGGTAGGGGTAGTCGCCCTTGCTGGCCCAGGGCTGCGAATCCAGCGGCAGGCGATAGCCCATCGGTGAATCGCCGGGGATCAGGTACAGGCGGTCGTCGCGCAGGAACCAGGGGCCGGTTTTCCACCCCGGGCCGGCGAGGGCGGGCGCATCGGTCTCGGCGTTCGCGGCCTCGATGGGCAGCACGTAACCGATCACGGCATCGAGCTTCTGCGTGAACACGCGGCGCAGGCGCACGCGCTCCATCTCGTCGTCGAGCTTGGAATCGAAGGGATCGACATTCACCGGCAGGCGGCGCTCGCGCCAGAGGTAGTAGTAGACGTCCTCGTGGCCGGGCTGCACGAAGCGGTCGGTCAGCCCCAGCTTGCGCGCGAGCGCGCGGGTGAAGCGCTGCGCGTCCTCGCTGGTGTAGTGGGTGGGGTGGCGCTCGTCCGCGAAGAGCTCGGGCCGCTGCCACACGGCCTGGCCGTCGGCGCGCCAGAAGATCGACAGCGCCCAGCGCGGCAACTGCTCGCCCGGGTACCACTTGCCCTGCCCGAAATGCAGGAAGCCGCCCTGGCCGTATTCGTCGCGCAGGCGGTGCACCAGCTCGGTCGCGTAGCCGCGCTTGGTGGGGCCGAGCGCATCGGTGTTCCATTCGGCCGCGTCGCGGTCGGTCGTGGCAACGAAGGTGGGCTCGCCGCCCATGGTGAGGCGCACGTCGCCGGCGGAGAGGCGCGCATCCACCGCGTCGCCGAGCGCCAGCACCTCGGCCCACTGGTCCTCGGTGTAGGGCTTGGTCACGCGCGGCGATTCGTGGATGCGGGTGACCTTCATCTCGTGGCCGAATTCCACCTCGGCCTCGTCGACCGCGCCTTCGATCGGCGCCGCGCTCGATGGCGTGGGCGTGCAGGCCAGCGGAATATGGCCTTCGCCGGCCATCAGGCCGGAGGTGGCATCGAGCCCGATCCAGCCGGCGCCGGGCAGGTACACCTCGCACCAGGCGTGCAGGTCGGTGAAGTCGACCGTGGTGCCGCTCGGGCCGTCGAGTGCCTTCACGTCGGGCGTGAGCTGGATGAGGTAGCCCGAGACGAAACGCGCCGCCAGGCCGACGTTTCGCAGCAGCTGCACCAGCAGCCAGCCCGAGTCGCGACACGAGCCGGAGCCATTCGCGAGCGTCTGCTCGGGCGTCTGCACGCCGGGCTCCATGCGGATCAGGTAGTTGACGTCATGCTGCACCTGCTGGTTGAGGCCGACCAGGAAATCGATGGTGCGCTGCGTCTTGCGATCGACCTTCTCGAGGTAGGCCGCCACGAGTGGCGTGGCGGGGTCGGCCACCAGATAGGGCGCGAGCTCCTGCGCCTGCGATTCGGTGTACTTGAAGGGGAAGTTCTCGGCTTGCGGCTCGAGGAAGAAGTCGAAGGGGTTGTAGACCGCCATCTCGACCACCAGGTCGACCGTGACCTTGAACTCGCGCGTCTTCTCGGGGAACACCAGCCGCGCGAGGTAGTTCGCGAAGGGATCCTGCTGCCAGTTGACGAAGTGCTGCTCGGGCTCGACCCGCAGCGAATAGGAGATCACCTTGCTGCGGCAATGCGGAGCGGGACGCAGGCGCACCACCTGAGGCCCCAGCTGCACCGGACGGTCGTACTTGTAGTGGGTGACGTGGTGAAGAGCGGCGTGGATGGACATTTTTTTCGATGGCGTGGAAGCGCCCCTGAACGAGGACGCATACTAGCCCACAGGCATAGCAATTAGCGCGCCACAGAGCGCAGCAAGGGGAGGGATTGCAGCATGTCATCCGTGAGTGTTTCGTGACGGCCGACGCGCAGAACCGCGGCCTGGGTTTCTTCGCGCTGATGGGCGGCTCGGTGCTGGGCGCGGCCCTGCAGCTTCAACAGCCAACGTTGTGGGAGCGCGCCGCGTATGCCGGCTTGCTGCTGGCCGCAGCGGCGGGCTGGCTGTTGCTGCGCCGTGAGCACCGGTGGTTCTTGCCGCGCCTGCTGCTGCCTGCACTGATGCTGGTCGGCGCGATGGCCGGGGCGGGTCTCGCGGGCTGGCGTGCCTGCGCCTATGCGGCCGAGGCACTCGATCCCGCACTCGAGGGGCGCGACCTGGAGCTGCTGGGCGTGGTCTCGCAGATGCCGCAGCATGGCGATGGAGCGGTGCGTTTTTTCTTCGATGTCGAGAGCGCCCGCTGGGCCGGCGATGCCGGGCCCCGCCCGCTCCGCACGCCCTCGCGCATCGCGCTGGGCTGGTACGCGGACAACACCGGCCTCTGGGGCCGCGCGCCCGAGCAGGCCTCGCGCGTCGAGCCCGCCGCGGCGCCTGGCCTCGTGCATGCGGGCGAGCGCTGGCGCATGACAGTGCGACTGAAGGCACCGCACGGCAATCTGAACCCGCATGGCTTCGACCAGGAACTGCGACTCTGGGAGCAGGGCGTGCGGGCCAGCGGCAACGTGCGCACGGGCGCGCGGGATGCGCGGCCGCAGCCGCAGGGCCAGACCTGGCGCCATCCGGTCGAGCGCGCGCGCGAGGCCGTGCGCGACGCGGTCTTCGAGCGCGTGCCCGAGCGCCGTCAGGCCGGCGTGATCGCGGCGTTGGTCACGGGCGACCAGAACGCGATCGAGCGTGCCGACTGGGACGTGTTCCGCGCCACCGGCGTCGCGCACCTGATGTCGATCTCGGGCCTGCACATCACGATATTCGCCTGGCTCGCCGCGTGGGTGGTGGGGGCTGCGTGGCGGCGCAGCGGCCCGCTGATGCTGTGGCTGCCGGCACCGCATGCGGCATTGATCGGGGGCGTGCTGCTGGCGGCGCTGTATGCGCTCTTCAGCGGCTGGGGCCTGCCTTCGCAACGCACGGTGTGGATGCTGGGCACGGTCGCGCTGCTGCGCCTCTCGGGGCGGCAGTGGCCCTGGCCCTTCGTCTGGCTGTGCGCCTGCGCGGTGGTCGTGAGCGTCGACCCGTGGGCGCTGATGCAGGCCGGCTTCTGGCTCAGCTTCGTTGCGGTGGGCGTGCTGTTCGCCACCGGCGCCGCAGATGAAGGCGGCACGGGCATCGCGGCGCGCCTGGCCCGCATGGCGCGCGAGCAATGGGCGGTGACGCTGGCGTTGACGCCGCTCAGCCTGCTGCTGTTCCAGCAGGTCTCGAGCGTCGGGCTGCTGGCCAACGCCATCGCCATTCCCTGGGTCACGCTGGTGCTCACGCCGCTCGCCATGCTCGGCGTATTGCTGCCGCCGCTGTGGGACCTGGCCGCCTGGGCGGTGCAACTGCTGGCACTGGTGCTGCAGTGGCTGGCCGAACTGCCGTTGGCCACGCTGTCGGCGCCGGCGCCCGCGCTCTGGGCCAGCATCGCCGGCGTGGCGGGCGGGGTGCTGCTGGCCATGCGCCTTCCATGGGCGCTGCGAGTACAGGGGTTGCCGCTGCTGTTGCCCGCGCTGCTCTGGCAGGCGCCACGGCCGCCGGCAGGCGAGTTCGAGCTGCTCGCCGCGGACATCGGGCAAGGCAATGCGGTGCTGGTTCGTACCGCCACCCACAGCCTGCTGTATGACGCCGGCCCGCGCTACAGCCTGGAAAGCGATGCCGGCCACCGGGTGCTGGTGCCCTTGCTGCGCGCGCTGGGCGAGCGGCTGGACACCGTCGTCCTGAGCCACCGCGACAGCGACCACACCGGCGGCGCGCCCGCGGTGCTGGCGATGCAGACCGGGGCGGAGCTGCGCAGCTCGGTCGAGGCCGGGCATCCGCTGCAGCAGTTGCGGCCGGTGCAGCGCTGCGTGGCCGGCCAGGCCTGGACGTGGGACGGCGTGCGCTTCGAGATCCTCCATCCGCAAGAGGCCGACTATGCCGGCTTCACCAGGCCGAACGCGGTCTCCTGCGTGCTGCGCATCGGCAATGGGCGCGCCACCGCGCTGCTGGCCGGCGACATCGAGCGCCTGCAGGAAGCCGCGCTGACCGCGCGCGCGCCCGACCTGCGCGCCGATCTGCTGCTGGTCCCGCACCATGGCAGCAAGACCTCGTCGAGCCCCGCGCTGCTCCAGGCCGTGCAGCCGCGCATCGCGCTGGTCCAGGCCGGCTATCGCAACCGCTTCGGGCACCCGGCCGCGGAGGTGACGGCGCGCTATGCGGAGCGCGGCATTGCGGTCGTCGACTCCGCGCATTGCGGCGCGGGCCTCTGGTCCAGCGTGCATCCTGAGGCCGTGCGCTGCGAACGGCAGGAAGGCCAGCGCTACTGGCATCACCGCCTGCCGTGAATGCAGTGTCGGCGCCCGTGTTGGGGTTAGCGTGAGCACGGAATCTGGCCTTGAACTTGCTAAGCTACGGCCAAGGAGATCGGTGCCCCATGCACAAATTCGACGAGATGTACGAGCAGCTGCCCTATCAAGGCGCCGCGATCCGGGAACACTACAAGCGCTATGACCAGTGGCTCGCGAAGCAGCCCCCCGAGGTGATGCGTTCGCGGCGCGAGGAGGCGGAAATGATCTTCCGCCGGGTCGGCATCACCTTTGCCGTCTACGGCGCGAAGGACGAGGACGGCTCGGGCACCGAGCGCCTGATTCCCTTCGACCTGCTGCCGCGCATCATCCCCGCCCACGAATGGGAGCGCATGGAAAAGGGCCTGGTGCAGCGCGTGACGGCGCTCAACCGCTTCATCCACGACGTCTACCACGGGCAGGAAATCATCAAGGCCGGCGTCGTGCCTTCCGAGCAGATCTTCAACAACGCGCAGTACCGGCCCGAGATGGTGGGCGTGAAGGTGCCCAACGACGTCTACTCGCACATCGCAGGCATCGACATCGTGCGCGCACCCGACGCCAGCGGCAACGGCGAGTACTACGTGCTCGAAGACAACCTGCGCGTGCCCAGCGGCGTGAGCTACATGCTCGAGAACCGCAAGATGATGATGCGGCTCTTCCCCGATCTCTTCAGCCAGAACCGCGTCGCGCCGGTCGCGCACTACCCCGACCTGCTGCTCGAGACCCTGCGCGCCTCTGCGCCGCCGGCCACCGCCGAGCCCACGGTGGTGGTGCTCACGCCCGGCATGTACAACAGCGCCTACTTCGAGCACGCCTTCCTCGCGCAGCAGATGGGGGTGGAACTCGTCGAGGGGCAGGACCTCTTCGTCAAGGACGACTTCGTCTACATGCGCACCACCCGCGGGCCGCGGCGCGTGGACGTGATCTACCGCCGCGTGGACGACGACTTCCTCGACCCCGAAGTGTTCCGCCCGAGCTCCACGCTGGGCTGCGCCGGCCTCATGCGCGCGTACCGCGAGGGCAACGTGGTGATCTGCAATGCCGTCGGCACCGGCGTGGCCGACGACAAGTCGATCTACCCCTATGTGCCGAAGATGATCGAGTTCTACCTCGGCGAGCAGCCGATCCTCAAGAACGTGCCGACCTGGATGTGCCGCAACAAGGAGGACCTCGACTACACCCTGGCCCACATGAAGGACCTGGTGGTCAAGGAAGTCCACGGGGCAGGCGGCTACGGCATGCTGATCGGCCCGGCCGCGACGCAGGCCGAGATCGAGGACTTCAAGAAGGCCGTGCTGGCCAAGCCCGACGGCTACATCGCGCAGCCCACGCTGAGCCTGTCGACCTCGCCCACCTTCGTGGAATCGGGCATTGCACCGCGGCACATCGACCTGCGGCCCTTCGTGCTCTCGGGCAAGGAGGTGCAGATGGTCCCGGGCGGGCTCACGCGCGTGGCGCTCAAGGAAGGCTCGCTGGTGGTCAACTCGTCGCAGGGCGGCGGTACCAAGGACACCTGGGTGCTCGAGGCCGAGCGGCGGGGCAAGCCGCGCAACGGGGATTCGGGCCAGGCCGAGCCCCAGACGCAGACCCAGACGCAAACCCAGTCGAGCTGATCAGGAGAGCACCAGTCATGTTGTCACGCACCGCCGATCACCTCTACTGGATGTCGCGCTACACCGAGCGGGCCGAAAACACCGCCCGCATGCTCGACGTCAACTACCAGACCTCGCTGCTGCCGCAATCGGCCGAGGTGGCCGAGTACGGCTGGCAGGGCCTGCTGTCGATCAGCGAACTGCTGCCGGCCTTCAACGAGAAGTACGACCAGATCACGCCCGACCGCGTGATGGAGTTCATGGTCAAGGACGAGTCGAACCCTTCGTCCATCGTCTCCTGCCTGCGTGCCGCGCGCGAGAACGCGCGGGCCGTGCGGGGTGCGCTCACCACCGAATCGTGGGAGACGCAGAACACCACATGGCTCGAAGTCAACCGCATGCTGCGCGCCGGCGAATTCGAGCGCGACCCGGGCCAGTTCTTCGAATGGGTCAAGTTCCGCTCGCACCTGTCGCGCGGCGTGACGGTGGGCACCATGCTGCAGGACGAAGCCTTCCACTTCTCGCGCCTGGGCACCTTCATCGAGCGTGCCGACAACACGGCGCGCCTGGTCGACGTGAAGTTCCACGCGCTCAACAGCGAGTTCTTCGGCACCGCCACCGAGGAAGACCAGGAGTACGACTTCTATCACTGGAGCGCGATCCTGCGCAGCGTCTCGGCCTTCGAGGTCTACCGCAAGGTGTACCGCGACGTGATCAAGCCCGAGCGCGTGGCCGAGCTGCTGATCCTGCGCGCCGACATGCCGCGCTCGCTGCACGCCAGCCTGATCGAGGTGGTGAACGACCTCGAGAAAGTGAAGAACGACCAGAGCGCCGAGACCCAGCGGCGCGCCGGCAAGCTGCTGGCCGACCTGCAGTACGCGGTCGTCGACGAGATCCTCGCGACCGGGCTGCACGCGTACCTCACGCAGTTCCTCGACCGGGTGAACGAGCTGGGATGGCGCATCAGCCAGGACTTCCTGGTGCCGGGGCACTGAAGGGATTAATCCCAACCCGGCGGCTGCTCCGCCTGCGGTAAGGCGCAAGTCTTACCGAATTCCAGCTCCCCACTTCTGAGGAGGCACCTGCACAACCACTCCGCCAAGCTTCGCGGGTTTTTACCCGAATAACACCGAGCTTCAGGGAGTTGATTCATGCAGGAAGTACAGGGCGCCGCCGCATGCGCGGCCGGCTCGCGCGCGGGCGTCGAGGAAGCGCACGCGCGACGTGCAGGCCATGCGCTGCAGGCGTTGTGCGCCGTGGCGCGCGTTCATCGCATCGCGGCCGATCCGGCGACGCTCGCCCACCAACTCGGCATCAGCCCCGCCGACCGCGCCGACACGCATCTGCTCTTGCGCGCGGCCCGGCATCTGGGCCTGAAGGCGAGGCGATCGAGCCCGCCAATCGAGCGCCTCGCCACCACGCCATTGCCGGCACTCGTGCAGATGCGCGACGAGGAAGGGCAGACGCGCTGGATGGTCCTCGCGCGGGGCGATGCCCAGCGGGTGCTGCTGCATGATCCGGCGGCCGCGCCACCGGTGCCCAGCACCATCGTGCCCTTCGACGATTTCGCGCGCCAATGGACCGGCGAGCTCATCCTCGTCGCCAGCCGTGCCAGCCTGGCCGCCGAACTGCAGAAGTTCGACTTCTCGTGGTTCGTGCCCAGCCTCGTCAAATACCGCCGCCTCCTCGGCGAGGTGCTGGCCATCTCCTTCATGCTCCAGCTCCTCGCGCTGGTGAGCCCGATGTTCTTCCAGGTCGTCATGGACAAGGTGCTGGTGCACCGCGGCCTCACCACGCTGGATGTGCTCGTCATCGGCCTGGTCGTGGTGGTCGTGTTCGAGAGTGTGCTCAACGGACTGCGCAGCCATGTCTTCAGTCACACGACAAGCCGCATCGATGTCGAGCTCGGCTCGCGATTGTTCCGTCATCTGGTGCAACTGCCCCTGGCCTACTTTCAGGCCCGCAGGATCGGCGACTCGGTGGCACGCGTGCGCGAGCTGGAGAACATCCGCAGCTTCCTCACCGGCAATGCGCTCACCGTCGTGCTCGATGTCGTGTTCTCGGTGGTGTTCATCGGCGTCATGCTGTTCTACAGCGTGTCATTGACCCTCATCGTGCTGGTCGGCTTGCCGCTCTACTTCGGCCTGAGCCTTGCCATCGTGCCCGTCCTGCGCCGTCGGCTGGACCAGAAGTTCGCCCGCGGCGCGGAGAACCAGGCCTTGCTGGTGGAGACCGTCGGCGCGATCCAGACCGTGAAGGCCACGGCCCTCGAGCCCGTCTTCGGCCGGCACTGGGACGATCAGCTCGCAGCCTATGTCTCGGCCAGCTTCAAGACCCAGAGCCTGGCGAGCTGGGGCCACGAGGGCATCAACCTGATCGGCAAACTGGTCAACGCCGCGACGCTCTGGTGGGGCGCCCATCTGGTCATGGACAACCAGCTCAGCGTCGGCCAGTTCGTCGCCTTCAACATGTTCGCGCAACGCGTGGCACAGCCCATCATGCGCATGGCCCAGCTGTGGACCGACTTCCAGCAGACCGGCATCTCCATGGCCCGGCTGGGCGACATCCTCGACACGCGCACCGAAGTCGCGCCCAGCGCTGCCGCGCAGCTGCCCGCCCTCAAGGGCCAGGTCACGCTGGACCAGCTGAGCTTCCGCTACCGGGCCGAAGCGCCGCCTGTACTGCAGGGCGTCAGCCTCGATGTCCGCCCCGGCGAGGTGATCGGCATCGTCGGGCGCTCCGGCTCCGGCAAGAGCACGCTGACCAAGCTGATCCAGCGGCTCTATTCGCCCGAGCAGGGGCGGGTGTTGGTCGACGGCATCGACATCGGCCTGGTCGACGCAGCACAGCTGAGAAGGCAGGTCGGCGTGGTGTTGCAGGAAAGTGTGCTCTTCAACCGCAGCGTGCGCGAGAACATTGCCATTGCCGACCCGGCAGCGCCGATCGAAGCCGTGATGCACGCCGCCCGGCTGGCGGGCGCCCACGCCTTCATCAGCGAGCTGCCCGAGGGCTACGACACCGTGGTGGGCGAGCAGGGCGCCTCCTTGAGCGGCGGCCAGCGCCAGCGGATCGCGATTGCCAGGGCGCTGTTTTCGCAGCCGCGCATCCTGATCTTCGACGAGGCCACCAGTGCGCTGGACTACGAGAGCGAAGCCATCGTCCAGCGCAACATGGCGCACATCTGCCAAGGGCGCACCGTCTTCATCATCGCCCACCGGTTGAGTGCCGTGCGGCATGCGCATCGCATCATCGTGATGGAAAAGGGGGCCATCGTCGAAGAGGGCGCGCACGAGGCGCTGCTGGGCCGCCCGCAAAGCATCTACGCACGGTTGTGGGCCATGCAGGCGGGCGGCCACTCGACCGAAGGAGCCGAGGCATGAACACGCCAGACCCTTCGATGCGGCATCCTTTGCGCGACCTGCTCGTGCGCTACCGCACCGTCTTCCACGCCGCCTGGCAAGCCCGCCACGAGCTCGCCGGCCCCACGCGGCTGGCAGACGAACTGGCCTTCCTGCCCGCAGCCCTGAGCCTGCAGGAAACCCCGGTGCATCCCGCCCCGCGCCGCCTCGCAGGCGCCATCGTCGCCTTGCTCCTCATCGCGTTGCTGTGGTCGCTCATCGGCCAGATCGACATCGTGGCCATGGCGCCGGGCCGCATCGTGGTGAGCGAACGCACCAAGCTCGTCCAGCCGCTGGAGCGCAGCGTCGTGCGACGCATCCTGGTGAAGGACGGCGACCGCGTCGAGGCCGGCCAGGTGCTGGTGGAGCTGGACCCCACCACCGCCAGCGCCGATCGGACCAGCACCGACGAGCAGTTGAAGTCGGCGCAGTCGGAGCTGCTGCGTACGCGCACGCTGCTGCAAGCCATCCACCTGCCGGCGCACCCGCCCGACCTTGCCGGCAGCCTGCCTGCCGGCTGGTCCGCGGCCGATGCGCGGGCTGCACGAACCCACCTCGCCGACGAATGGAGCGACATCACCGCCAAGCTGGCCCGCGCCGGTGCCGAGATCCAGCGGCGCCAGGCCGAGATCGTCACCGTGCGCGAGATGGTCGCCAAGCTCGAGACCACGCTGCCCATCACCCGGCAGCGAGAGGCCGACTTCCGACAACTGGCGGAACAGGGCTTCATGTCCGCCCATGCCAACCAGGACCGCACCCGCGAGCGCATCGAGCTGGAACGCGACCTGGCCACCCAGCGCGCGCGGCTCGCCGAAACCGCTGCCGCCTTGAAAGAAAGCGAGAACGCCCGCGCTGCCTTCGTGGCCGAGACCCGTCGCGGCCTCAGCGAGCGCGAGGCGGCCGCCGAGCTCCGGGAGCGCCAAGGCTTGCAGGAACAGGCGAAGGCCGCGCAGCGTGAGCGACTGACCCGTCTCAAGGCGCCGGTGGCCGGCACCGTGCAGCAACTCGCGGCGCACACCGAGGGCGGCGTCGTCACCGAGGCCCAGCCGCTCATGGTCATCGTGCCCGAGGGCGCGCAAGTCATGGCCGAGGTGACCTTGGAGAACAAGGACATCGGCTTCGTGCACGAAGGCCAGCGTGCAGAGATCAAGTTCGAGACCTTTCCGTTCACGAGATACGGCACCGTGGCAGCCGTGGTGCGCACGGTGACGGCCGATGCGGTGAACGACGAGAAGCGCGGCGCGATCTTTCCGGTAACGCTGGTGCTGGAGCACAGCCATATCGACATCGACGGCAAGGCCATCAAGCTGGGCCCGGGGATGAACCTGACGGCGGAGGTCAAGACGGGCAAGCGGCGGATCATCGAGTACCTGTTGAGCCCGGTGCAGCGGGCGGCCAACGAGAGTCTGCGGGAGCGCTGAGGTCACGCGGGGAAAGGGAAGAGGAGGCGGATATGGATACGGCTATGGATATGGGCGATGTTCCCCTCGGCCTGTGGCTGAGCGTGGCGGTGACGATCCTTGTCGTGGCGTGGTTTCTCGGCGAGGACGCGGCCGGGGAGCGACGGCATCGGCAGCTTGTCTGGCTGGAGAGGATGCTGCTCTGGGTCGTCGCCTTTGCGGCGGTGGCAGCGGTGCTGGGGGCGATTGGATTTGCCTTGTGGAAGTGGGTGACGTGACCTCCAACCCATCGTCGCCGATTGCCCCGCTCAGCGCTCATGAGATCACCCTGCTGCGCGCGATGGCAGCAGGAAGCACCAACGCGCAGCTTGCTGCGCTGGTGGGCCGCAGCGAGAAAACGATACGCAACCAGCTGAGCCGTCTCTACCTGAGGCTGGGCGCGCGCAATCGCACTGAAGCGGTGGCGATCTACCTGCGCATGAACAAGTGAAATCTGATCAATTGTCGCGGAGTGCAAATCGGGACATTCGGCCCATTGAGTTGGGACGAGTGAGTCGGTAACGTGGCGCCCCTTGTGCAGCGCGAAATGCACTTCCAAGAAAAAGACCAGGGAACCAAGAAATGACAACTGCCCCAAACGTCGCCGACGACCTCGCGCACGCCCATCTGCAGATGGCGTCGGGCGCGTTCCTCAAGGTGTTCGATCTGCTGCGCGGACCCAAGGCATCGGTGGCGGATCAGGCCGGCGTCGACCAGGCCGTTAACTTCACCGACGACCTGACATGGATCGTGGACTCGCTCAATGTCCAGTATGTCTTGCTGCAGATGCTGCCCGCCAGCCAGCGTAAAAGCCAGGAGGCCGTTCGGACACTTAGGGAAGGTCTGCAGAACGCGAATCGCGACTGCTATTGATCGACATAAAGCGCAAACACGCCACCCGGGGCGTTGTTTCTCGTTCCGATGGTTGCTGGGCGCGGCGGCTTGAGGCCACTTCTGGCGCATTCGCTGCGCCGCGGACGCACTCATCCCTGGGCCGCCAGCAATTGCCGGCGCGCCATCCACAGGTTCGACAGCGTGAACAGCGTGACGAGCTGCGCCGTGTTCTTCGCCAAGCCTCGGTAGCGCACCTTGGTGAAGCCGAACTGGCGCTTGAGTACGCGGAACGGGTGCTCGACCTTGGCGCGGATGCTCGCCTTCATCTTCTCCAGACGCTCGGCGATGAACTCCGGCTCGATGAACGGGTTGAGCTTCCTGCGCAGGCCCGGGCGCATGGCCACGTGCCACGTCGGACCCGCGGCCTCGGGTCGCTTGTGCACGCCCTGATAGCCCGCATCGCCGAAGGCCGCGTGCTCTTCCCCGTGCAGCAGTTGTCCAGCGACGTTGAGGTCATTGATGTTGGCCGCCGTGCCAACGACCGTGTGAACCAGGCCTGAGGCGGCGTCCACGCCGATGTGGGCCTTCATCCCGAAGTACCAGTTGTTGCCCTTCTTGGTCTGCTTCATCTCCGGGTCGCGCTCGCCGCTGGCGTTCTTGGTCGAACTCGGCGCCGAGATCAGCGTCGCATCAACCGCCGTGCCGGTGCGCAGCATCAGACCCTTGGCCTGCAGGATGTCGTTCACCAGGCGCAGCATGTCGGGCGCCAGGTTGTGACGCTCGAGCAGGTGGCGGAAGCGCAAGATCGTCGTCTCGTCGGGCAGCCTAGCCATGGCGCCGTCGCACTTGGCAAACTCGCGGTACAGCGGCACGTCATGCAGCGCCTCTTCCATCGCCGGGTCGCTCAAGCCGAACCATTGCTGCAAGTAATGAATGCGCAGCATGGTCTCCACCGGTATCGGCGGCCGGCCGGTCTTCGCGCGCGGGCAGTGCGGCTCGACGATCTGCACCAGCGCGGCCCACGGCACCACGCGTTCCATCTCTTCGAGGAACTCGCGCTTGCGCGTCTTCTTCGTCGATAGGCTCAGGCCAAGTCCAAGTTGCTTCATGGCTTCAGGTCATGCAAGGCGTGGGCCTGTTTTGCAGATGTTCCTTAGCAGCATCCTGCGCTGTGCGTCCAATCTTGAGTTGGCCGATGCGAGTGTTCATTGCGAACTTGCGCAGAAGAAGATGGAAGGCGATGTGCTGGAGAACGTGCTCAATGCGCTGACCGGCCTCGCCTTTGGGCCCCTTGGCCAACCGCGCCTGAAGGGCTCGCGGGACAGCGACGGTTGGCATCTGATGGAGGACCAGGGAGGCTTTGCGAGGCGGAACGCGCTCTACGCGATGCTTCAGCTGATCGAGCAGAGTGAGTTGTTCAAGAAGGCCGTTGTCGGAGAGGTGTCGCTAGGGCCGATTGCAAGCGCCACCGATCTGGCGCAGAGCGCACGCATCGACTTCGGCGCATTCGCAGCCCTGTACGGTCTAACTCCGTTTGTGTTTACGTCTTCCACGCCGGACGCGTTCGACGCGATCGCCGGCAGAAGTTGGGGCTCGATCTACGACGACTGGCAGATGGACCGGGCAGCACTGATGGCGGGTGCCACGGCGGATCAGCTGCATGTCACGGACCAATGGCTGCAAGACCGTGCACTGCTGCTGGAGCGCAAGAGTCGCTTCGATGGCGGCAATGCTGGCGCAGGCGGCAACACGCTGCTCGAGCCTTCGTATCTGTCTGCTTGTTCGCTGTGCGGGGAGTGCCCGCATGCCAGGAGGTCAAGCCGTGCTTGAGTTGGGGGCGGCCCCGACTGTCGTTGCAGCTCGTCGGACCGTGAGCAAGGGCCTGATCTCAGTAGCGCGCTCTCTACGGCAACGGCCTCCAGAGAGTCGGCGCTTAAGAAAAAACTTCAAAACAACTACGGAGTTACGTATGACCTTCTGTTTCGCAGATCCTGTCCTGCATCGCTGGCTGCCCGCAGTCCTGCTGGGCTTGAGCATGCTCGTGAGCGCATGTGGCAATGGGCCCGGCACATCTCGTCTGAACGAGCGCCAGATGAAAGCCCAGGCCATGTTTGCCGAGCGCTGCAAGACGGCGGGCGAGAAGATTCACAAGATCGTGGAGAGTGTGGAAGGTGTTTACCTTCTGAAGATCAGGTCCAACGAGATCAACTACGGGGATCAGTTCAAACTGGACGATCCATATGGGAGTGACCTGTTGGGCAACGGGTATATCGTGAGTTTCATTAGAGGCAGTTACGAGGCCAATATTCGAAGCGCCGAAAACTCACCGCCGCCCCCAGGGGGATATATGTACGTTGAAGCCTTAGACCCTCAGGATGGACGGCGATACAGATACACGGGCGCAAAGAAGGCGGTCCGCAAGAAAGAGAGCAATGCGCCCGGAGTGCAGTTCGAACTCAAGCGCAACCCAAATTACGACCTTAATGTCTATGAATTCGTGCTCGACAAGACAGCCGCCACGGGTCTTGCGCCGCGCTACGGCGTGATCTACGACGATATCTCCACGCCCGAGGAGCGTGAGTACTGGATTGCGGGCAGCTCGTTGAGGGTGATTGATCTTCAGACCGATGAGGTCATCGCCGAGCGTGTTGGCTACATGATGGATTCGGCGCAAGGTAGCCGTGTTGGCGGGCGATCGCCTTGGTTGCTGGCAGCCAATAACGCCTGTCCAGAGTTCGCCCCACGTCACGGATCTGCTCGGCAAGCCCGCCAAGCTCAAAGGTTCGTTGAGAAAGTTCTCAGACCAGCACAGAAATAAACAAGGGAAGATGAAATGACTGAAACGACGAGCGCGCCGTCAATTGCCGACTACCTCAAATACGCCGATCTCCAGATGGCCGCAGAGGCATTCATTCGTGATGCCGCTGCCAATACGTTCTCCGGCTCAGGGGAAGACCTGATCCGAGCCCTCGTTCGCGGCAACGACCATGCCAGTGTCTTCACAAGGCAGCAGGCAATCGAATTTGAGAAGCACTGGAAGGTCGAAGACCAGATCGCAAACACCGCCACCGGCTTCAGCGGCACGCTGTTTCGCAACAAGGACACCAACGAACTGGTCATGTCCTTCCGCAGCACCGAGTTCATCGACGATGCCGCACGCGACAACCAGGCCACCAACGCCCTGGAGATTGCGGCCACAGGCTATGCGTGGGGCCAGATCCGCGACATGGAGGCTTGGTATCAAGATCTCAAGGACCGCGGCCTGCTGCAGCCCGGCCAGACCTTCGCCGTCACCGGCTACAGCCTGGGCGGGCATCTGGCCACCGTCTTCAACCTGCTGCATGGCCCTGACGCTCCCGCGGCCGATCAAGCGAGCATCAGCCAGGTTGTCACCTTCAACGGCGCGGGCGTGGGTGGCTTCGACGAAAGCATCGGCCTGAAGTCGCTGGTGCAGCAGTTCAGCGCTGCCTCCACCCGCAGCCCCGTCCTTTCGGATGACGGGCTCGCACAGATCTATGCGCGTGCCAAGGCTTCGCTGGCAGCGGGCCAGGAGGTCAGCAATGCCGACCGCGCCGCCCTCGATGCGCTCGCGCATCCACCGCCCGACAGCGGCATCGCGGTCGATGCCCAGACCAAGAAGCAGGCGCAGATGGTGAGCGATGCCATTGATCGCGTCGAGCTTATTCTTGGCGAGGTCGATCGCCTGACGCGCATCGGCAGCGGCGACGGCAAGACCCCGGCGCAATGGCTCAACAGCCAGATTGCGCAGGAAAGCCTCGACTATCAAATGGCGCTGCTGGAGGTCAGCGCGCACACCGATGCCGCCAGTCTGCTGAAAGGCGTAGCGCTGACCATTGGCGAGAAGGCGTACCTCACCACAGGACTGACCAATCAGTTCGACGTGGTCGGCGACACCAGCCCCTCGGCCGTGTCGAACTCTCAATGGCACATCGGCAAAGACGTCAAGGTCTTCATCGAAGACCAGCCGCTGGTGCGAGGCGACATGCTCAGCGCCACCGTGGCGGAGTCCTTCAAGTACGCCAACGTCAAGCTGCTGGTCGATGGCTACGCGACGAAGGACTTCGGCGATACGCACAGCCTCGTGCTGATCGTGGATTCGCTCAATGTCCAGAACGCCTTGCTGCAGTTGCTGCCTGCTGGTCAGCGCACCGGCGACCAAGCTGCCCAGACCCTCAACAGCATCCTTCGCAGCGCCTCCAATTTGAGGAAGGTCGACGGCGATGCGGTGTTCGGTGGCAGCCAGGGCAGGGCCGAAGGCGACGTGCTGGAGAGGGTGCTCAACGCGCTGGCAGACTTGGCATTGGGGCCGGCCAGCCAGCAGCGCTTGAAGGGGTCGCCAGATGGCAATACATGGCACAAGGTGGAAGACCCCGCCGGCTACAGCGGCCGCGACAAGTTCTACAGTGTGCTGCAGCAGATTCAGGGCAGCGATCTCTACAAGAAGGCCATTGCCGGGGAGGTGTCGCTGACGCTGGCTGCAAGCGGCAACGGCCTGGCATCCAACGCGCACACCGACTTCGGCGCATTCGCTGCCTTGTACAGCTTGAGCCCCTTCGTGCTGTCGTGCAGCACGCCGGGCGCGCTCGAATCCGCCGTGGGCGGCGCATGGGGTTCCGTCTACGCCGATTGGAAGGCGGACAAGGCCGCGCTGGAGGCGGGCGCTGCGACGAGCGAGCTTCGCATCACCGACCGGTGGCTGAGCGACCGCGCGGCGCTTCTGGAGCGCAAGAACCACTTCAACAGCCTCAATGCCAGCTATGACAGTTCGAGTACCGAAGCCTATGGCAAAGATGCGGCCAGTCTGTATGACGGCGAAGGCATCGTTTGGGAGGATCGGCAGAGCCAGCTCAAGATCCAGCGCGGCAGCGTCACCGAGAGTACGAGATACGTGCGGTTCGGCAGCGCTGAAGATGATGCCGATCTTGTTGGCGGTCGGCGAGATGACCGGCTGTATGGCGGCGGCGGTGCCGATACCCTCGGCGGCTTGGGTGGCGACGACTACCTCGAGGGCGGCATCGGCGCCGACACCTACCGTTTCGAAGGCATCTTCGGCAAGGATGTCATTACCGACTGCGACGCCCTCGGCAGCATCGTCCTCGACGAACAAACCCTCACTGGCGGCGCAGGCACCGGCAAGCGCAACACCTGGTGCGCAGAGGACGCCGCAGGAAACCGCATCGACTACCTTGTCCAGGACGACGCCACATCCGCCACCGGCAAGGCCCTCCTCATCGCCAGGCAAGGCGACAGCGCCCACACCATCACCCTGCGCGACTTCGACTTGGAGCAGGCCCGCTCCGAGGCCGGCTACCTGGGCATCCGGCTGCAAGGCCCGCGCCTCGTCCTGCAGCAGGCTGGAGGCGGCAACCCCTTTGCCGACCCCGACTTCGAGCCCGAGCAGGGCACCAGCCGCATCGAGGAAGGAGGCGCGGCCGGCTACGTCCTGTACCTCGACCAAGCCGCGGCGGCGGGCGACACACTGACCTTGAGTCTGTCCGCCCTGGCGGACCAGTTCCAGCTGTTCCACGGCGGCACATCGATCCCTGCCGCCGGCGCAGTCATCACCCTGGCCGAGGGGCAAAGCGAAGTTCACTTCGCCCTCGCGCAGCAGGGAGAGATCTCAGCCGATGCTTTGGCACAACTGTCGGCCACCTACCGCAGCGGGGACATCACCGCCGACTCGAACGCATGGGAGCTCACCGTCGAGGACGCAGGCGAGCGGGAGCGGGTCTATCTGGGCGACCAGCGCCCGTCCTTGAACCCGGCAGGCGCCTACGACTGGAGCACCGTGCGCTATGTGCCGGACGGCGCCTTGAGCGGCGGCGTGGTCGACCCTGACTTCAACGACGTCATCATCGGATGGACCGAGAACAACCGCATCGAGGGATTCGGCGGCAATGATGCGCTGGATGGCGCAGGCGGCAACGATGTCGTCGACGGCGGCGAGGGAGACGACCTGCTCGCGGGCGGCGCCGGCAGCGATCTCATCCGTGGGGGCAGCGGCAACGATTGGATCCTGAGCGCCCACACGCTGGGGGTTCCTCCGCGCCGCAGTCCGGACCAGACCTGGAATCCGCCATCGGGCACCACCACCTGGATCAAGGGCAACACCTGGGGCGTCTACGAGATCGACGATGCCTATGTGCTGGAGGGCGGCGCTTCCCGCACGCCGGACGACCAGGCCGACGCGGTCTACGCGGGCGATGGCCTCGACTATGTCATCGGGGGCAGAGGTGACGACCTTCTGGACGGGGAAGCCGGCGACGACGATCTCTGGGGCAACGGCGGTGCCGACGTTCTCGTCGGATCGGCGGGTAACGACTGGCTGACGGGGGACGGTCTCACGGAGGCGGGCCACCTCAACAGCACCCCGGAGGCGCTGCACGGCAACGATGTTCTCGATGGCGGTGACGGCAACGACCATCTGCTGGGCGACGGCGGCGCGGACGCTCTGTATGGCGGTGCCGGCGAAGACACCCTGCGGGGCGACCGTCCCGAGCTCGAACTCGCTGGCGCGGCGCACGGCGAGGACTATCTGGATGGCCAGGAAGGCAACGACCAGCTCATCGGCGGCGGCAAGGACGACACCCTCCTGGGCGGCTCGGGCAATGATCTCTTGTTGGGCGACGACACCGAGCAGAAGCTCGCCGGCGCCTACCACGGCAAAGACACCCTCGATGGTCAGGACGGTGACGACGACCTTCTTGGCGGCGGCAGCGACGACACCCTCCTGGGCGGAGCCGGCAACGACTCCCTCCGCGGCGACGACGCCATCGCGCAACTCACGGCCCCATCGCACGGCAATGATTTGTTGGATGGCGGCGACGGCGACGACACCCTCCTGGGCGATGGGGGAGACGACATCCTCGTGGGCGGTGCCGGCAATGACTGGCTCGCCGGCGAAGACCAGCTCAGCAGCGGTGCCGTGAGCTCCCTCACAGGAAACGACCAGCTCGATGGGCGCGACGGTGCCGACACCCTCGTCGGCGGCAACGGCGATGACCGCCTGGACGGCGGCAGCGGCAACGACGCCCTGTACGGCGGTGCCGGCGCGGACACCCTCGAAGGCGGCGCGGGCAGCGACACCCTGGACGGTGGTGGCGGTAGCGACACCTTCCGCTTCGCTCGTGGCTGGGGCCGGGACATCATCAACAACCAGAGCGGCAGCACCACGGACGCGATCGAGTTCGCTGCGGGCATTGCCGCCAACGACATCGCGCTGAGACGCTCGGACAACGACCTGATCCTGAGCCTCAAGGCCAGCACCGACACGATCACCGTCAGCGCCTATTTCTCCGGCTACGGCAGCAATGCCGTCGACAACAAGATCGGCCAGCTGCGCTTTGCCGATGGCACCACCTGGGACCTCGGCACCGTCAAGGCGCTGCTCCAGCAGGGCTCCGACGGCAACGACCAGACCTATGGCGATGCCGCCGCCGACACCCTCTCGGGCGGCGCGGGCAACGACACCCTGGCCGGCAACGCCGGGGACGACACCCTGGACGGAGGCGTCGGCAACGACTCCCTCGATGGCGGCGATGGCGCCGACCTGCTGCTGGGCGGGGCCGGCAACGACATCCTCTACGGATACAGTGGCAACGATCGGTTGCTGGGCGGCGAAGGCAGCGACGCCCTCAATGGCCAGGCTGGCGACGACCTCCTGGAAGGCGGGGCTGGCAACGACACCCTCATGGGTACCACGGGCAATGACATCCTCGACGGCGGTGCCGGCAACGACACTCTCGATGGCGGCTCAGACAACGACACCTACCGCTTCGCCCGAGGCTGGGGCCAGGACACCATCAACAACTACGACCAGAACGCGCCGGGCCGCATGGATGCGATCGAGTTCGACGCGGGCATTGCGGCAGGCGACATTGCGCCAGCCCGCCTGGCCAACGACCTTGTCCTCAGCCTCAACGGCAGCACCGACGCGATCACGGTCACCTCCTATTTCCAAGGCGATGGCACCAGCGGCCGGCAGGTCGACCAGATCCGCTTCGCCGATGGCACGCGTTGGGACCTGTCCACCGTCAAGGCCCTGGTCCAGCGCAGCACCGGTGGCAGCGACCGGCTCTATGGCTATGGCGTGGCCGATGCGCTCTCGGGCGGTGCGGGCAATGACAGCCTGTACGGCAATGCCGGAGACGACACCCTGGACGGCGGGACCGGCTCCGACTACCTCGATGGCGGCGATGGTGCCGACCTGCTCCTGGGTGCCCAAGGCATGGACAACCTGTATGCAGGCAACGGCAACGATCGGCTGCAGGGAGGCGATGACAGCGACATCCTCAATGGAGACAGCGGCGATGACATCCTCGAGGGGGGTGCTGGCAACGACAGCTTGGGCGGTGGTGCCGGCAGCGACACCTACCGCTTCGCCCGTGGCTGGGGCCAGGACACCATCTACACCTACGACGCAAGCCCAGGCCGGATGGATGTGATTGAGTTTGATGTAGGCATTGCGGCAAGCGACATCGTGGTGTCGCGCTCGGACGTTGGCCATATGACACTCGGGTTGAAGGGCGGCACTGACAGGATCACGGTCAACTACCAATTTGGATCTGGCGAGATCATCCGCGGCTACCGGATCGACCAGATCCGCTTCGCGGACGGAACCACCTGGAACACGGCGCAGATCGAAGCCCTTGCCAGCGCAGCCTCGGGCCAGCCAGTTTGCGGCACGGAGGCAGACGACACTTTGAACGGCACCTCTGGCAACGACACCCTGGAGGGCCTTGCCGGCAATGACACCCTCGACGCAGGCGCCGGTGCGGACGTCATGGTGGGCGGCCTGGGCAACGACCTCTACCACGTCGACAACACTTCCGACGCAGTGACTGAGCTGGCCAACGAAGGCATAGACACGGTTCGCAGCACCATCACCCACACGTTGGCCGCCAACGTCGAGAACCTGATGCTCAACACGACCGCTGCCATCGACGGCACCGGCAATGCGCTGGACAACACCCTGTACGCCGGGGCCGGCAACAACGTGCTCGACGGCCAGGGCGGCAGCGACTACGTTTCCTACACCTATGCCAACGCCGCCGTGACCGTCAGCCTGGCCGCCACCGGCGCGCAGGACACGGGCGGCAGCGGCTTCGACACGCTGTGGAATGTAGAGAGTCTCTACGGCAGCAACTACGGCGATGTCCTGATCGGCAGCCCCATTGCCAACATGCTCAACGGCGGGATCGGCACGGACACCCTGATCGGGGGCGCGGGCAACGACATCTACTTCGTCGACACCAGCACCGACGTAGTGACCGAGCTCGCCAACGAAGGCACGGACCTCGTGCAAAGCACCGTGAGCTACACGCTCTCGGCCCACGTCGAGAACCTCACCTTGACCGGCACGGCCGCGATCGACGCCGCCGGCAACGCCCTGGACAACCTGCTGACAGGCAACGCGGCCACAACATCTTGACCGGTGGTGCAGGCAACGACAGCCTCAACGGGAGCGCCGGTGCCGACACCATGGCAGGCGGTCTGGGCAACGACATCTACTTCGTCGACAACACCGCCGACGTGGTGACCGAGCTGACCGGCGAAGGCACCGATACGGTCCGCACCACCATCACCCACACGCTGGCTGCCAACGTCGAGAACCTGATGCTCAACACCACAGCGGCCATCGACGGCACCGGCAATGCACTGGGCAACGTCCTCTACGCCGGGGCCCGCGACAACGTGCTCGATGGCCTGGGCGGCAACGACTGGGTTTCGTATGTCTATGCCGGCTCCGCCGTGAACGTCAGCCTGGCGGCCACCGGTGCACAAGCCACGGGCGGCTCCGGCACCGACACGCTGCGAAACGTCGAGTACCTGTTCGGCAGCAACTACAACGACATCCTGACGGGCAGCAGCAGGGCTGATGTGCTCAGCGGCGGGCTCGGCGATGACACGCTCGACGCAGGCGCCGGGGCCGATACGCTGATCGGCGGCGCGGGCAACGACACCTACCGCTACCGCTCGGGCGACGGCAACGACACGGTGTCGGAAGCAGGCGGCGACGACACGGTCGAGCTGCTGGACCTCAACCCGGGCGATGTGCGCATCGTGCAGGGCCTCAACGGAAACCCCGACCATATCGTCGATGCACTCACCGGCTACACCATCACGCTGGACCTGAACATGGTGTCTCCCGGCTGGTCAGCAGATGGTTCGCAGGTGGAGCATCTGCGCTTCGCCGACGGCACGGTGTGGAACAGCGAGCAGATGCGTGCCGCCGCGGAGATCGAAAGAAGCGTGAGCCTCATGGTGCAGGCGATGGCCACCTTCGCAGTGCCCGCGCCTGGCCTGGTGACGGCGACGCAACTGGATGATCCATCCAGGCTGACGCCCGTTCTCGCTGCCAGCTGCGGATAGCCGAGCCGCGGCGCTGCGTTCCTCGCGACGCCCGGGTTCGTTCAAACCAGCGTCGCCCTCCGCACCGCCAATTCCCAGCGCCCCATCTTCTCCTCGGCCTTCTCCCGGCTCAAGGTCGGGATGAAGCGACGCTCCACCCGCCATTGCTTCGACAGCTCGCCCGTGTCGCGGTACACGCCGGTCGAAAGCCCCGCCAGGTATGCGGCGCCGAGGGCCGTGGTCTCGATGACCTCCGGCCGCACGACCGGAATGCCCAGCAGGTCGGCCTGGAATTGCATCAGCAGATCATTGACGGCCGCGCCGCCATCCACCCGCAGTTCCGCCACCGGCGTGCCGCCCGCGGCCACCGCGTCGCGGCTCATCGCCTGCAGCAGCGCAGCGCTCTGGTAGGCGATGCTCTCCAGCGCCGCGCGCGCAATGTGCGCGACGGTGGTGCCGCGCGTCAGGCCGGTGATGGTGCCGCGCGCATCGGCGTTCCAGTAAGGCGCGCCGAGGCCGGTGAAGGCCGGCACCATCATCACGCCGCCGGCGTCGGGCACGCTCTCTGCGAGCGCCTGCACCTGCGCGCTGCCCTGGATGGCCTTCAAGCCATCGCGCAGCCACTGCACCACGGCGCCGCCGACGAAGACGCTGCCCTCCATCGCGTACTGCGGCGGCATGCCCGCCGTCTGCGCGGCGCTGGTCACGAGCAGGCCGTTGTGCGAAGGCTGGAAGTCGCCGCCCGTGTGCATGAGCAGAAAGCATCCGGTGCCATAGGTGTTCTTGGCCATGCCGGCCTCGAAGCAGGCCTGGCCGAAGAGGGCGCTCTGCTGGTCGCCGGCCACGCCGCCGATGGGCAGCGGGCGGTCGAACAGCCCCATGTCCGTATCGGCGAAATGCGTGCTCGACGGCTTGACCTCCGGCATCAGCGAGGCGGGGATGTCCAGCACCTTGAGCAGGTCGGCGTCCCACTGATGCGTGTGCACGTTGAAGAGCATGGTGCGCGAGGCGTTGGTAACGTCGCTCACATGCTGCTTGCCGCCGGTCAGCTGCCAGATGAGCCAGCTGTCGACGGTGCCGAAGGCCAGCTCGCCGCGCTCGGCCGCGGCGCGCACGCCGGGCACGTTGTCGAGCAGCCAGCGCAGCTTGGTGGCGGAGAAGTAGGCGTCGATGACGAGGCCGGTCTTCTCCTGGATGGTGCCGGTCATGCCGTCCTCGCGCAGCTTCGCGCACAGC
This sequence comes from Variovorax stachyos, assembly GCF_051400855.1. Classification (NCBI taxonomy): domain Bacteria; kingdom Pseudomonadati; phylum Pseudomonadota; class Betaproteobacteria; order Burkholderiales; family Comamonadaceae; genus Variovorax; species Variovorax stachyos. Next base: position 244,363 of record NZ_JBLFFN010000003.1, on the reverse strand, counting down.
GGCTCGGCGCGCCGGTCCTGCCAGACGATGGCGTGATGCACCGGCTGGCCGGTCTTGCGGTTCCACAGCACGGTGGTCTCGCGCTGGTTGGTGATGCCGATGGCGTGGATGTCGCTCGCCTTCAGCTTCGCCTTGGCCAGCACCTCGTGCGCGGTGGCCAACTGGCTGTGCCAGATCTCCATCGGGTCGTGCTCGACCCAGCCGGGCTGCGGGTAGATCTGCGTGAGCTCCTTCTGGGCGAGGGCGACGATGCGCCCCTCCCGGTCGAACACGATGCTGCGGGAACTGGAAGTGCCCTGGTCGAGGGCGAGCAGGTAGGTCATGGGCAATGTCCTTGATAGAAGGTGTGAATGGACCTTCTTTAGTGGTCGCGCGCGATCTCGCAGCGGACCTGCGCCTGCGCCAGCAGCTCGGGGAAGGGCGGCGGCGGCTCCGCGTCGGTGAAGAGGCAGTCGATCTGCGACAGCTTGGCCAGCTCGATCATGGCCGGGCGGTTGAACTTGCTCGCGTCAGCCGCGAGCCAGACCTCGCGCGCCTGCGCAATGATGGTCTGCGCCACCTTCACCTCGCGCAGGTCGAAGTCGCGCAGCGTGCCGTCGGCCTCGATGCTGGAGACGCCGATCAGCGCGATGTCGACCTTGAACTGGCGGATGAAATCGACCGTGGCCTCGCCCACGATGGCGCGGTCGCGCAGCCGCACCGAGCCGCCGGCGACGATCACCTCGCAGTTCGGGTTGTCGCTCAGGATGGTCGCGACATTGAGGTTGTTGGTGATCACCCGCAGCCCGGTGTGCTGCAGCAGCGCCTTGGCGATGGCCTCGGTGGTGGTGCCGATGTTGAGGATCAGCGAGCAGTCGTTCGGCACCCGCGCCGCCACGGCGCGCGCGATGCGCGCCTTGCCTTCCGCATGCAGGTTCTCGCGCTGCTGGTAGCCGATGTTCTCGGTGGTCGAGCTCGGCACCCGCACGCCGCCATGAAAGCGCCGGAGCAGCCCCTCGTCGGCCAGGCGCTGGACGTCGCGCCGCACCGTCTGGAGCGTCACGCCGAGCATGTCGGCCAGCTGTTCGACCGTGACCGAGCCGCGCGTGCGCACGGTGTTGAGGAGCTTGAGTTGGCGGGGATTCGAATTCACGCGAATGGAACAGAGCGCATGGCGCGCTACTTTAGAACGAAAGAAAACGAATGGACTTAAGGGTTAACGACTAGCAAAATCGCGCCTTAAGGAACCAAAATGAAAAAAACCGAAAACGCCTCGAGCGTGGTTCGAACAATCCACACCCAGACAGTGAGCGAAACCCCACCATCCTCGTCGGCCGCCGTGGCCGCCTGCGACGTGCTGATCGTCGGCGGCGGCATCAACGGCTGCGGCATTGCGCGCGACCTGGCCGGCCGCGGCTGGCGCGTGCTGCTGTGCGAGAAGGACGACCTCGCGGCGCACACCTCTTCTTCCTCCACCAAGCTGATCCACGGCGGGCTGCGCTACCTCGAGTACTACGAGTTCTCGCTGGTGCGCAAGGCACTGCAGGAGCGCGAGGTGCTGCTGCGCAGCGCGCCGCACATCATGTGGCCGCTGCGCTTCGTGATGCCGCACGACCCCTCCATGCGGCCGGCCTGGATGGTGCGCATCGGCCTCTTCCTGTACGACCACCTGGCCCGGCGCGAGGTGCTGCCGGGCTCGCGCTCGGTGGACCTGCGCGCGCACGCGGCCGGCGCGCCGCTCAAGCCTCAGTTCAAGCGCGGCTTCGTGTATTCGGATGGCTGGGTCGACGATGCCCGGCTGGTGGTGCTCAATGCGCTCGATGCGCGCGCCAGGGGCGCCGAGGTGCTGACGCGCACGCGCTGCCTCAGCGCGCAGCGCGACGCCGATGGCTGGACCGCAGTGCTCGAGGGCCCGGGCGGGCAGCGCACGGTGCGGGCCCGCGCGGTGGTCAATGCGGCGGGGCCCTGGGCCGAGTCCTTCTTGCGGGGCGTCGCACGGCCTGCGCAGGGCGAGGCGCTGGCCACCAAGCACCTGCGCCTGGTCAAGGGCAGCCACATCGTGGTGCCGCGCCTCTTCACCCACGACCACGCCTACATCTTCCAGAACCCCGACAAGCGGATCATCTTCGCGATTCCCTACCAGGACGCCTTCACGCTGATCGGCACCACCGACATCGAACTCAGCGGCGACGACCCCGGCGCGGCGCGCATCGGCGCGGACGAGATCGACTACCTCTGCACCCAGGCCAGCCGCTATCTGGAGAAGCCGGTCGTGCCGGCGGACGTGGTCTGGACCTACTCGGGCGTGCGGCCCTTGCTCGACGATGCCGCGGGCGACCCTTCCGCGGTGACGCGCGACTACATGCTCGAATCGAACACCACCGCGGCGCCGCTGCTGTCGGTGTGGGGCGGCAAGATCACGACCTTCCGCAAGCTCTCGGAGGATGCGGCCGACGAGATGGGCCGCATGCTCGGCGAATCGCGCGCGGCCTGGACCGAGGGCGCCTTCCTGGCTGGCGGCGACCTGTCGGGCTGGATCGGCGCCGCCACGCGGCCCGACTCGGACTTCGAGCGCTTCGTGGAGGCCGTCCGCGCGAAGCACCCCTGGCTCGAGGGCGCCCTGGCGCGCCGGCTCTCGCGCGCCTACGGCTCGCGCATTGCCACGGTGATCGGCGATGCGCAATCGATGAATGACATGGGCCAGGCCGTCGCGCCCGGCCTGCACGAGCGCGAGCTGCGCTACCTGCAGGACGAGGAATGGGCGTGCAGCGGCGACGACGTGTTGTGGCGGCGCTCCAAGCTGGGCCTGCACTACACGCCGGAAGAACGTGAACGTGTCGGTGCCTGGATGCAGCAGCAGGCCCACACCCCCAGGCAGCAGGAAGGAGTTGCATGCAGTTGACACTCGAGCGCGTCACCAAGAAGGTGGGCGCACAGACCTGGCTCTACGAGCAGAGCATCGCGCCGAGGCACGGCGCGGTGACGGTGCTGCTCGGCGCCACGCAAGCCGGCAAGACCAGCCTGATGCGGCTGATGGCCGGGCTCGACACGCCCAGCTCGGGCCTGGTCCTGGTCGACGGCAAGAACGTGACGGGCGTGCCGGTGCGCGAGCGCAACGTGGCCATGGTGTACCAGCAGTTCATCAACTACCCCTCGCTGAAGGTGGCCGAGAACATCGGATCGCCGCTGAAGCTGCGCGGCGAGAAGAACATCGAGGCCCGCGTGCGCGAGCTGGCCGACAAGCTGAGCATCGGCATGTTCCTCGACCGCTACCCGGCCGAGCTCTCCGGTGGCCAGCAGCAGCGCGTGGCGCTGGCGCGCGCGCTGGCCAAGAACGCGCCGCTGGTGCTGCTCGACGAGCCGCTGGTCAACCTCGACTACAAGCTGCGCGAAGGCCTGCGCGAGGAACTCACGCAGCTTTTTGCCACCGGCGACTCGACCGTGATCTATGCCACCACCGAACCCGGCGAGGCCTTGCTGCTCGGCGGCTACACGGCGGTCATGGACGACGGCGAGCTGCTGCAGTACGGCCCGACCGCCGAGGTCTTCCATGCGCCGCAGTCGCTGCGCGTGGCCCGTGCCTTCAGCGACCCGCCGATGAACCTGCTGGCCGGGCGCGTGGCGGCCGGCGGCGTGCAGCTGGCCGGCGGCCCGCTGGTGCCGGCGACCTTGTCGGCCGGCGTCGACGGCGCGGTCACCGTCGGCCTGCGTGCCAGCGCGCTGGACGTGCGCCCCGGCGAGGGCGATATCGCCATCCCCGGCAAGGTCGAGCTGGCCGAGATCTCGGGCTCCGACACCTTCGTGCACGTCGAGACCCTGGTGGGCGACCTGGTGGCCCAGCTGACGGGCGTGCACCGTTTCGAGCTCGGCGCCGCCATCACGCTCTACTTTTCGGCCGCGCAAGCCTATGTGTTCGACAGCACCGATCGGCTGGCCGTCGCGCCCGCCTGGCGCAGACAAGGAGCCTGAAGGTGGCACGCATCGACCTCGACCTGGCCCATGCCTACCGGCCCAATCCCACGCAGGACAGCGACTATGCGCTGCTGCCGCTCACGATGAGCTTCCGCGACGGCGGCGCCTACGCCTTGCTCGGCCCCTCCGGCTGTGGCAAGACCACCATGCTCAACATCATCTCGGGGCTGCTGGTGCCCTCGCGCGGCACCGTCAGCTTCGACGGGCGCGATGTCACGCACGCGTCGCCGCAGGAGCGCAACATCGCGCAGGTGTTCCAGTTCCCCGTGATCTACGACACCATGACGGTTGCCGAGAACCTCGCCTTCCCCCTGCGCAACCGGAAGATGCCTGCCGAGCAGATCAGGAAGCGCGTGGGCGAGATCGCCGAGATGCTCGACATGAGCGGCCAGCTCAATCAGCGCGCCGCCGGGCTCGCGGCCGACGCCAAGCAGAAGATATCGCTGGGCCGCGGGCTGGTGCGCAACGACGTGTCGGCGGTGCTCTTCGACGAGCCGCTGACGGTGATCGACCCCAACCTCAAGTGGCAGCTGCGGCGCAAGCTCAAGCAGATCCACCGCGAGCTCAAGCTCACGCTGATCTACGTCACGCACGACCAGGTCGAGGCGCTGACCTTCGCCGAGGAGGTGATGGTCATGACGCGCGGCAAGGCGGTGCAGGTGGGCAGCGCCGACGCGCTCTTCGAGCGGCCCGCCCATACCTTCGTCGGCCATTTCATCGGCTCGCCGGGCATGAACTTCCTGCCGGTGCAGAGCAGCGGCTGGTCGCTCGAGGTCGCGGGCATGCGGCTCGCGACGCAGCGCACGCTGCCGGAGGGCGCGCTCAAGCTGGGCATCCGGCCCGAGTACGTCACGCTGGCCGAGCCGAACGCGCCCGGTGCGCTGGCGGCAAGCGTGGTGCAACTGCAGGACGTGGGCACGCACCAGATGCTGACCGCGCGGGCAGGGGAGAGCGTCATCAAGGCGCGGCTTCCATCCGACATGCAGGTGCCGCCGATCGGCGCGCCGGTGTGGCTGAAGGTGGTGGACGAGCACACGTGCTTCTACCGGGATGAGGAACTGGTCGCATGAACGGAACAATCAAGCCCATCAACCAGAAGGCCTGGTGGCTGGTGCTGCCGGTGCTGCTGTGCGTGGCCTTTTCGGCCATCGTGCCGCTGATGACGGTGGTCAACTATTCGGTGCAGGACATCATCTCGCCCGAGCGCCGCGTCTTCGTGGGCACCGAATGGTTCGCCTCGGTGATGCGCGACGACGAGCTGCATGCGGCGCTCTGGCGCCAGCTCGGCTTCTCGCTGGCGGTGCTGCTGGTGGAGATCCCGCTCGGCATCTGCCTGGCGCTGTCGATGCCGGCGACCGGATGGAAGTCCTCCGCCGTGCTGGTGATCGTCGCGCTGTCGCTGCTGATTCCCTGGAACGTGGTCGGCACCATCTGGCAGATCTACGGCCGCGCCGACATCGGCCTGCTCGGCTGGACCCTGCAGAAGCTGGGCGTCGACTACAACTACACGGGCAGTGCGGCCGATGCCTGGATCACGGTGCTGGTGATGGACGTCTGGCACTGGACACCGCTGGTCGCGCTGCTGTGCTTTGCCGGGCTGCGCTCCATTCCCGACGCCTACTACCAGGCCGCGCGCATCGACGGCGCCAGCCGCTTCGCCGTGTTCCGCTACATCCAGCTGCCCAAGATGCGCGGCGTGCTGATGATCGCGGTGCTGCTGCGCTTCATGGACAGCTTCATGATCTACACCGAACCCTTCGTGCTCACTGGCGGCGGGCCGGGCAACGCCACCACCTTCCTGAGCCAGTACCTCACGCAGAAGGCCGTCGGCCAGTTCGACCTGGGCCCGGCGGCGGCGTTTTCGCTGATCTACTTCCTGATCATCCTGCTGTTCTGCTTCGTGCTCTACAACTGGATGCAGCGGGTGGGAACGCAAGTGGTGGAGGAGACGAAATGAACGAAAGGCGCTTCCGCAAGCGCAGCATCTTCCTGCTGCTGTACATCCTGTTCGCCCTGTTGCCCATCTACTGGATGGTCAACATGAGCTTCAAGACCAACGAGGAGATCCTTTCGAGCTTCTCCTTCTTCCCGCAGCAGTTCACCTGGGCCAACTACGCGCGCATCTTCACCGACGAGTCCTGGTATTCCGGCTATATCAACAGCCTGATCTACGTCGGCATCAACACTGTCGTTTCGCTCACGGTGGCGCTGCCGGCGGCCTATGCCTTCTCGCGCTATTCCTTCCTCGGCGACAAGCATGTCTTCTTCTGGCTGCTGACCAACCGCATGACGCCGCCGGCGGTGTTCCTGCTGCCCTTCTTTCAGCTCTACACCACGGTCGGGCTGATGGACACGCACCTGGGCGTGGCGCTGGCGCACCTGCTCTTCAACGTGCCGCTGGCGGTGTGGATCCTGGAGGGCTTCATGAGCGGCATCCCGCGCGAGATCGACGAGACGGCCTACATCGACGGCTACTCCTTCCCGCGCTTCTTCCTCACCATTTTCCTGCCGCTGATCAAGGCCGGCGTCGGCGTCGCGGCCTTCTTCTGCTTCATGTTCAGCTGGGTCGAGCTGCTGCTCGCGCGCACGCTGACCAGCGTGAATGCCAAGCCCATCGTCGCGACGATGACGCGCACGGTGAGTGCGTCCGGCATGGACTGGGCGACGCTGGCGGCGGCGGGCGTGCTGACGATCGTGCCCGGCGCGATCGTGATCTGGTTCGTGCGGCACTACATCGCGAAGGGCTTCGCGATGGGCCGGGTCTAAAGGAGACGAGAGATGCTCGATTGGATGGTCTGGACCACCCCGGTGGCCGTTTTCTTCAGCTGCATCGCGCTGATGCTCGTCGGCATGACCGTGTGGGAAGTCAAGTCGCCCACCACCTTGCGCCGCGGCTGGCTGCCGATGGAGACCACGCGCGGCGACCGGCTCTTCATCGGCCTGCTGATCGCTGCCTACATCAACCTGGCCTTCATCGGCATCGCCGGCAAGCTCCAGGAGTGGCTGGAACTGGAGGCCGAGCCCTCGATCTGGATCAGCTTCGTGCTGTCGATGCTCGTGCTGGCGCTGGTCATGCGCAAGGGCTGAGCACGCCATGTTTTCACGCTGTCCGGCTCTCCGCTTTCCCGGGGCCGGGATCTGCACAACACCGGGAAGCACCTTGAGGAGACATCCATGAAGATTCGCCACACAGCGCTGGCACTGGCAGCCGCAGCGCTCGCCATGCAGAGCGCCTCGGCCGGGGAGGCCGAGGCCAAGAAGTGGATCGACAGCGAATTCCAGCCGTCGACCCTGAGCAAGGACCAGCAGACCGCGGAGATGAAATGGTTCATCGACGCCGCGAAGAAGCTGCAGGCCAAGGGGGTGCGTGAGATCTCGGTGGTGTCGGAAACGATCACCACGCACGAGTACGAGTCGAAGACGCTCGCCAGGGCCTTCGAGGAGATCACCGGCATCAAGGTCAAGCACGACCTGATCCAGGAAGGCGACGTGGTCGAGAAGCTGCAGACCTCGATGCAGTCGGGCAAGTCGATCTACGACGGCTGGATCTCCGACTCCGACCTGATCGGCACGCACTACCGCTACGGCAAGGTCATGAACCTGACCGACTACATGGCCGGAAAGGGCAAGGAATACACCAACCCCGGCCTGGACCTGAAGGACTTCATCGGCACCAAGTTCACCACCGCGCCCGACGGCAAGCTCTACCAGCTGCCCGACCAGCAGTTCGCCAACCTGTACTGGTTCCGCGCCGACCTGTTCGCGCGCCCGGACCTGAAGGAAAAGTTCAAGGCCAAGTACGGCTACGACCTGGGCGTGCCGCTCAACTGGAGCGCTTACGAGGACATCGCCGAGTTCTTCAGCGTCGACGTGAAGACCATCGACGGCAAGCCCATCTACGGCCACATGGACTACGGCAAGAAGGACCCGTCGCTGGGCTGGCGCTTTACCGATGCCTGGCTGTCGATGGCCGGGACTGCCGACATCGGCACGCCCAATGGCTTGCCGATCGACGAATGGGGCATCCGCGTGGCCGACGACAAGTGCACGCCGGTGGGCGCCAGCGTTTCGCGCGGCGGCGCGACCAACTCGCCGGCTGCCGTCTATGCGCTGACCAAGTACGTCGACTGGATGAAGAAGTACGCACCGCGCGAAGCCACCGGCATGACCTTCGGCGAGGCCGGCCCGGTGCCCGCGCAGGGCCAGATCGCGCAGCAGATCTTCTGGTACACCGCCTTCACCGCCGACATGACCAAGCCCGGGCTGCCCGTGGTCAACGCCGACGGCACGCCCAAGTGGCGCATGGCGCCCGGCCCGAACGGGCCGTACTGGAAGCAGGGCATGCAGAACGGCTACCAGGACGTGGGCTCGTGGACCTTCTTCGCTGCACACGACGAGAACCGCACCGCGGCCGCCTGGCTCTACGCGCAGTTCATCACCGCCAAGACCACCTCGCTGAAGAAGACCATCGTGGGCCTGACGCCGATCCGCGAGTCCGACATCCAGTCCAAGGCGATGACCGACATGGCGCCCAAGCTGGGCGGCCTGGTCGAGTTCTACCGCAGCCCGGCGCGCGTGGCCTGGTCGCCTACAGGCACCAACGTGCCCGACTACCCCAAGCTCGCGCAGCTCTGGTGGAAGAACGTGGCCGAGGCGGTGACGGGCGAGAAGACGCCGCAGAAGGCGATGGACAACCTGGCCGACGAGATGGACAACGTGATGGCCCGCCTGCAGCGCGCCGGCATGGCCAAGTGCGCGCCCAAGCTCAATGCCAAGGGCGATTCCAACAAGTGGCTGAGCGACCAGCACGCGCCGTGGAAGAAGCTGGCGAACGAGAAGCCGAAGGGCGAGACCATCGACTACGAGAAGCTGCTGACGGCGTGGAAGGAAGGCAAGGCGCGCTGAGCGTCCGAGCGTTCCTGCAAGGGCTGTCGTGCCGCGGGCATGGCAGCCCTTTTTGCATTGGGGTCTGCGGCTTTGCTAGCCTCGCGCCATGTTCGGACGACGCGAATTCATCCTTCTGCCCGCCGCCCTGCTCGGCCCCGCCCATGCCCGGCAGGGGGAAGACGCGATGGCCGAGCGCTTGCGCGCCGGCCGCTGCGCGCTGATGTGGCGCCACGCGCAGACCACGCCGGGCGTCGGCGATCCAACCGGATTCAGGCTCGACCAGTGCGCCACCCAGCGCAACTTGAGCGATGCAGGTCGGGCGCAGGCGCGTGCCGCCGGTGAATGGTTCCGCAGCCGCGGCCTGCGGCCACGGGCCGTGCGCTCCAGCGCGTGGTGCCGCTGCAAGGACACGGCGGACCTGGCTTTCGGAGCACACGAGCCGTGGGCGCCGCTCAACTCGACATTCGGCAATGCGCAGGTCGCGCCCGAGAACCGGAAGCTGCTGCTGGAGGGCCTGGCGCGCATTCCGGCCGGCGCCTTCGAGGTGTGGGTCACGCACCAGGTGAACATCACCGCGTTCACCGGCGAGTCGGTGTCGATGGGGGAGGCTGTCGTGGTGGACCGCGCCGGCCAGGTGGTGGCGCGCGGCGGCTTCGGCGTTTGATCAAGCGATCGCGCGCTGCAGGTTGAGGCGGGCCTGGGCCTCGAGCCGCGCGCGGATCGACGGCGTGAGATAGAGCGGGTCGCGTGCGAGGAAGCTGCCGAGGATCTCGCGCCGGCGGGGCTCGAAAACCTCGGGCGGCACGTGCGCGTACTCGAAGCGGATCTGCTGCTCGTACTCGGCGAAGCGCGGCGCCGGCGCACCGAGGATCGACAGGTCGATGTCGACCAGCAATTGCGCATCGGCTTCCTCGGGCTGCGCCTGGTGACGCGTGGCCATTACCAGCGCGTGCACGCGCTGCGCCGCATCGGCATCCGCGCCCGCATCGCGCAATGCCTGCTGCGCCCAGTCGGCGCTGCGTTCCTCGTTGTCGTGGCGGTGCACGTCGTAGATGGCGTCGTGGAACCAGAGCGCCAGCGTGATCTCGGCAGGACGCTTTGCACGGCTGCGCTCGAGCGCGAGGCCTTCGAGGCATTCGTCCAGGTGCTGCAGCGTGTGGTAGGCGCGATGCGGTTCGCCGTAACGCGCCAGCAGTGCATCGAGGAGCGCGTCGGGCGCTTCGACGCCCAGCGCTCCCCAGGCGGCGGCCCATTCGGCGCGGCGCGCATCGGCCTGCATCAGTGCTCCATTGCCGCGTGGACCTCGCGCCCGAGCTCGATCACCGACATCGCGTAGTAGCTGCTCCAGTTGTAGCGGGTGATGACGTAGAAGTTCTGCGTGCCTGCCACGTAGGTGGGCGCATCGTCGCCGTTCTGCAGCTCGATCAGCGCAAGCAGCCCCTTGTGCCGCAGCGCCTCGCCCTCGAGCACCGCGCCGCCGGCCACGAAGGCGTCGGCACTGAAGGTGGGAACGATGTCGGGCGCCAGAAGCACGTCTTTCTTGAGCCGCGCGGGGTCGAAGCTCACCGGGTAGATCGGTGGCATGCCGGGCTGCCAGCCGAAGGCCTTGAAGTAGCTGGCCACCGAGCCGATCACGTCGGCCGGGTTGTTGACCAGGTCGATGCGGTCGTCGCCGTCGAAGTCGATCGCGTACTTGGCGATGCTGCTGGGCATGAATTGCGGCATGCCCATCGCCCCGGCATAGCTGCCCACCGGCACCATCGGGTCTTCGGCGGTGCGGCTCTCGGTGCTGAGGAAGCTTTCGAGCTCGCTGCGGAAGAAGGCCTGGCGCTCGGCCGCGCGCGGATGGGCTTGCGGGAAGTCGAAGGCCAGCGTGGCCAGCGCGTCGATCACGCGGAAGTTGCCCATGGTGCGCCCGTAGATGGTCTCGACCCCGACGATGCCGACGATGATTTCCGCCGGCACGCCGTACTCGGCCTCGGCGCGCGCCAGCGTGGCGGCATTGGCACGCCAGAAGCGCACGCCGGCGGCGATGCGTACCGGGTCGATGAAGCGGCTGCGGTAGACGCGCCAGTTCTTCGCCGTGCCGCGGGGTGCCGGCACCATCAGGCGCGGCACGTTGGGCAGGAAGCGCGCATTGCCGATGGTGGCGCGCACCCACGCGCGGTCGAGGTTGCGCCGCGTGGCCACGTCGTCGGCGAACTCCATCGCGTCGGGGCGAGTGGCGTAGGGCGTTTCGCCGCGCACGACTTTCTGCGCGGAAGCGGGGAGGGGGGGAAGGGCGGCGCCCAACAGGACGAGGGCCAGCGAGAAAGCGGTCGGGAGAAGGCGTCGCATGGGTTCCGATTGTGCAGGCCGTGCGCTAGGGCCTGGCGCGCGACACATGTGGTTTCAGTGGCCAGGCGAGATGCCGGAACTCGGCGCGCAAGGCGGGCAGCGTGAGCCTGGGTGAGGCGGCGTAGCGCTGGGCCTCGAGCTGCAGCAGCCAGTCCTGCACGGGCTGCGAGCCGTCGCCGAAGCGCTCGGCGAGCCGCTTCGCCATCTCGCGGGGCGGGGTGCCCTCGGGCAGTTCGATGCCGGCCTGCGCGAGGCGCATGCGTGCCTGGCCGAGCAGCCGCAGCCACGGGTCGTGCCGGCTGCGCTCCCACAAGGTCCAGCCGGCGCCGCCGAGGCTCGCGACGACGAGCAGGGCCAGCAGCACGGTCGCGAGGTCCTGCAGGCTGGGCGCGTCGAAGCCCAGGTGCTTCAGCAGGTCGAGCTGACGGCTCTGCGTATAGCTGAGCACCCATTGGTTCCAGCCGTTGTTCAGTGCCTCCCAGGCGGCACGCAGGTTCTGCGCGAGGGTGGGGCTCATGGCGCCCACCGCACCGGCGAACAGGCCCGGCTGAGGCACCAGGCGCTGGAACTGGCCGACGCGGTCCGGCGAGATGGCGCCGGTCGGGTCGACGCGCACCCAGCCCGTGTTCTCCTCCCACACCTCTGCCCAGGCATGGGCGTCGCTGTGGCGCAGCGTCCAGTAGTTGTCGACGCCGTTGATCTCGCCGCCCTGGTAGCCGGTCACGATGCGCGCGGGGATGTCGAGCGCGCGCATCAGCACCACGAAGGCCGAGGCGATGTGCTCGCAGAAGCCGGCCTTCCTGTCGAACCAGAATTCGTCCGCCGTCTCGTTGCCGTAGACGCCGGGCTCCAGCGTGTAGCTGTAGCCGCCGGTGCGCAGCCGCCGCAGCGCGGCCTGCACGAAGGCGCTGGTGTTCGCGTTGGCGAGGGCGGGATCGCTCTTCATCTGCGCGGCCAGCGCGACGGTGCGCGGGTTGGAACCCGCCGGCAGGGACACGTACGGGCGCAGGGCCACGCCGCGGCGCTGCGGACCGGTCTGGAACTGCGTGTAGCTCTCGGCCCGATAGCGCACCAGGTCGCTGATCGGCCGGGTTGCGACCCATTGCAGGTCGGCCGTGCCGAAGACCTCGTAGCCGGGCAGCTCGGGCCTTTGCGGCGTGGCATCGAGCGTCAGCAGCCAGGACCGGTTGCTCGGTTCCAGCGTGACCTGGTAGCCGACGGGCTGGCCCTGCACGCGCACGTTCGGGGCGCCGCGCGTGAGCAGCGGCGAGGCCGTCCATTCCCGGCCGTCGAAGCGCGACAGCACCGGGCCGCGGAAATACAGGTCGCGTTGTGCCGGCACGCGGTCGCCGTCGAACTTGATGCGCGCGGCGATGCCGTCGTCGAGCGCGAGCTGCGCAATGCTGCCCACGCGCATCGTGTTCGACAGGCCGCTGCGCCCCGCCATGGCATCGCTGGGCGTGCCCCAGAGCGGCGCCATGCGGGGGAAGAGCAGGAACAGCACCAGCATGATCGGCGCGCCGAGCAAGGCCATCCAACCGGCCGTGCGCGCCGCCTGCATCAGCGGTGGCCGGCCGACCGGCATGTGGGCGTTGACCAGCGCGGTCAGCAGGCCCAGCAGCGCCAGCAGCATGGCTAAGGCCGTCAGCAGCGACTGCGAGTAGAAGAAGTTCGTGAGCATCGTGAAGAAGCCCAGGAAGAAGACCACGAAGGCATCGCGGCGCGCGCGCAGCTCGAGGGTCTTGAGCGCCAGCAGGATCACGATCAGCGTGACCCCGGCGTCGCGCCCCAGCAGGGTGCGGTAGGTGGCGTAGGTGGCGAGCAGCGTGACCGCGAGCAGGCCGGCGCGCCACCACTTGCTGGGCAGCGGGCGGGCCTGCACCGCCAGGCTGCCGCGCCAGAGCAGCACCACGGCGGCGAGGGTGCTGCACCACCAGGGGATGTTGCGCAGCTGGGGCAGGAGGATGAGGGCGATCACGCCCAGCAGGAAGAGCGTGTCCCTGGCTTCGCGGGGGAGGGCCTGGAGCTTGACTGCCGGCTTCATGTCGTCAACATAGTGCCAGCACCTCCAGGCAACGCCGCCTGTGCGCCTCGCCCTGCGATGGTGCGATCGTCCGCCCCGCGATGCGCAAACCGTAGTCCACGCCCAGCCGGTCTGCCATCAGCACCCACGCGCAAAGCCGCGACAGGCGCCCCTCGGGATCGGCCACCCCCGTGGCCTGGGCATCCAGCCAGAGTTCGTGCCGCTGCGCCTGCTGCGTATCGCGGCTCACCAGGTCTTCCGACCCCGTGGCCTGCGCCTGCGCGGCCCGCTTCCAGACCACGAGCTTCAGCGGGTCGCCGCGCCGGTAGGCGCGCACGCCGTCGTACTCGCCGGCCACGCTGGCCCGCAGCGGGGAGGACGCGGCCTGGCCGGCCAGCGGCTCGCCCGGCGGCAGCGGCGGCGGATGCGGCTCGGGCGCAGGGTAGACCAGCACCTGCGAGGCCGGCCGCCACACGGTCCAGACGCGGAAGGTGCCCAGCGGGAAGCGGGTCTCTGCCGTGAGCGTAGGGACCGGATGGAGCCCGCGCCGATCGGGCTGGAACGCAACCTCGACGGTGGAGCTGCCTTCCGCGGGCACGTCGCTCCACGCCCACTGGCCGCTGTGGCGCACCGCCAGCCCGATGCCGTAGCGCGTGCTGCGCCGCGCGTTGTGCAGCACCACGCGCAGCACGGCCGCGGCGCCTGCGAACTGCGGATCGGGCGCCATCAAGCGCAGTTCCAGCCCGCGCAGCGTGCCGTGGCCCACGTGCATGCCGACGGCCACGCTGCCGGCCAGCAGGAAGGTCAGCAGGTAGCCCAGGTTGAGCTGGTAGTTGATCGAGCCGATCAGCAGCAGCAGCAGCGTGGCGGCCAGCATCCAGCCCGCCTTGGTGGGCACGATGTACACGTTGCGCTGGGTGAGCTCCAACGTGTCCGAGGGCGGCCGGCGCGACAGGAACCAGCCGTCGATGCGCGAACGCACCGGGGCGAAGAGGCGCGCAGCCTGGTTCACGGCAGGGGCACGGCGGCGATCATCGCGCGGACCTGCTCGGTCGCGCCGCGCCCGGCATCGCCGACCGGCGTGAGGCGATGCGCGATGGTCTGCGGCAGCACGGCCTGCACGTCGTCGGGCGCCACGTAGTCGCGGTTGGCCAGCAGCGCCTGCGCCTTGGCCGCGCGCAACACCGCGATGCCCGCGCGCGGCGACAGGCCCTGCAGGAACCAGCGGCCCGAGCGGGTCGCGGCGATCAGGTCCTGCACGTAGTTCAGCAGCGGGTCGGCCGCATGCACCTGCAGCACGCGCTGCTGCAGCGCCGTGAGCTCGCCGGCGGTCAGCAGGGCTGGCAGGCCGGCCAGCATCTCGCGGCGGTCGGCGCCGGCCAGCAGCTCGCGCTCGGCCGCGCGGTCGGGGTAGCCCAGCGAGATGCGCATGAGGAAGCGGTCGAGCTGCGATTCGGGCAGCGCGAAGGTGCCCAGCTGGTCGTGCGGGTTCTGCGTCGCGATCACGAAGAAGGGACTGGGCAGCGGGCGGGTCTCGCCTTCGACCGTGACCTGCTTCTCCTCCATTGCCTCGAGCAGCGCGCTCTGGGTCTTGGGACTGGCGCGGTTGATTTCGTCGGCCAGCAGCACCTGGGCGAAGATCGGCCCGGGGTGGAAGACGAAGGCCTGCTGCCCGCGGTCGTAGATGGCCACGCCCGACAGGTCGCCGGGCATCAGGTCGGCCGTGAACTGGACACGCGAGAACTGCAGCCCGAAGGTGTGCGAAAGGGCGTGGGCGAGGGTGGTCTTGCCGACCCCCGGCACGTCCTCGATCAGCAGGTGCCCGCCGGCCAGCAGGCACGCCACGCAGTCGCGCACGTGCGCCTCTTTGCCCACGATCACCGTGTTAAGCTGACCGAGCAAACTGGCGAGCTTCGCGGCGACGTCCATTTTTGTATCCATATGCAAACAATACCGTAAGCCTTGCGGCCCCATGCCGCGGAGGCCTACGACGCGAGTCGATCATGGGCAAAACCGGCTACTTCTCACACCGCGACTGCTGGAAGCATGACATGGGCGCGGGCCATCCCGAATGCCCGCAGCGGCTCGATGCCATCGAGGACCGCCTGCTCCTGACCGGCGTCGCCGATGCGCTCGAACGTGGCGATGTGCCATTGGCCACGCTGCCGCAGATCACGCGGGCGCATGCCGTCGAACACATCGAGAACCTCGAGGCGCTGAACCAGCGGCTGGTGGCCGACGAGCCTGCCGGCGGCCCGCGCTATGCGCAGCTCGACCCCGACACCGCGCTCATGCGCTTCAGCCTGCTGGCGGCCCGTCGCGCGGCGGGCGCGGCCATCGCGGCGACCGACGCCGTGATCTCCGGCGCGCTGGACAACGCCTTCTGCGCCGTGCGACCGCCCGGCCACCATGCCTGCCACGGCAAGGCCATGGGCTTCTGCTTCATCAACAACATCGCGGTGGGAGTGCGCCATGCGATCGAGGTGCATGGGCTGGAGCGTGTCGCGATCGTCGACTTCGACGTCCATCACGGCAACGGCACCGAAGACATCTTCAGCGGCGATCCGCGGGTGCTGATGGTGGGCATCTTCCAGCACCCCTTCTATCCGTACAGCGGCACCGACCATCCGGCGCCCAACATGCTCAACCTGCCGGTGCCGGCCTACACCAAGGGCATGGACGTGCGCGAGCTGATCGAGGCCTGCTGGATGCCGCGGCTGGAGGAATTCCGGCCTCAGATGATCTTCGTCAGCGCGGGCTTCGATGCGCACCGCGACGACGACCTCGGGCAGCTGCGGCTCAACGAGAACGACTTCGCATGGATCACCGAGCGCATCCGCGAGGTGGCGCGGCGCCATGCCGGGGGGCGCATCGTCTCCATGCTGGAGGGCGGCTACAACCTCGACGCGCTGGCCGCCAGCGTCGAGGCCCACGTGCGGGTGCTGGCAGACCTGTAGGCCGATGACTCTGGACGACTTCCGCCAGCGGCTCAGCCAGATCCATGCCGAGACCCTCTGGGTCGAGATTGCCGCGCTGATCGCCTGCGTCGCGCTGGCCTGGGGCCTCTCCCGCTGGTTCGGCCGTGACCAGCCCAAGGACTCGATCTGGTTCGGCGAACGTACCTTCGACGGTTTGCTGTTCCCGCTGCTGGCGCTCGTGCTGACCGAGCTCGCGCGCCGCTTCGTGCTCGATTTCCAGCCGGTGCTGGTGCTGCGCATCGCGGTGTCGGTGTTCCTCTCGCTGGCCGCGATCCGCCTGGTCGCGCGCGTGCTGCGGGCCGTCTTCCCGAGTTCGGCGCTGGTTCGGCTGGTCGAACGCACCGTCTCCTGGCTGGCCTGGATCGCCGCGGTGCTGTGGATCGTCGGCCTGCTGCCGGCAGTGCTGGCCGAGCTCGACAACATCACGCTGGCCTTCGGCAAGAACCAGGTCAGCCTGCGCACGATGCTCGAGGGCACGTTGTCGGCCGCGCTGGTGCTGGTGATCGCCCTGTGGATCGCCTCGACGGTGGAGAAGCGCGTCCTTCGAACCGCGCTGACCGACCTGTCCATGCGCAAGGTGGCCTCGAACGCCATCCGTGCCATCCTGCTGCTGGTCGGCCTGCTGTTCGCACTGTCGGCCGTGGGGGTGGACCTGACGGCGCTGTCGGTGCTGGGTGGTGCGCTGGGCGTCGGCCTGGGCTTCGGCCTGCAGAAGCTCGCCGCCAACTATGTGAGCGGCTTCGTGATCCTGCTGGAGCGCTCGATCCGCATCGGCGACAACGTGAAGGTGGACGGCTTCGAGGGCCGCATCACCGACATCAAGACCCGCTACACGCTGGTGAGGGCGGGCAACGGGCGCGAATCGATCGTGCCGAACGAATCGCTGATCACGAGCCGGGTCGAAAACCTCTCGATGGCCGATCTCAAGTTCAACATCACCACCAGCATCGTGGTGGGCTACGACAGCGACGTGGCGAAGGTGATCGGCATCCTCTGCAGTGCGGCAACCGCGCAGCCGCGCGTGATGCAGGACCCGGCACCCGTGGCCTATCTCGCGAACTTCGCGCCCGACGGGCTGGAGTTCAGCCTCAACGTCTGGGTCGCCGACCCTCACAACGGCAAGGACAACCTGCGCTCGGCGATCAACATCGCCATCCTCGAGGGCTTGCGGGCGGCAAAGATCGACATTCCCTTTCCGCAACGCGTGCTGCGCGTCGAGTCGCTGCCGGCTGGCTTCTCGCAGCCGGCCGATGCTCGCCTATAATCCCTGAAAAAGCACGACCGTTCGTTTTCTTGCGGCCCGGCGCCCTGATTGAAATGGACAGCTCGCGCGGAGGCCGGCGCCTAAAATCTTCGGATCCCCTGCACCCCCAGTTTCACAATTCAATGGAGTCAAGCCAATGAAGGTCCTGGTCCCCGTCAAGCGGGTTGTCGACTACAACGTCAAAGTGCGCGTCAAGAGTGACGGCACCGGTGTCGATATCGCCAACGTCAAGATGAGCATGAACCCCTTCGACGAGATCGCCGTCGAAGAAGCGGTGAGGCTCAAGGAAAAGGGCGTGGTCACCGAGATCATTGCCGTGTCCTGCGGCGATGCCAAATGCCAGGAGACGCTGCGCACCGCCATGGCCATCGGCGCCGACCGCGGCATCCTGGTCGAGACCTCCGAAGAGCTCCAGCCCCTGGCGGTGGCCAAGCTGCTGAAGGCGCTGATCGACAAGGAGGCTCCCCAACTGATCATCCTGGGCAAGCAGGCCATCGACGACGATGCCAACCAGACCGGCCAGATGCTCGCCGCATTGGCCGATCTGCCCCAGGCCACCTTCGCATCGAAGGTCGAAGTGTCCGGCGACAAGGTCAACGTCACCCGCGAGGTCGATGGCGGCCTCGAGACGATTTCGCTCACGCTGCCCGCGGTCATCACCACCGACCTGCGCCTGAACGAGCCGCGCTACGTCACCTTGCCCAACATCATGAAGGCCAAGAAGAAGCAGCTCGACACCTTCAAGCCCGAGGACCTGGGCGTGGACGTCAAGCCGCGCCTGAAGACCCTGAAGGTCAGCGAGCCCCCTAAGCGCGGCGCCGGCATCAAGGTGCCCGATGTCGCCACGCTGGTGGACAAGCTCAAGAACGAAGCCAAGGTGATCTGAGGAGGAACCGACATGACCGTACTCGTTATCGCAGAACACGACCACGCCACCGTCAAGCCGGCGACCCTGAACACCGTGACCGCGGGCATCGCCTGCCAGAGCGGCGATGTGCACGTGCTGGTGGCCGGCGCCAATGCCGCCGAAGCGGCCGCCGCGGCGGCCAAGATTGCCGGTGTGACCAAGGTCATCGCTGCCGACAGCCCGAGCCTGGCCGAGAACCTGGCCGAGAACGTCGCTGCCCAGGTGCTGGCCATCGCCCAGAACTACAGCCACATCCTGTTCCCCGCCACGGCCAACGGCAAGAACGTCGCGCCTCGCGTCGCGGCCAAGCTCGACGTGGCGCAGATCAGCGACATCACCAAGGTCGACAGCCCTGACACCTTCGAGCGCCCGATCTACGCGGGCAACGCCATTGCCACCGTGCAGAGCAGCGATGCCATCAAGGTCGTCACCGTGCGCACCACCGGCTTCGACGCGGCCGCTGCCACGGGCGGCAGCGCCACGGTGGAGAACGCCGAAGGCGTGGCGGACAGCGGCAAGTCGAGCTTCGTCGGCCGTGAAGTCACCAAGAGCGACCGCCCCGAGCTCACCGCCGCCAAGATCATCGTGAGCGGTGGAAGAGCCCTCGGCAGCGCGGAGAAGTTCACCGAGGTGATGACGCCGCTCGCCGACAAGCTGAACGCAGGCCTGGGTGCGAGCCGCGCCGCCGTGGACGCGGGCTACGCCCCCAACGACTGGCAGGTCGGCCAGACCGGCAAGATCGTGGCGCCGCAGCTCTACATCGCCTGCGGCATCTCGGGCGCGATCCAGCATCTGGCGGGCATGAAGGACTCGAAGGTGATCGTGGCCATCAACAAGGATCCGGAAGCACCGATCTTCAGCGTGGCCGACTACGGGCTGGAGGCGGACCTGTTCACGGCGGTGCCGGAACTGGTCAAGGCACTCTGAGCACCTTCGACGAACCGACAGCCGAAGCAACCAGGGCATCGTTCGCGATGCCCTTTTCATATCTGCCGCATTGGAGACAGCCATGAGCTACACCGCCCCGGTCAAGGACATGCTCTTCGACATCGAGCATCTCGCCGACATCGCGCAGATCGCGCGCATGCCGGGCCTCGAGGACGCCGGCCTCGAGACCGCGCAAGCCGTGCTCGAGGAGTGTGCGCGCTTCAACCAGGACGTGGTCGCGCCGCTCAACGTGGCGGGCGACAGGCATCCCTCGACCTTCAAGGACGGCAAGGTCGCGACCACGCCCGGCTTCAAGGAAGCCTTCGCGCAGTACGCGGCGGGCGGCTGGCAGGGGCTGCAGCACCCGGCCGAGTTCGGCGGCCAGGGCCTGCCCAAGACCATCGGCGCGGCGTGCGGCGAGATGCTCAACTCGGCCAACATGAGCTTCGCGCTGTGCCCGCTCCTGAGCGACGGCGCAATCGAGGCGCTGCTCACCGCCGGCTCCGACGAGCTGAAGGCCGCCTACCTCCAGAAGCTGGTGAGCGGGCAATGGACCGGCACCATGAACCTGACAGAGCCGCAGGCCGGCAGCGACCTCGCGATGGTGCGCAGCCGCGCCGAGCCGCAACCCGACGGCAGCTACAGGATCTTCGGCACCAAGATCTTCATCACCTACGGCGAGCACGACATGGCCGAGAACATCGTGCACCTCGTGCTTGCGCGCGTGACCGGCGCGCCCGAAGGCGTGAAGGGCATCAGCCTGTTCGTGGTGCCAAAGTTCCTCGTCGACAAGGACGGCACGCTCGGCGAACGCAACGACGTGCACTGCGTCAGCATCGAGCACAAGCTGGGCATCAAGGCCTCGCCCACGGCTGTCCTTCAATACGGGGACCACGGCGGCGCTGTGGGATACATCGTCGGCCAGGAGAATCGCGGCCTCGAATACATGTTCATCATGATGAACGCGGCGCGCTATGCCGTCGGCGTGCAGGGCATCGCGATTGCAGAGCGGGCCTACCAGCAGGCAGTGGCCTATGCGAAGGACCGGGTGCAGAGCCGCCCGGTGGACGGCTCGATCAATGCGAGCGCGCCCATCATTCACCACCCCGACATCAAGCGCATGCTGATGACGATGCGCGCCTACACCGAGGGCTGCCGCGCCATGGCCACGACCGCGGCGGCGGCCTACGATGCGATGCATCACCACCCCGATGCCGAGACGCGCAAGCAGAACCAGGCCTTCTACGAATACATGGTGCCGCTGGTCAAGGGCTACAGCACCGAGATGAGCCTGGAGGTCGCATCGCTGGGCGTGCAGGTGCACGGCGGCATGGGCTTCATCGAGGAGACCGGCGCGGCGCAGTACCTGCGCGACGCCAAGATCCTCACCATCTACGAAGGCACGACCGCGATTCAGGCCAACGACCTCGTCGGCCGCAAGACGGCGCGCGACGGCGGGCAGGTCGCCAAGGCCATCGCGGCACAAATCGAGAAGACCGAGGCCGAGCTCTCCAGGCGAGACAGCGCCGAGGCACAGGCGGTCGCCAGGCGGCTGAAGGCCGCGCGCGAGGCCTTCGTCGACGTGGTCGAGTTCGTCGCCGGCCGGACCAAGGCAGCGCCCAATGCGGTGTTCGCGGGCAGCGTGCCCTACCTGATGCTGGCGGGCAACCTCGTCGCGGGCTGGCAGCTCGCGCGCTCGCTGCTGGTGGCCGAAGACCAGCTCAAGGCCGGCAACGACGTCGCCTTCATGCAGGCCAAGATCGCCACCGCCCGCTTCTATGCCGAGCACATCCTCGTCAAGGCACCCGGGCTGCGCGACAGCATCGTCGAGGGGGCCGAGAGCGTGACCGCGTTGCCGATCGAGGCCTTCTGAAATCGGACAGCCGGCTGTCCGCTCCCGTTTTTCACAACCTTCAAGAGACGACCGAACCATGTCCAAGCTCCCTCCCGTGCTCGCCAACCTCCCGCTGCCGATCATCGGCTCGCCGCTGTTCATCATCAGCAACCCCAAGCTCGTGATCGCGCAATGCAAGGCCGGCGTGGTGGGGGCGATGCCCGCGCTCAACGCGCGCCCGGCCTCGCAGCTGGAAGACTGGCTGGCCGAGATCACCGAGGCACTGGCGGCTCACGACAAGGCGAACCCGGACCGGCCCGCCGCGCCCTTCGCGATCAACCAGATCGTGCACAAGAGCAACGACCGGCTCGAGCACGACATGGAGATGGTCGTGAAGTACAAGGTGCCGATCGTCATCACCTCGCTGGGCGCGCGCACCGACGTCAACGACGCGGTTCACAGCTATGGCGGTGTGACGCTGCACGATGTCATCAACAACGCCTTCGCCCGCAAGGCGATCGAGAAGGGCGCCGACGGCATCATCGCGGTGGCGGCCGGCGCCGGCGGGCATGCGGGCATCAAGAGCCCCTTCGCCCTGGTGCAGGAAATTCGGCAGTGGTTCGACGGCCCCATCGCGCTGTCGGGCGCTATCGCCACCGGCGGAGCGGTGCTGGCAGCGCAGGCCATGGGCGCCGACTTCGCCTACATCGGCACCGCCTTCATCGCGACGCAGGAGGCGCGCGCGAGCGACGAGTACAAGCAGGCCATCGTCGACGGCAACTCCGACGACATCGTCTACTCGAATCTCTTCACCGGCGTGCACGGCAACTACCTCGCGCCGAGCATCGTGGCCGCGGGCATGGACCCGGCCAACCTGCCGCAGGGCGACCTCAAGACGATGAACTTCGGCGGCGGGGAGGGCAGCAAGACCAAGGCCTGGAAGGACATCTGGGGCTCGGGGCAGGGCATCGGCGCCGTCACCGAGGTCGGCACCGCCGCCGCCTTCGTCGAGAAGCTCAAGCGCGAGTACCAGGAAGCGCGGCAACGCCTTGCCCTCTGATCCGGCCGCGGCGCGCACGCCCGCCGCGCCTGCGGCCGCGGCGCGCATGCCGCTGCTCGACGTGGCAAAGGGGCTCGCCTGCGCGGTGATCGTCGGGCATCACCTCGCGCGCTACGGCCCGCTGCCGGTCAGTGCGTCCACGCTGGCGCCGGCGCTTTTCGAATGGCTGGCCGACAACGGCCGCCTCGCCGTGCAGGTGTTCCTGGTGATCGCAGGCTTCCTGGCGGCGGGCAGCCTCGCGCCCGATGGCGTGTTGCGGATCGACCGTCCCATGCTGCGCGTGTTCCAGCGCTACGGCCGGCTCGCCATGCCCTACCTGGCGGCGCTTGCCGTCAGCGTGCTGGCCGCCGCGCTGGTGCGGCCCTGGCTCGTCGACGAGGCCGTGCCGGCGGCGCCCGGACTGGCGCAGCTGGTGGCGCACGGGCTGCTGCTACAGGACCTGCTCGGCTACGAAGCACTCTCCACCGGCGTGTGGTACGTGGCGATCGACTTCCAGCTCTTCGTGCTGGCGCTGATGGCTATCGGCCTCTCGGAGCTGCTGCAGCGCCGGTGGGCGCTGGAGCCGGGGCGCTCGCGCTGGCTGGCGGTGGGCCTGGTGCTGGTGCTGGCGGTTGCGTCGCTCGCGGTGTTCAACCGCAACGCAGGGCTGGACGACACGGCGCTCTATTTCTTCGGCGCCTACGGCCTGGGCATGCTGGTGTTCTGGATCGGCCGCGCCACGCGGCGCAGCACCTGGCGGTTCGCGGTGGCGCTGCTGGCGCTGGTCGGCGCCGCCGCCCTGGCGCTCGACTGGCGCAGCCGTATCGCCACCGCGCTGGTCACGGCGCTGCTGTTGGTGGCAGCGCAGCGGCGCGGCGATCTGGCGCTGGGCGCCTGGCCGCCGCTGCTGCGGCTGGGGCGCATCTCGTATTCGCTGTTCCTGATCCACTTCCCCGTGCTGCTGCTGGTGAGCGCGGTGATGGCGCGGCTGGTGCCTGTCGGCCCCTGGACCGGTCTGCTCGGCCTCATCGCCGCCTTCGGGTTGTCGGTCGCCGCGGCGACGCTCCTGTACCGCTGGGTCGAGTCGCGGCCGGTGACGTGGCCGAGGGTGGTGGGGCTCTTCGCGGCGCTGCTCGCCTGCGGGGCGATGACCGCGGGCTGAAGAGGCTCAGCGACCGTTCGCCAGGGCGTCCTGGTAGTGGCGCGAGAAGGTCTGAGCGATCACGTCCCAGTCGTAGTGCTTGGCCCGCTGCTGAGCGGCCGCCGACATCGCGGTGCAGCGCTCGCTGTCGAGCCCCGCGATCTCGCGCACCACCGCGGCGTCCGCAGCACTCCCGTCGAAGCCCAGGAAGAAGCCGTTGACGCCGCGCTCCACGAAGCCGTTGATCGGCGCGATATCCCGGCACAACACGATCTTGCCCGCCGCCATCGCCTCCAGGATGCCGACGCCGAAGCCCTCGTACTCGCTGCCGGTGACGAACACGGTGCGCTGCTGCAGCTCGTGCATCAGCGCGGCATCCTCGATGTAGGGATGCAGCCGGACTGCGGCATCGAGCTTCAGCGCGCGGATCTGGTTGTCCAGCGATTCACGCAGGTTGTCGAAGTCCGGCCCGGCGATCAGCAGGTCGATCGCGATGCCCTGGTCGCGGGCCATCGCGACCGTGTCGATCACCGCGTCGATGCGCTTGTTGCGCGACCAGCGGCCCCAATAGATCCATTTGGCCGGATCAGGCGTGCCGGTGAGTCGCCCCTGCTGGAACTTGGCATAGGCGATGCCGTTCTCGCACTTCTCGACCCGGTCCGAGAACTGGCTGAAGTACGCGGTGTCCGATTCGCTGGTTGCCAGGATCTTGCGGTAGTGCCGCAGCAGCGAGCGCATCAGCAGGCGCTCGTGCAGCCACTTGATCGATCGGTGCCGCGTCGTGTGGCGGAAGCCGCCGTGCGTGCTCAGCACGGCGGGGATGTGCCGGCATTGCAGCAGCACGTTGCCGGTGAGCATCATCAATTGCGGGTCGTGCACGTGCAGCAGGTCATAGCCGGCGGCGAGGCGGCCGAAGTCGCGCGCATAGCCGGCGAGCCGGTTGCCGGCCACGGGCACGCGGTACACCTTCAGGCCGTCGACTTCGTCCACGGAGGGCTCGGCGACCTTGGCCGAGACATGGGCCACGTCGACCTGCACGCCAGGGCCGGATGTGCGCACGGCCAGTTCGCGAACCACGGACTCGATGCCTCCGACCTGCGGAAAGTAGGTCGGCGTGATGGAAAGAACTTTCAATGTCGCTCCCGGATGCTGCTTCGGCCGATCGTAGCAGCGGGCCGCGGCGCATCAGGGGCCCGACGCGGCCGAGCCGGGCGCGGCCGTCGCGCCATAGCTCAGCGCCTGCGCGCGGCCCCAGAACACGCGGTACATGAAGATCGTGTAGACGATGATGGCCGGCAGGGTGATTGCGACGCCGATCCCGATCACCACCAGTGCTTCGGTGGAGCTCGCGGCCTCCCACACGGTCAGGCGGTCCAGCACCACGTAGGGATAGATGCTGTAGGCCAGCCCGAGGAAAGCCATCAGGAAGATCAGCACCGTGCCGGCGAACACCACCCATCCGTAGCCGCCAGCGACCACCCTGGGCTTGGAGATGACCTGGAAGATCGCGAAGAAGGCCGCGCCGCAGGCCAGCGGGATCGGCAGCAGCCCCAGCAGTTCCGGCAGGCTGAACCACTTGTCGAAGACGGTCGGGCTGACGATGGGCGTCGCGACGGAGATGCCGACCAGGGCGAGGCCCATCGGCCACAGCACGCCGCGGGCCCACCGCACTGCCTTCTGCTTCAACTCGTCGCCCGTCTTCATGATGAGCCAGCCGGCGCCCAGCATGGCGTAGGCGGTCGGCAGCGTCAGCGCAATGCCCAGGCTGAAGGCCAGCGACAGCCAGCTGTGGCTGAACCCCGTCAGATAACTGCCGAGCATCCAGCCCTGCGCCATCGCGGCCAGCAGCGAGCCGATGGAAAACGCGTTGTTCCAGGCCCGCTTGTGTTCGTCGCGCGCCTTCACGCGGAAGTCGAAGGACACGCCCCGCAGCGTGAGGCCCACCAGCATCAGCGTGACGGGCAGGTAGAGCGCACTCAGGACCACGCCGTGCGCGAGCGGAAAGCAGATCAGCAGCACGCCGATGCCGAGCACCAGCCAGGTCTCGTTCGCGTCCCAGAAGGGGCCGATGCTCGAGACCATCACGTCCTTCTCGTCATCGCTCGCGAAGGGCAGCAGGATGCCCACGCCCAGGTCGTAGCCGTCGAGCACGACGTAGATCATGAGCGCCAGGCCCATCACCGCCATGAAGACGAGGGGCAGCACGGTGGCCCAGTTCAGCGCGTTCATGTCAGCCTTTCAGCGCGGCGGAGCCGGCTCGGGTGGTCACGGGCAGCGGCTTTTCGGGCGCCGGCGTCTCGGGGTGTTCAGCCATGTACTTGAGCACCGCCACATACGAGAGGAGCAGGACCAGGTAGAGCAGCAGCCAGGCAACGAGGGTGCTTCCCACCAGGGCCGGCGGATGCGCGGCCACCACGTCGGCGGTGCGTAGCAGGCCGTAGACGATGAAGGGCTGGCGGCCGATCTCCGTCACGTACCAGCCGGCCAGCGTCGCGACCCAGCCGGAGAAGGTCATGCCTGCCAGCGTCCACAGCAGCAGGCGCGGCTCCGGCGCCTCGGCGCCGTCTCGCCTGCGGCGCAGCAGCTTCCATGCGGCCCACCAGGAAACGACGAGCATCAGCACGCCCATGCCCACCATCACGCGGAAGCTCCAGAACACCGGCGCCACGGGCGGATGGGCGTTCGGAAACTCGTTGAGGCCCTTGATCTCGGCGTCGATGTCGTGCGCGAGGATCAGGCTGGCGAGCTTGGGCACCTGCACGGCGTAGTCGGTACGGCCTTCCTTCTCGTTGGGCCAGCCGAACAGCGTGAGCGGCGCGCTCTTTTCGGTGTGCCACACGCCCTCGATCGCGGCGATCTTCGCGGGCTGGTGCTGCAGCGTGTTCAGGCCGTGCAGGTCGCCCATGAAGATCTGCAGCGGAATCGCGATTGCAGCCAGGCCGACGCTGGCGCGCAGTGCCTTGCGCGTGCCCGCGTTCGGGGTACCGCGCAGCAATTGCCAGGCACTCAGGCCGGCGATCAGGAAGGACACCGTGAGCGTCGAAGCCAACAGCTTGTGCCCAAGGCGGTAAGGGAAAGAGGGGCTGAAGATCACGTCCCACCAGCTCAGCACGTGGAAGCGGCCGTCGATGATCTCGTAGCCGCTGGGGGTCTGCATCCACGAGTTGAGCGCGAGGATCCAGAAGGCAGACAGCGTGGTGCCGCCCGCCACCATCAAGCTGGCCACGAGGTGGACTCGCTCCGACACCCGGTCACGGCCGAACAGCATGATGCCGAGGAAGGTGGCCTCCAGGAAGAAGGCGGTGAGCACCTCGTAGCCCAGCAGCGGCCCGGCGATGTTGCCGGCCTTTTCCATGTAGCCCGGCCAGTTGGTGCCGAACTGGAAGCTCATCGTGATGCCGGAAACCACCCCGAGCGCGAAGCTCAGCGCGAAGACCTTGGTCCAGAAGTAGTAGGCCGCCTCCCATTGCGCCGCCGCGGGCGTGCCCTTCGCGGCAATGGTCCGTAGCCTGAAGAACACCAGCACCCAGCCGAGCGCGATGTTGATCGTGGGAAACAGGATGTGGAAGCTGATGTTGGCAGCGAACTGGATGCGAGACAGGAGCAGGGTGTCGAATTCCATGGTTCAGTCCTTCTTGCTCGGGAGCTTCGCCACCTTCGCGGCCTTCGGGGGGGCCGGCGCCGGGCGTGCCGTCCTGCCCGTGAGGCGATCCTTGAACTCGAGCACCTTGGTCACCGTTGCGCCCATCCCCATCAGCTGCATCGCGGTTTCGGGCGCGAGCTTCTGGACATCGTCGAACCAGGTCATGAGCCGATCGATCAGCTCGTGCATCTGCCGCATGCGCGCCTGCGCATGGCGCTCGGCGTCGCTCGACGGCGTCTCGAGCAGCGCGCTGCGCAGCATCGAGAGCGTCGGCTCGATCTCGCGCCGGCGGCGCTCCTCGGCCAGCACGCGGAAGATCTCCCACACGTCCTGCGGCGCCTCGAAGTACTCGCGGCGGTCGCCGGGCAGGTGCCGCAGGCGCACCAGGCGCCACGCTTGCAGTTCTTTCAGCCCCATGCTGACGTTCGAGCGCGAGAACTCGAGCAGCTCGGCGATTTCGTCGGCGTTGAGCGCGCGCTCGGAAATGAAGATCAGCGCATAGATCTGTCCCACCGTGCGGTTGATGCCCCAGCGGCTGCCCATCTCGCCGAAGTGGGCGACGAAGCGCTGATTGAGGGCAGGGAGGTGGGTGCTGTCGGCCATGGCGTGATTCTCGCGCCAAATTGCTGTAATTTCAAGAATTACTGAAAATTCAAACAGATATCCGGTGGCTTTCGATGAGCGCCCTCATGTCCCCGGCTTCCACCAGCGTCACCTGGTCCTCGTACATGAAGCGGGCCCGCCCCTTGACCATGATCGCCGCTTGACAAGGCGCCGCCGCGCTTCGAAATTCAGCCGCATGGTTCACCTGATGACTGCGCCGCCCGCGCCCGACGCGGGCCGGCTCGCCGCGCGCGAGGCGGCGGAAGCGGTCTACCGCAGCGAGTCGCGCCGCATCTTCGCCACGCTGGTGCGGCTGCTGGGCGACTTCGACCTGGCGGAGGAGGCGCTGCATGACGCGTTCCGCGCCGCCCTCGAGCAATGGCCGGTGCAAGGCATACCGTCCAACCCGCGCGCGTGGCTGGTCTCGGCCGGGCGCTTCAAGGCCATCGACGGCATCCGCCGCCGCGCGCGTTTCGAAGGCTGGGACGAGAACGCCGGCGCAGTCGACGCCGCTGCCGACCCTGCCCCGGCCTGGGACGAACGCGACGCCGATGCCGAAGCCCTGGAGGACGACCGCCTGCGCCTGATCTTCACCTGCTGTCATCCGGCGCTGGCACCCGATGCGGAGGCGGCGCTAACGTTGCGCGAGGTCTGCGGCCTCGCGACCGAGCAGATCGCCGCTGCCTTCCTGGTGCCCGCGCCCACCATCGCGCAGCGCATCGTGCGGGCCAAGAGCAGGATCCGCGAGGCGCGCATTCCCTACCAGGTGCCGCCCGTGCGCGAGCTGCCCGAGCGGCTCGACGTGGTGCTGCGCGTGGTCTACCTGGTGTTCAACGAGGGTTATGCCGCTTCGTCGGGCGAGGCGCTCACGCGGCCCGACCTCTCGGCGGAGGCGATTCGCCTGGGCCGCCTGCTGGTCGAGCTGCTGCCCGAGCCCGAGGCGATCGGCCTGCTGGCGCTGATGCTGCTGCACGAGTCGCGCCGCGCGGCGCGCAGCTCGGCCGCGGGCGAGATGGTGCTGCTGGAGGACCAAGACCGCAGCCGCTGGGACGCCGTGCTGATCGCCGAGGGCAGCGCGCTCGTGACGCAGGCCCTGTCCTCGCGGCGCTTCGGCCCCTACACCCTGCAGGCCGCCATCGCGGCGGTGCACGCGGAGGCGGCCGACGCCGCGGCCACCGACTGGGCGCAGATCGCAGGCCTGTACGACGTGCTGCTGCGCGCCGAGCCGTCGCCGGTGGTCGCGCTCAACCGGGCCGTCGCCATCGCGATGCGCGACGGCCCGGCGGCCGGCCTCGCGCTGATCGACGACATCCTTGCGAGCGGCGAGCTAGCGGACTACCACCTGGCCCATGCGGCCCGGGCCGACCTTTGCCGGCGCCTCGGCCGCACGGCCGAGGCGCGCGAAGCCTACGAGCGCGCACTGGCGCAGGCGCGGCAGGCGCCCGAGCGCCAGTTCCTCGAACGGCGGCTGGCGGCGTTGCCTGCGGCGGGCGATGCATCTTGAAACAAGTCGGCCGCTGCAAAGCCGGCTTGCGTGTCGAAAACGGGCCCGGCCGTTCGACCAGAGGCATCCCCTCAACCTTTCTTTCCAGGAGATGCGCATGAAATACCTTTGCCTCGTCTACTTCGATCCCGCGCTGCTGACTTCGATGTCGGCGAGCGAACGGGCCCGGCTGGACAACGATTCGATGGACTACGACGAGGAGCTCGCGGCGCGCGGCCAGCTGGTCGTGGCCGAGGCGCTGCAGCCGCCGAAGACCGCCAAGGTGGTGCAGACGCGGGCAGGCAAGCTCTCGCAGACCGACGGCCCCTTCATCGAGACGAAGGAGCAGCTCGGCGGCTTCATCCTGATCGACGTGCCAGACCTCAATGCCGCGATCCAGGTCGCGGCCCGCATTCCGTTGGCCAGGCACGGCAGCATCGAGGTGCGGCCCATCGCCAAGGTCGAGAGGAGCGCGCCATGAGATACCTCTGCATGATCTTCGCGACTGACGCGCAGATGGGCACGATCCCGCCCGCCGAGATGGCCGCCTTCGTCAACGAGCACCTGGACTATGACGACCGCCTGCGCGCCGGCGGCCATCTGGTCGCGTCCGAGGGCCTGGAGGCCGCGAGCACGGCCGCCGTCGTGCGCGTGCGCAACGGCCGGCTGTCGGTCACCGACGGTCCCTTCATCGAGACCAACGAGCAGCTCGGCGGCTTCTACCTGGTCGAGGCCGCGAGCGAGGAGGAGGCCGTGCGCCTGGCCGCGGGCATTCCCTCCGCGCGCGTCGGGAGCATCGAGCTGCGGCCGGTGTTCGAGCTCGCTCGCCCGGCGCAAGAAGGGCAAGGGCAACCATGACCGCGGTGCAACCCACTGCGCACAAGGCCGGCGCGCGCGAATGGATCGGCCTTGCCGTGATCGCGCTGCCCTGCATGCTCTACGCGATGGACCTCACGGTGCTCAACCTCGCGGTGCCGCACCTGAGCGCCGCGCTGCGGCCGAGCAGCGCGCAGATGCTGTGGATCGTCGACATCTACGGCTTCATGCTGGCAGGCTCGCTCATCACCATGGGCACGCTGGGCGACCGCATCGGGCGACGCCGGCTGCTGCTGATCGGCGCCGCCTTCTTCGGGCTGGCCTCGGTGCTGGCGGCCTTCTCCACCAGCGCGCCGATGCTGATCGCCACCCGCGCGCTGCTCGGCGTGGCGGGCGCGACGCTGGCGCCTTCGACGCTCTCGCTGATCCGCAACATGTTCCTCGATGCGCAGGAGCGCACCGTGGCCATCGGCGTCTGGATCGCGAGCTTCTCGATCGGCGGCACCATCGGGCCGTTGGTCGGCGGCGCGCTGCTCGAGCATTTCTGGTGGGGCTCGGTGTTCCTGGTCGGCGTGCCGGTGATGGCGCTGCTGCTGCTGATCGGGCCATGGCTGCTGCCCGAGTACCGCGACCCCGAGGCGGGGCGGCTCGATGTCCTCAGCGCGGCGCAATCGCTGCTGGCGGTGCTGGCCGTCATCTACGGCCTCAAGCGCTTCGCGGAGCACGGTCCCGGCTGGCTGCCGCTGGCGGCGGTCGTGGTGGGCGTGGCGATCGGGTGGGCCTTCTTCCGGCGCCAGGGCCGGCTCGCGGACCCGCTGATCGACCTGGCGCTGTTCCGTGCGCCCGCCTTCAGCGCGGCGCTCACCATCAACACGCTGGCTTTCTTCATCGCGTTCGGCAGCTTTCTCTTCGTGGTGCAGTACATGCAGCTGGTGCTGGGCCTCTCGCCACTGCAGGCCGGGCTGTGGAGCGTGCCTTCGGGCATGGCCTTTGCGGTGGGCTCGACGCTGGCGCCGCGAATCGTGCGCCGCGTGCGGCCGGGTTTCGTGGTGGCCGGCGGGCTGCTCATCGCGGCCGTGGGCTTTGCCTTGCTGGCGCAGGTCGGGCGGGCAGATGGCTTGCTGCTGCTGGTGGCCGCCTACACGATCCTCTCGCTCGGCCTGTCCTTCGCCTTCACGCTGGCGGTCGACATGATGGTGGGCACGGCCCCGCCCGAGCGCGCCGGCGCGGCCTCGGCCATCCAGGAGACCAGCTCGGAGTTCGGTGGTGCCCTGGGCATCGCGATGCTGGGCAGCCTGATCGTGGCCGTCTACCGGCGTGCGATGACGGACAGCGCGCTGGAGGGCGTTCCGCCAGCCGTGGCCGAGGCGGCCCGCACCAGCCTTGGCGTCGCGGCGGATGCGGCCGCGGCGCTGCCGGGGCCGGCCGGCGCGGCCCTGCTCGAGGCCTCGCGCGCGGCGTTCGCGGAAGCCTTCGTGCTCACGGCCTCCATCAGCGCCGCGGTAGCGTTGGGCGCGGCCCTGCTCGCCGTCTTCATGCTGCGCCACGTGGGTGGTCCGCCGCAGGCCGCGCCCGCAACGCGGCCTCGCCCTTGCGCCCGCGAGGTCTGAGAAGCTGTGAATAAATCCGCCACGCCCGCTCATCCCGCCCAGGCGGCCTCACTCTGCGTTGCAAATGCTCGCCGTAGCGCGAGCTACGGCTGCACTTTGCGCCTTGATTGAAGCCGCCTGGGCGGGCTGCTCGGGCGCGCCGGATTCATCCACAGCTTCTGAGCTTGCGCGGATAATCCCCGCCCATGAGCGGCAACACCTTCGGCACCCTTTTCGCGGTCACCAACTTCGGCGAATCCCATGGCCCCGCGATCGGCTGCGTCATCGACGGCTGCCCGCCCGGCCTGGCACTCACCGAGGCCGACATCCAGGGAGACCTCGACCGCCGACGCCCCGGCACCAGCCGCCACGTGACGCAGCGCAACGAGCCCGACATCGTGCAGATCCTCTCCGGCGTCTACGAGGGCAAGACCACCGGCACGCCGATCGCACTGCTGATCCGCAACACCGACCAGCGCAGCAAGGACTACGGCCAGATCGCGCAGCAGTTCCGCCCCGGCCACGCCGACTTCACCTACTGGAAGAAATACGGCATTCGCGATCCGCGCGGCGGCGGCCGTTCCTCGGCGCGGCTGACGGCGCCGATGGTGGCGGCCGGCGCTGTCGCCCGGAAGTGGCTGTTCGAGAAGTACGGCACCGTGTTCCGCGGCTGCATGGCCCAGATCGGCGAGATCGAGATCCCCTTCGAGAGCTGGGACCATGTGCCGAACAACCCCTTCTTCGCGCCGGTGGCCGATGTCTCCCGGCTCGAGGGCTACATGGACGCGCTGCGCAAGGCGGGCGACTCCTGCGGCGCCCGCATCCGCGTGACGGCCTCCAAGGTGCCGGTGGGCCTGGGCGAGCCGCTGTTCGACAAGATGGACGCCGACATTGCCTGGGCCATGATGGGCATCAACGCCGTCAAGGGCGTCGAGATCGGCGCCGGCTTCGCCAGCGTCACGCAGCGTGGCACCACGCACGGCGACTCGATCCGGCCGGACGGCTTCGAGAGCAACAACGCCGGCGGCGTGCTCGGCGGCATCAGCACCGGACAGGACCTGGACGTGAGCATCGCGATCAAGCCCACCAGCTCGATCATCAGCCCGCGCCGGTCCGTCGACATCCACAACCAGCCGGTCGAGGTGGTCACCAAGGGCCGGCACGACCCCTGCGTGGGCATCCGTGCCACCCCCATCGCCGAGGCGATGCTGGCGCTGGTCGTGATGGAGCATGCGCTGCGCAACCGCGCCCAGTGCGGCGACGTGATCGGGGCGCCCGATCCGGGCCAGTCCAACGCTGAAGGAACGTCGCCGCAGGCGTCCTTCCTCTAGTGGCCGGGCCGGAGTCTCCTGCCGCCGGCCGCGGCCATCTGCTGGCGTTCGCCGGCCTGTCGGCAAGCTACTTCGCCCACATCGGCTTCTTCAACCCCTACTTGCCGCTCTGGCTGCAGAGCCTGGGGCTGCCGATCTTCACCATCAGCCTGCTGACATCGGTGCAGTCGATCACGCGCGTCTTCGCGCCCTATGCCTGGGGCGCGTTGAGCGATCACACGGGCCAG
Source organism: Variovorax stachyos (assembly GCF_051400855.1). NCBI lineage: Bacteria > Pseudomonadati > Pseudomonadota > Betaproteobacteria > Burkholderiales > Comamonadaceae > Variovorax > Variovorax stachyos. The sequence continues at coordinate 211,383 of NZ_JBLFFN010000003.1, read as the reverse complement.
CGCGTGCTGCTGTTGCGCATCAGCGCGGCGGTCGCGCTCTTCGCCTCGCTGGGGCTGTGGTGGAACGGCGGCGCCTGGTGGCTGGGCCTGGTGCTGCTGGTGACCTTCATCCACACCAGCTCGATGATGTCGCTCACCGAGGCGGCCATGGCCCACCTGGTGGCGGGTGATTGGGGCCGCTACGGCCGCATCCGGCTGTGGGGCTCGGCCGGTTTCCTGGTCACCGTCTTCATCGCGGGCGAGTGGTTCGAGCGTTTCGGCATGAGCCATTTCCCGGCCTGGGCCGGCGGCACGCTGGCCATCGTCCTGATCGCGACCCTGCGCCTGCCCGATACGCGCGAGGCGCCGCTTGCCCACGCGGCGCAGAAGGAGCCGGTCGGGCCGGTGCTGCGCATCCCGGCGGTGCGCTGGTTCTTCGCCTCGCTGTTCTTCCACGTGATGGCGCATTTCGCGGTCTACGGCTTCCTGTCCCTCTACCTGGATTCGCTGGGCTACGGCAAGGCGGTGATCGGTTTGCTGTGGGCGCTGTCGGTGGGCGCCGAGGTGGCCTGGTTCTTCCTGCAGGGCCGGCTGCTCGGGCGCTTCGCGATGCCGCGCTGGCTGCTGATCTGCGGCGTGGCTGCGGTGCTTCGAATGGGGATCACGGCCGGCTGCGGGCCGTGGGTCTGGGCGCTGGCGGCGGCGCAACTGCTGCATGCGCTGTCCTTCGCCGCGCACCACACGACCTGCATCGCGATGGTGTCGCGCCATTTTCCCGGCCGGCTGCGCGGGCGCGGGCAGGCGCTCTTCACGGTGATCGGCTATGGCTTCGGCGGCGTGCTGGGCGTGCTGGCCGGCGGCGCGATCGCGCAGCACTTCGGCTATGTGGCGATGTTCGGCGTGGCGACCGCGCTGGCGGTGGTGGGCAGCGTGTGCGCGTGGCGAATGCAGCGGCTGGAAGCCGTTGCGTCACGGCCCCGGCCGGCAGAAGGCACGCCCGCGGGCGCCAAGCCGCCGTCCGCCTGAGCGGATCAGGTCTTCACGACCTGCGTGGTTCCGGGCGCTCACGCTTGCAGCGCCGGCAGGGCGCTTGGTTCCATGCCGCTGCCGGCGGACAAGTCGCAGGTCAGGCTGCGTTCACCGTGATGCGGCGCGGCTTCGCGTGCTCCGCCTTCGGGATCCTCAGCTTCAGCACGCCATTGGAAAGCTCAGCCGAGACCTTCTCGGCATCGAGCTCCTTGCTGAGCGTGAAGCTGCGGCGGAAACGGCCAACGCCGACCTCGGTATGGCTCGACTGCAGTCCCTCGGGCAGGGACAGACCCAGCTCAGCCTCGATGCTGAGCGTGCCGCTGTCCACGTGCAGAGTGAGCGTCTCCTTGGTCACACCGGGAAGATCGGCGTACAGCGTGAGGCTGTCCACATCCTCGATGACATCCACGGGCGGCATCAAGGCCTGCGCCTCGCGGCGCGCGACCTCCTGCTGCTGCTGCTTTTCGGCGACGGCGGTGGAAGTGGCGCCGTCCTGTTTACGAACGTCGTTCATCTTCAACTCCTTTCTTCAGCTGACCGTGATGCGGCGCGGTTGCGCAGAAGCATGACGCGGGATCGTGATCTGCACGATGCCGTCGCGGTACTGGGCCTTGACGCCATCGGGGTCCACCTCGTCGGGCAGCGTGAGAACGCGCGTGAACTGGCCCGCGAAACGCTCGTTGATATGGACGACCGGTTGCTTGCCGTTCGTGCCTTCCCCTTCCTCCGGCAGCGGCGATTTGCGCTCACCCGAGATGGTCAGCACGCCGCGATCGACATTGATCTCGAGCGTGGCTGGATCCAGACCCGGGGCAAAGGCGTAGACCTCCACTGCCTGCGGCGTGCCGCCGACGTTGAGCGCGGGGAAGCCGCTGCGGCCGAAGCCGCGGATGGTCGGAGAAAGATCGAATGCCTGCTGCATTTCGCGCTGCAGGCGATCCAGCTCGGCGAACAGGTCGCGCGGGAACAGCGATCCGTACATGCGAAACCTCCTTTCAAGCTCGATTCGACAACCTGCGTCGGGAGTGGTTTTCCCGGCGCTTCCGGGGCCTTAGTTGGGAGTGCCTCGAAAAAAGTTCAAGAGGCTCAAGAGGCGTTCGAGAGGTGTTCACGGGGGGGAGAAGTGCGCGTCTCCACCCTGGAATTCGGCCCTTGAAAGCGGCAGACCCAACCACATGTCGGCATCGAAATGGCATTGTCGGAAAGGAGGCAACACATGGAAGTCCTGAAGGATCTGGGAAGCGCTTTCCAGAGGGGTTGGCAGGATCTTGCGGAAGGCTGGCGCGACATCGTGCAACGTGGAAGCTCGGCGCTGACGCGCTTCTTTCCACGCAAGGACGCGCAGCCGACGCAGGCGCTGTCGTTCCCGCGGTGGGGCATGCTCGCCGGCGAAGTCGTGGACCGCGGCAACTCCGTGGTGGTGCAGGTGGAGCTGCCGGGCGTCGAGCGCGACGACTGCCAGGTGACCGTGCAGGACGGCTATCTGCGCATTCGCGGCGAGAGGCGGTCGGAGCGTGAACACCTGGGCGCGAGCTACTACCTGATGGAGCGTGCCTATGGCAGCTTCGAGCGCGCCGTCCGCCTGCCGCCGGAGGTGGACGAGGGCTCTGCCGACGCGCGGCTGCGTGACGGCGTGCTGAGGGTCGAGTTCAAGAAGAAGAAGGGCGCCGCCTTGCAGCGGCGCCGCATCGAAGTCCGCTAGGGCGCTTGCACGCGCTTCAGCGCAGCTCGTTTCGCCTCGGCAGGTCCGCGCCGCGGCGCGAGCAGGTGAGGGCAGCGGCCCGGGTTGCAAAGCCGAGCGCGTTCTGCAGCGCCGCGACATCGAGCCGCGCCAGTGCCTGCGGGCCCAGTGCGTCCTGCTCGTCGAGCCAGGCCAGCAGCGCTGCCTGAAACGTGTCGCCCGCGCCCACGGTGTCGACCACCACGACGGGCGGCGAGGGCGCATCGGCCCGCGCTTCCCGCGTCCAGGCACTGGCGCCGTGGGGGCCGCGCGTGACGATCACCAGCGCCGCGCCCAGTTCCAGCCAGCGCGCGGCGACCTGGTCGGGACTTTCTTCCGGATAGAGCAGGGCGAGGTCCTCGTCGCTGGTCTTCATCAGGTGCGCGAGCGGCGCCATGAAGCCGACCACGTCGCGCCAGTGCGCAAGATCGGGCTCGACGTTGAGGCGCACGTTCAGGTCGTAGGCGATCAGCCGCCGTTCACGCTCGCGCGCCGCCAAGGCCCGCAAGGCGCTGCCCACCGGCTCCACGGCAAGGGCATAGGAGCCGAAGTGCAGCACACGCGTGGCTGCCGGCAGCGGGGGCAGCGTCTCGTGCGTGATCTGCCGGTCGGCCGCGTCCTTGCCGTGGAAGGCATAGCGCGGCACGCCGTGCGCATCCACGCTGACCACGCTGAGCGTGCTGGGCGCGTCGCCGCGCAGCACCAGCGAGGTGTCGACGCCTTCGGCACGCAAGGACGCCAGCAGGCGCTCGCCCGAGGCGTCGGTGGACAGCCCGGTGAGAAAGGCCACCGGGCGCTCGAGCCGGGCGAGCCCCTGCGCCACGTTGAGCGGCGAGCCCCCGACGCGGGCGTCGAGCGTCAATCCGGTGGAGGTCCATTCGCCCATGTAGACATCCATCAAGGCCTCGCCGCAGACCACGAACATGCCGTCTCCCTGTCTTTGCCGTGAATCGGGTTCGATCAGCGGGGCGACTGCCAGCCCTTGTAGTCCTTGACGTTGGCGCGCGTGATCAGCGTCGAGGGCAGCAGCGTCATCGGTTCGGCCGGCTTCTTGCCGTTCATGATGTCGTGGCCGATCTCCACCGCCTTCTGCGCGATCATGTACGGATCCTGGCTGGCCGAGGCCTGTACCTGCGTGTCGCTCTTCAGCGCGGTCTCGATGTCGGGGGCGCCGTCGACCGAGGCGATCACGATGTTCTTGCGGTTGAGCTGCCTGGCGGCCAGGTCGGCCCCGATGGCCTGCGGGTCGTTGATGGCGAACACCGCGTCGACCTTCGGGAAGCGCGTCAGGTGGTTCTGCATCACGTTGAGACCGCCTTCGCGCGAGCCCTTGGCGTCCTGGTCGTCCGAGAGCACCTTGATGTCCGGGTTCTTCTTGAGCACCGTCTTGCAGCCGTTGACCCGGTCGATCACCGCCGACACCTGCGGCCCGTTCTGGATGATCACGTTGCCCTTGCCGCCCAGCTTCTCGGCGATGTATTGGCAGGCGATCTCGCCGGCCTGCACATTGTTGGTCTGCACGGTCGCGTCGGCGCCGTTGGCTGCCACGTCCACGCCCACCACCACGATGCCGGCCTTCTTGGCCTTCTGCAGCGCGGGCTCGATGGCCTTGGCGTCGACCGCATTGACCAGGATCATGTCGACGCCCGAGGCGATGAAGCCATCGATCTGCGAGAACTGCTTGTTGAGGTCGTAGTCGGCCGACAGCGCGTTGACCTTGGCGCCCGGGCTGTACTGCTTGACCTTGGCCTCGGCACCCTTGGCGAGCGCGACAAAGAAGGGATTGCCCATCGAGCCCAGCGTGATGCCGACGCTCTTGATCTGCTTTTGCTGCTGCGCCTGCACGGCAGGGGCGGCGAGTGCCGTGGCGATCACGGCGAGGGCGAACAGGGATTTGCGCATGGAAGAGTCTCCGTTGGTAGTGGTGGTAGTGGTGGTAGTGGTGATGGGTAAGGCGGAAGGGGTTCAGGTCCTTGCGGAATCCTTGCGGCGGTAGCGATCCAGTGCGACCGCGCCGATGATCACCAGGCCCTTGACGATGTACTGCCAGATGTCCGAGACACCCATCAGGATCAGCCCGTTGGTGAGCACCGCGATGATCAGCGCGCCGATCAGCGTGCCGAGGATGGAGCCGGTGCCGCCCACGAAGCTGGTGCCGCCCAGGATGACCGCGGCGATGGCGTCCAGCTCGTAGGAGGCGCCGAGCTGCAGCCCGTTGGCCGCGTACAGCCGCGCCGATGCCATGACACCGCCCAGCCCGGACAGCAGCCCGGAGGCGCAGTAGACGAAGAGCAGCACCGCCCAGACCTTGATTCCCGCCAGGCGCGCGGCCTCCGGGTTGCCGCCGACCGAATAGATGTTCAGCCCGAGCACCGTGCGGCGCAGGATGAACCACGACAGCGCCACGACGGCGAACGCGATGATCACCAGCCAGGGAATGCCCAGCACCTCGCCGTTGCCGATGAATGCGAAAGGCAGCTGCGGGTTGAACACGGTGGTGTCGTTGCCGAGCAGCCGGGCGACGCCCCGCACCGCAGTCAGCGAGCCCAGCGTCACGATGAAGGGCGGGAGCTTCAGGAAGGCGATCAGCACGCCGTTGATCAGGCCGAACAGCAGCCCGCAGCCCAGCCCGGCCGCAATCCCCAGCATGCCCAACCCGGGGATGTTGGACACCAGCATCGCCGCCACCGCCGAGACGGCGAGGATCGAGCCGACCGACAGGTCGATGCCGGCCGTGAGGATCACGAAGGTCATGCCGGCCGCCAGCACGATGTTGATCGAGGCCTGCTGCGTCATGATCGACAGGTTCTGCAGGCTGAAGAAATTCTCGCTCGCGACGCTGAAGCCGACGCACAGCAGCACCAGCACGGGCAGCATGCCGAGGGCGCGCATGATCTCCTTGCCGCTGGCGCCGCGCATTGCGCCTGGCAGGGCAGGGTTGTGGGGCGTTGCCGGGATGGTGGCGGTTTGCTTGGTCATGGGGTGTCTCCTGGATGCGCCGCTGCCTCAGTGCAGCGCCGGTGCGTGGATGGCGGCTGCGCCGGTGGCGAGCGCGACGATGTTTTCCTGCGTGATGGCGGGGCCGCTCGCGCCGCCCACTTCGCCGACCAGGTGGCCTTCGCGCATCACGATGACGCGGTCGCAGATGCCCACCACCTCGGCCAGCTCGCTCGAGATCACCAGCACCGCGACGCCGCGCCGCGCGAGCTCGTCGATCAGCCGGTAGATCTCGCTCTTGGCGCCGATGTCGACGCCGCGCGTCGGCTCGTCGAGGATCAGCACCTTGGGTGCCAGCTCGAGCAGGCGGGCCAGCAGCACCTTCTGCTGGTTGCCGCCCGACAGCGATCCGACATTGACCCGCGGCGATGCCACGCGGATCGACAGCTGCGAGATTGCATCGCGCGCGCGTTGCGCCGCGCGCTTGCCGTCCATCACGCCGCCCGGCCTCGCATCGCGCGGACACACCATCACATTGATGTTGTCGCGCACCGAGAGGTCGAGGAACAGGCCCTGTCCCTTGCGGTCCTCGGTCAGGTAGAGGATGCCCGCGTGGATGGCGTCGGCCGGCCGGGCGATGTCGAGCACCGCGCCGCTGCCGTTCAGCGACACCTCGCCGCCGGTGCGCGGATCGGCGCCGAAGATGAGCCGTGCCAGCTCGGTACGGCCCGCTCCGACCAGGCCGGCGAGGCCCAGCACCTCGCCCGCATGCAGCTCGAAGCTGCAGCCGTGCACGCGCCGGCGGTCGCGAAGGTCGCGCACGGTGAGCGCCTTCTCGCCGCCGTGGCGGCCGTGGTGCTCCTTGCGGTAGAAGCCCGAGAGGTCGCGGCCCACCATCATCTTGACCAGCCGCTCGCGCGAGAGCTCGGCGCGGCCGAGCGTGCCCACGTAGCTGCCGTCGCGCAGCACCGTGACCTCGTCGGCCAGCTCGTCGATCTCGTCCATGCGGTGGCTGATGTAGAGGATCGCCAGGCCCTCGTCGCGCAGGCGCCGGATCAGCGCGAACAGCCGGTCGGTCTCGTGGGTGGACAGCGGCGTGGTCGGCTCGTCCATGACCAGGATGCGGCAGTCGAAATGCACTGCGCGCGCGATCTCCACCAGCTGGCGCTGCGCGATCGACAGCTCCGCCACGCGCACCGAGGGACCGAAGTCGGCGCCCAGGCGTTGCAGCGTCGCCTCGCAGGCCGCGTGCATGGCCGGCCGGTCGACCAGGCCTGCGCGGCGCAGCGGCCGGCCCATGTAGATGTTCTCGGCGGCGGTGAGGTTGGCAGCGAGGGTGAGCTCCTGGTAGATCACGGAGACGCCCAGGTGCTTGGCTGCCAGCGGCCCGTCGATGTGCACCGGCTTGCCGTCGATCAGGATCTCGGCGCCCGGGTCGGGCATGTAGGCGCCCGAAAGCACCTTCATCAGCGTCGATTTGCCGGCGCCGTTTTCGCCCATCAGCGCATGCACGCGGCCGGCGCTGGCGCGCAGCTGCACGTCCTGCAGCGCCTTGACGCCGGGAAAGGTCTTGGAGATCTTGCGCAGCTCGAGCAGCGCAGGCGTGGCGTCATGCATTCGCAGGCTCCTGGTGGCGGGGGTGGGAATGGCCGCGCAGCACGTCGGCGCGCGGCGAGAAGTTGAAGAACATCGGCAGGCTGGCCGCGCCGATGGCGCCCGCATCGGCGCGGAAGCTGCCGCGCAGGATGCGCGGGGTCTGGCGCGCCTCCGGCGCGATGGCGCGCAGCCCCGCATCGAGGCCGTGCATCAGCCGGTCGATCAGGCCGCTGTCGATGTCGCAGTCGATCACCACCACCGGCAGGTCCAGCACCGCCAGCGATGCGCGCGTGGAGGGCACCAGCGCATCGATGCAGTCCTCCAGCCATTCGTCTACCTCGGCTTTGCCGGCGGCGACACAGGCCTCGAGCCCGGCGTGGTCGTGCACCGCAGTGCCGTGGTGGCGCAGGTGGCGCGTGAGCGAATTCAGCGAGGCGCGCGACAGCAGGATGTCCCAGGGGCGCCGCGGAGCCGGGGCGGATGCCAGGCGGCTGGGCGGTACCGGCATCAGGCCCAGGTCGGCCGCGTTGCCGCTGGCGCCGCGCAGGCTTTCGCCGCCGAGCACCGCGCCTGCGCCCAGGGCCGCGCCGATGAAGATGTAGAGGAAGTCGTTCTCTTCGCGCCCGATGCCGAAGAACAGCTCTGCGATGGCAGCGGCGTTGCCGTCGTTCTCCTTGAAGACCGGCTGGTCGAGCGCCTGCGCGAGCATCTCGCCGAAGTCCACCTCGTCCCAGATGCGAAAGTCGGCCTCCAGGTCGAGTTCGCGCAGCCAGGCGCCGAGGTTGTAGGGCTGGGCCAGGCCGATGCCCATGAGCCGGCCGCGCTGCGCGCGATCGAGCGTGTCGATCATCCGCTGCGCATCCTCGCTCACCAGCGCGAGCGCCTTGTCGGGGTGGGGCAGCAGCAGATCGTGCGCCGCGCGCGCCAGGATTCGGCCGCCGAGGTCGATCATCACCGTCTCGATGCTCGTGCGGTCCAGCCGCACGCCGATGCCGTAGGCGCCTGCGGGATTGACCCGGTACAGGCCCGCCGGCTGGCCGCGCTGGCCTTCCTGGCGGCGGCCTGCGGGCTCGATGAGACGCGATTCCTCCAGCGACTGCACGATGCTGCCCACGGCCGTGTTGGTGAGTTGGGCCCAGCGCGCAAGATCGGCCTTGGACGCCTCGCCGGCACGGCGCAGCCGCTGCAGGAGGCTGCGCTCGTTGTAGAGCCGCAGGTTGACCGAGTTCGTGCCCCGACCGGGCCCAGCTGTGGTCACGGATGAGTCTCCTTGCCCGCCATGGCGAACATTAATTAATTCAAGTTGAATAAATAGTAGAAGCACTCGCAGGCGCGGCCATCCCGGGTTAACCCCAGAAAATGCAAGAAAGTATGTGTTCAAGCCCGCTGCGGATCTCTTTAGAGATCGGGCAGGCATCACCGTATCGATCAGCGCTCCAGCCGGCGGACTAAGGACAACCCCGGTTTCGCGCGAAAGTCGCACGAGCCTGATCGATGATCGATCGGACTCGCAGTTGGTCTCGTTGTTGGCAGGCCCACCGCACACCTACAGTCGCCGGCCATTCAACGGAGACCTCCATGAGCAAATCCCAGGCGCACGAGCTGCGTCTGAGGAAACCGGGGATCTCGGGTCCGGACGTCCTTGGCCCAGGCAGGACGTCAGGCCCGCATCTTTTCGCAAAGAACAAGGTCTTCGCCGGCCAGCAGCGAGTGAAGCGTGCCGGCTTCGGCCGCAAGTTCCTGCGCCGGTGCGACCTCGATCGGTGCGAGCGCGAAGCGCTGCAGGAAGTCGCCCATTCGCTGCGGGTCGATGGACCAGGTGAAGGGTTCGCGGCGCCACGCCAGCCAGCGCTCCACCCAGGCGCTGCGCGGGAGAAAACCCGCACTGCCGTCGGGCCACTTCGACATGAAGCTGAACACCATGCGGGCGGGCGCGCGCAGCGTCGCGATGGCCTGGAACAGCCGGTCGATGGCTTGGGGTGCGAGATACATCAGCACGCCCTCGGCAATGACCAAGGTCGGCCGGCCGTCGTCGAAGAGTTCGGTCGGCAGCGGATCGGCCGAGAGATCGACGGCGACCAAGCGCATGTTGGGCGCAAGCTCGCCGCCCAGCGCGCTGTGCTTGGCGCGCTGCGTGGCGGGATGGTCGATCTCCATCCACTCGATGTGCGGGAATTCCGATGCCAGGCGCAGGGCCAGCGTGTCGAAGCCGGCACCGATGACCGCGACGCGTTGGAAGCCGTCGCTGATGGACTGGCGGCATCGGCGCTCGATCCAGCGCTTGCGGTGCCAGTAGTGGGCCATGATGCCGGGCAAGACCCCGCGCTCGAGGATGCGCCAAAGCACGCGCGTGGGCGCGAAGGACGCGCTCTTCGCAAGCATCCGATCGGCAAGGCTGCCGGACAGGAAGCGCTCGCACAACGCCCGCGCGCCCGGCGCAACCAGCGTGGCCGTCCGCGGGTCGCTCGCGAGCAGGATCGTGCTGGCCGCGATCAGCTTGGCCGTGCTGCTGGCTTGGTCGGACCTCACGCCGGTGCACCTTCGCATGCGAGCGCGTCGGGGAAGGCGCGCGCGAACGCATCGCGATAGTGCGTGTACCAGGTGCTGACGAACAGCTCGTCCGGGTCGTGCTCGAGCTTCTTCGCAAGCCACGCGCCGAACTGCGGATAGCACCGACGCACCTGCGCGGCGGATGCGTGGCGGTGGTAGGTGAGGAAGAAGCTGCCTCCGAGTTCGATGGACGCGTCGATCAGTGCGCGAAAGGTGTTCGCCGTGCGGTCGAGTCCTGCCGCGTCGTGCGGCGTTCTCAGGTTGAAGACGATGCAGGCGAAGTCGTCTTTCGCCCACGGCAGGTACGAGGTGGTGTCGCGCAGGATGGACCGGATGGTGCCGTAGATCACTTCGGTTCCGAACACGCGAAGCACGTCGCGCGCTCGCTGCATGAACGCCAGCAAACGATCGCGCGGCACGTAGTGCTCGCCGATGACCAGCGTCTCTTTCGAGGCGCCTCCACCGGCCTGGCTGCTTGCGAGAAAGTCGGCATAGCTCGGGATGTAGGTGCTGAGCTGCATGGTGTCCGACCCATAGAGCTTGCCGTGGGTGTCGAGGTAGTGCCTGGCGTATTGGGCAAAGGCCGCCTTCTTGTCGTGGTGCGCGAGCTCGAGCAGCTGCAGCCAGGTATCGGGTGCGAGGTCGGCGGCCGCATTCTCGCGAACGCCGGCGGCCTCCGCCGGCTTGTAGCAGGCGAGGACGCCGCGGCGCAGGAAGTGGTCGTCCTGCGCGTCGATGGCGAACTGGAAATCACCGTACACGCAGCCCTCGTCGGCGCGGCGAAAGACGGCGTTCACCGCGTCGTCCAGGTCGAGCACGTCGACCACGCGCCTGACAAGCAGACGCGGGCACAGGCGCAAGGTTGCCGCATAGACGATGCCGAAGAGGCCGTAGCCGCCGATCGCCAGCGAGAACAGTTCGGGGTTGTGGCTGCGGCTGCAGAACACCACGTCGCCGCGCGCATCGACCAGCGTGAGATCCTCGATGTCATGGCCCAGGGGCTGCATTGCGAGGCCGCGTCCATGCGCATTCGCCGCAATGGAGCCGCCCAGTGTGACGTCGTCGACGCCGGTCTGCTTTTGCCGGATGCCCCAGCGCGCCTGGCTGCCGGCGTCCATGGCGTGTGTCGCCTCGATGATGCGTGGCCACATCGCGCCGGCTTCGATCTGCAGCAGGCCGAGCAAGGGGTCGGTCTTCAGCACCTTGTCCAGGCCCCGCATGTCGATGTGGACGGAGTCGGCGGCAAACTGCTGGCCCCCCATGGCGTGCCGGCCACCGGCGACCGAAATGCGCCGCCCGGCGACGGCTGCACGCCTGACCGTGGCCTGCAATTCGAACAGTGTCCGGGGTTGGCACACCTGCGCCACCGTGGTGGCGTTCAACCGGGAATGGACGTCATCGAGAACTTGCTTCATTGCTGCCGCGCGCAGGCGGTGGGTGGTGGAGAGGTGCGCATCATGGCCAGCTCATCCGCGCCGGCTTCGATCGTCGTCGTGAAGGTCGCCGAATACGCGCTGCCGCGTACCGGATGCCGATACTCCGCTCAGATCAGGTTGCGCATCGCCTGCGCCGTTTCGCGCAGCACCGGAAGCACGCGGGCGACCGCGTCCTCGCTGCTTTCGTGGCCCATCGGCATCGTGATGTTGAGCGCGCCCACCAGCTCGCCGTGCCGGTCGCGCAGCGGCACCGCGATGCCGCGCGAGTTGAGGTCCAGCTGCTGTTCCGAGAGCGCCCAGCCTTGTGCACGGATGCGTGCCAGTTCCAGCTTCATGCGCTCCTTGCTCGAGATGGTGTGCGAGGTGAAGACGGTGAGCTCGTGCGTGGCCAGCCACAGGCTGCGCTCCTCGTCGCTGCGCATCGCCAGCATCAGCATGCCCGACGCGGTGACCTGCGCGGGCACCCGTGCGCCGAGCACATACCCGGTGCTCATGCTGCGGTTGGGGCCGTTGCGCGCGATGTAGACCACCTCGTCGCCGTCCATCACGCTGAGGTAGGCGATCTCGTGCGTGCCGGCCGCCACGCGCTGCAGGAAGGGCTGCACGATGCGCGGCAGCCGCGCCGATTCGAGGTAGGACTGGCCCAGGCGCAGCACCCGCGGCGTCAGCCAGAAAAGCTTGCCGTCTCCGGCCACGTAGCCCATGTGCTGCAACGTGAGCAGGTAGCGCCGCGCGGCCGTGCGCGTCATGCCGGTGCGCTGGCCGGCCTCGCTCGCAGTCATCCGCGGATGGGCGTCGTCGAAGGCCTCGATGATCGAAACGCCGCGCTCCAGGCCCGCGATCCAGTCGCGCTTGTCGAGTCCGGCAGGGGGAGGGGAGGCGTCGATGGCGTCGGTGGTCATTGAGGACAAACCCTGGAACCGTTCGATAAACGATCGCACGCGGGCGATGATCGCGCTATTCTGCGGCCTTCCTCTTGGGTCGCGCAAGCCGGGCGCCCTACATTAGCGGCGCTCCCCGGCAATTTGCGCGATATGCGAACAACACCGAGCGAGACCAAAGCCATGTTCCCCTTCATCGCAGGCAGCACCGACCTCTACCTGATCCCCGGCGATCCGGTGACCAACGTGCGCCTGCCGCGCATGTTCAACGCGGTCTTCGAGCGCTTCGGCATCGACGCGGTGATGGCGCCGGTGCATGTGGCGACGCGCGACTTCGCCGTCTTCGTGAAGGCCGCCTTCCTTGCGAAGAACGTGCGCGGCATGGTGATCGCACCGCCGCACAAGCCGCTGGCTGTGGACCTGCTCGACGGTGCGGGCCTTTTCGGCCGGGTGGCCGGCTCGGTCAACGTGGTCAAGCGCATCGCCAACGGCGAGCTCGAAGGCGACCTGTTCGACGGCGAAGGCCTGCTGGGTGCGCTGGACCGCTGCAACATCCCGTTCCGCGGCAAGCGCGTGCTCATCTTGGGCGCCGGCGTCAGCGCAGCGGCCATCGGCGTGGCGCTGGCGGAGGGCGGCACGGTCGATGGCGCCGAGTACATCGCCTTCCACGACATCTCGGCCGGCAAGGCGGCCGGCGTGGCCGCCAAGCTCGATGCCTTCTTCGACGCCACGACGGTCGCGGTCGACAGCAGCGACCCGGCCGGCTACGACCTCGTCATCAACGCCACGCCCCTGGGTCTGAAGGAGGGCGACGCCCTGCCGGTCGACGTGGCGCGCATGGACGCGCACGCGGCCCTGTTCGACATCCTGCTGCGCAACCAGCCGACCCCGCTGGTGCGCGCGGCCCGTGCGCGCGGTCTCAACGCCCAGCCCGGCTTCGAGATGCTGATCCAGCAGATGCCTTATTACCTCGACTTCTTCGGCCACGCGGCCGCGGCGCAGGGCGTGCGCGAGGACGCGCGCTTCCTGCGCGAGCTGATCTACCCCCAGGCGATGGCGGCAGAGATCGACTCGCCCCTGCGCTATCACTCCGACAGCGTGGCCTGAGCACCGCTGCCTGCACCATGGCCATCTCTATCGACCGCTTCGGCTTCAACACCGTCACGATGGGCGGCGACCTGGGCCACAAGCTGGAATGCATGAAGGCCGCGGGCTTCGCGGGTGTCGAGCTGTGGGCGCGCGACCTGATCGCCCATCCTGCCGGCGTCGAGAAGGCGGCCGAGCTGGTGAAGGCCAGCGGCCTCAAGGTCACCGACTTTCAGCCGCTTCGCGATTTCGAATGCGCGCCCGACGCCATGCGTCCGCACCGGCTCGAGATGGCGCGCGAGCAGCTGCGCCAGATGGCGCTGGTCGGCACCGACCTGCTGCTGGTGTGTTCCACCACCTCGCCGCTGGCGATCGACGACCCCGAGCGCGCGGCCGAGGACCTGCGCACGCTGGCCACGCTCGCCACGCCGCTGGGCATCCGCATCTGCTACGAGGCGCTGTCGTGGGGCCGGCATGTGAACCGCTGGCACCAGGCCTGGGACATCGTGCGGCGCTGCAACCGCCAGAACGTGGGCCTGAACCTCGACAGCTTCCACATGTCGGTGCACGGCGACGACACTCCCGAGACGCTGGCGCAGCTGGCCGAGGTGCCGGTGGAGAAGATCTTCCTGGTGCAGCTGGCCGACTACTTCTTCGAGTACAGCGACCGGCAGGCCGACATCATCGAACTGGCGCGCCACCAGCGCCTGTTCCCGGGCGAAGGCCTGCACGACGTGCGCGACCTGGTGCAACTGCTCGAGCAGAAGGGCTACCGCGGCCACTACACCTTCGAGGTGTTCAACGACGACTACGTGAACTCCGACCCGATGGTGGTCGGGCGGCGCGGCATGAAGAGCGCGCGCTGGATCAGCGAATCCGTCATCGGCGCGTAGCAGGCAAGACAAGCAACAAGTGACAAGGAGACAGGCAATGACAAGAATCTTCAATGGGTACTGCCGCGGGCTGGAGGCGCTGATGGCGCTGATGCTCGCCATCATGGTCGTGATGGTGTTCGGCAACGTCGTGCTGCGCTACGGCTTCAACTCGGGCATCACCGTGTCGGAGGAAGTGTCGCGCTGGCTCTTCGTCTGGATGACCTTCCTCGGCGCCATCGTCGCGGTGCGTGAGCACGGCCACCTCGGCACCGACATGCTGGTCGCCAAGCTGCCGACCTGGGGCAAGAAGCTGTGCCTGGTCGTGGGGCACCTGCTGATGCTGTTCGCCTCCTGGCTGCTGCTCACCGGCAGCTGGCAGCAGACGCTGATCAACTGGGACGTGAGCGCGCCCACGACGGGCGCCTCGGTCGCCATCTTCTACGTCGTCGGCGTGGTGTTCGGGGTGTCGGCGATCGTGTTCCTGCTGTACGACCTGTGGCGCGCGCTCAGCGGCAAGCTCAGCGACGCCGAGCTCGTGATGGTGCACGAGTCGGAAGAGCAGGCCGACATCGACAGGATCAACGCCGAGCTGGCGCGCCGCGATGCCGAAGAAGCCGCGCAGCGCCGCACCGGCAAGCCCACGAACGGCGGACGCTGACATGACGATCGCCATCTTCCTCGGTGCCCTGCTGGGTGCCATGGCCATCGGCGTGCCGATCGCCTATTCGCTGCTGCTGTGCGGCGTCGCGCTGATGTGGCACCTGGACCTGTTCGATGCGCAGATCCTCGCGCAGAACGTGATCAACGGCGCCGACAGCTTCCCGCTGCTGGCCGTGCCCTTCTTCATGCTGGCCGGCGAGGCCATGAACCAGGGCGGCCTGTCGCGGCGCATCGTGAACCTGGCGCTGGCGGTGGTGGGCCACGTGCGCGGCGGGCTCGGCTACGTGGCGATCGTGGCGGCCTGCATCCTGTCGGCGCTTTCGGGCTCCGCGGTGGCCGATGCGGCGGCACTCTCGGCGTTGCTCATCCCGATGATGGTGGCGGCGGGGCACGACAAGGCGCGCTCCGGCGGCCTGATCGCGGCCTCCGGCGTGATCGGCCCGATCATCCCGCCCTCGATCGGCTTCGTGATCTTCGGCGTGGCGGCCAACGTGTCGATCTCCAAGCTCTTCC
This sequence comes from Variovorax stachyos, assembly GCF_051400855.1. Taxonomy (NCBI): domain Bacteria; kingdom Pseudomonadati; phylum Pseudomonadota; class Betaproteobacteria; order Burkholderiales; family Comamonadaceae; genus Variovorax; species Variovorax stachyos. The sequence goes on along the minus strand of NZ_JBLFFN010000003.1, from coordinate 196,121 downwards.
TCGCCGGCATCTTCCCGGGCCTCCTGATCGGCGCGTCGCTCTGGTTCACCTGGTGGTGGCTGGTGCGCAAGGAAACGATCCAGCCGCCGCCGCGCAAGTCCAGGGGCGAGGTGCTCAAGGCGCTGCGCGACTCCTTTTGGGCGCTGCTGCTGCCTTTCATCATCCTGGTCGGGCTGCGCTTCGGCATCTTCACGCCGACCGAGGCGGCCGTTGTCGCGGCGGTGTACGCGATCTTCGTTGCCACCGTGATCTACCGCGAGCTCAAGCCCTCGCAGTTCTACGCCATGTTCGTGTCTGCCGCGAAGACCAGCGCGATCGTGATGTTCCTGGTCGCCGCCGCGATGGTCTCGGCCTGGCTCATCACCGTGGCCGACCTGCCCAGCAAGCTGGTCGCGCTGCTGCAGCCGCTGATCGCCAGCCCGATGCTGCTGATGTTCGTCATCATGCTGCTGGTGATCGCGGTAGGAACCGCGATGGACATGACGCCCACCATCCTGATCCTCACGCCCGTGCTGATGCCGGTCATCAAGGCCGCGGGCATCGACCCGGTCTATTTCGGCGTGCTGTTCATCATCAACAACTCGATCGGCCTCATCACGCCGCCCGTGGGCACGGTGCTCAACGTGGTGGCCGGGGTCGGGCGCATGAAGATGGACGAAGTCACCCGCGGCGTGCTGCCTTTCGCCATTGCCGAGTTCGCCATGATGTTCCTCATGGTGCTGTTCCCCCAGCTCGTCATCTGGCCGGCGCGCCTGCTGGCCGGCTGAGCTTCGCCTTTTTGCCATCCCGATCCAACACCATCCCCATTCAACCCAAGGAGACTCCGCCATGAAGAACATCTTTCGAACCACCTTGATCGCCGTGGCCGCCGCCGTCGCCATGGGCGGCGCGGCCGCCCAGGTGAAGGAGCGCACGCTCAAGTTCGCCTTCCAGAACCAGACCGGCCATCCCCAGGCCCAAGGCGCGCAGAAGTTCGCCGATCTCGTGGCGGAGAAGTCGGGCAAGAAGATCTCGGTCAAGCTGTTCCCCGGCGGCACGCTGGGCGGCGACCTGCAGACCGTGTCGGCGCTGCAGGGCGGCACGGTCGAGATCACGGTGCTCAATGCCGGCATCCTGAGCGCGCAGGTGAAGGAGTTCGCGGCCTACGATCTGCCGTTCCTGTTCAACAGCGCCCAGGAGGCCGATGCCGTGACCGACGGCCCCTTCGGCAAGAAGCTGCTCGCCAAGCTCGACGAGAAGAACCTGCACGGCCTGGGCTACTGGGACCTGGGCTTTCGCAACCTGACCAACAGCAAGCGCCCGATCGCCAAGGCCGAGGACATCGCCGGGCTCAAGATCCGCGTGATCCAGTCCCCGATTTACATCGACCTGTTCAACACCCTGGGCGCCAATGCGACGCCGATGCCCTTCCCCGAGTTGTATTCGGCGCTCGACCAGAAGGCGGTCGACGGCCAGGAGAACCCCAACACGGTCATCGCCTCCTCGAAGTTCGCCGAGGTGCAGAAGCACATCACGCAGACGCGCCACATCTACAACCCGCAGGCGCTGATCATCGGCAAGAAGGCCTGGGACGGGATGAGCGCCGAGGAGAAGAAGATCATCGAGGACGCCGCCGCCGAAGCCACGAAGTTCCAGCGCGAGGTATCGCGCGCCGCGGCCGATACGGCGCTCGACACGCTCAAGAAGGGCGGCATGACGGTGACCGAGTTGCCGCCGGCCGAGTTGGCCAAGCTGCGCGACAAGGTCAAGCCCGTGATCGACAAGTACTCGGCTTCGGTGGGCGAGGCGACCGTGAAGGAACTGATGGCCGAAGTGGCCAAGGTCCGCAAGTAGGCCGCGAGGCGTCTCGGCGCCGCAAGAAGAGCGCCGCAGGAAACACGATGACCATCTCCGGCAAGACCACCCTCATCGCGCACCTCGGCTTTCCGACCGAGAGCTTCAAGGCGCCGATGATCTACAACCCCTGGTTCGAGGCGAGCGGCATCGATGCGCTCGTCGTGCCCATGGGCGTGAAGGCAGAGGACTACGAGGCCTTCTTCCCCTTGCTGTTCCGCATGAGCAACATCCGCGGCGCGCTGGTGACCATGCCGCACAAGGTCACGACCATGGCGCTGGTCGATGCGCTCACGCCGGCGGCGAAAATCGCAGGCGCCTGCAACGCGGTGCGCAAGGACGCGGATGGCCGGCTGGTCGGCGACCAGTTCGACGGTGCCGGCTTCGTGCGCGGCGTGCAGCGCAAGGGCTGCAGGCTGGAAGGCGCGCGTGTGCTGGTCTCGGGCAGCGGCGGCGTGGGCTCGGCCATTGCGGCCTCGCTGGCGGCTGCCGGCGTGGCCGAGCTCTCGCTCTTCGACACGCGGGCCGAGTCGGCCGTGGCGCTCGGCGAGCGGCTGAAGGCGCATTACCCCGCGCTGCGCGTGGCCACCGGCTCCAGGGACCCGGCCGGGCACGACCTGGTGGTCAATGCCACCCCGCTGGGCATGAAGGCGGACGATCCGCTACCCTTCGACGTCGACCGCATCGCGCCTTCGACCTTCGTCGGCGAGGTCGTGATGAAATCCGAGTACACCCCGCTCCTGCGTGCCGCCCGCGACAAGGGCTGCGCGGTGCAGGTCGGCACCGACATGCTGTTCGAAATGATCCCGGCCTATCTCGAGTTCTTCGGCTACGGCACCGCCACGCCCGATGAGCTGCGGGCGACGGCGCGCGTGGCCTATTGAAATGAAGCGCACACCCAGGCTTGCCCACCATGAGCATTTTTGAGGGCTTCCTCTCCACTTCCGAAACCCTGGCCGCCTTCAGCGACCACGCCTTCGTCGCGGCCATGCTGCGCTTCGAGGCCGCCCTGGCGCATGCACAGGCGGCCGAGGGCCTGATTCCCGATTCGGCCGCGCGCTCCATCGTCGGCAGCTGCAAGGTGGAGCTCTTCGACGTTGCCAAGATCGTGCGCGAGAGCGGGCGCGCCGGCAGCGTGGCGATTCCGCTGGTCAAGAGCCTCAAGGAGTCGGTCGGCCTCTTCAATGCCGAGGCCGTGCCCTTCGTGCATTTCGGCAGCACCAGCCAGGACGTGATCGACAGCGCGATGGCCCTGGTCACGCGCGAGGCCGTGGCGCTGGTCGAAGCCGACCTGCGCAAGGCCGCCCAGGCCCTGCTGACGCACGCGAAGCAGCACGCCGCCACGCCGATCCTCGCGCGCACCCTGATGCAGCCGGCCTCGGTGACCAGCTTCGGCCTCAAGTGCGCGGGCTGGGCCGCTCCGCTGGTGCGCAGCCGGGCGCGGCTGGCCGAGGCGGCGCGACGGGCGCTGAATGTCCAGCTCGGCGGCGCCGTGGGAACGCTCGCGCAGATGAAAGGGCAGGGGCCGGCGGTGCGCAGCCGCATGGCGCAGGAACTGGGCCTGGGCGATCCCGGCCACGCCTGGCACACGCAGCGCGACGAATGGGTGGCGCTCGGCTGCGAGCTGGGCCTGATGGTCGGCAGCCTCGGCAAGATCGCCAAGGACATCGCCCTCATGGGCCAGTACGAGGTCGGTGAAGTGGCCGAGCCCAGCGAACCCGGCCGGGGCGGTTCCTCCGCCATGCCGCACAAGCGCAATCCCGTGGCCTCGATGGTGGCGTTGGCGGCCGCGCAGCGAGCACCGCAGCGCGTGGCCGCGCTGCTGGCCTCCATGCCGCAGGAGCACGAGCGCGCATTGGGCGCCTGGCAGGCCGAGCTGGGCGAGTGGCCGCAACTGCTGATGTGCGCCCACGGCAGCGTGCGCGCGCTCGCCGGCGCCTTGCCCGGCCTGCAGATCGATGCGCAGCGCATGCGTGGCAACATCGAGCGGCTGCGCGCCGAGCTGCCGAGCGAGGCCGCGGACGAATGGTTCGACCCGGCCCTGGCCGGCGCGGCCTCCACCATCGCGCTGGCGCAGGTCCAGGCCCTGCAGGACCAGCTCAACGAACGGAACACGCAACGATGACCGCATCCTCCCCGCCTTCCGGCGACTACGAAGCCGGCCTCCTGAACCGCCGCCGCATCCTCGGCGATGCGTGGGTCGACAAGTCCCTGGCCAACCGCAACGCCTTCAACAGCGAGTTCCAGGAACTGATCACGCGCCACGCGTGGAACGACATCTGGGGCCGCCCGGCCCTGGGCGACAAGACGCGCCGCTTCATGGTGCTGTCGATGATGCTGGGCATCCATGCCTACGACGAGTTCGCGATGCACATGCGCGCGGCGCTCGACGGTCCGCCCGAGTCGCGGTTGACGCCCGAGGAGATCAAGGAGGTGATCATGATGGCCGCCATCTACTGCGGCGTGCCGGTGGCCAACCATGCCTTCGGCATCGCCACTGCGATCCTTCGGGAGAAGGGGCTGCTCGAAGAAGGCAGGAAGGAAGACAACGCATGACTCGGTTGAACGTGCTGCGCGAGGGCGAGGGGCCCATCGTCGTGTTGAGCCACGCCCTCGGCTGCGACCTGCACATGTGGGACGGCGTGGCCGAGGTGCTGGCGCGGGCCCACACGGTGCTGCGCTACGACCATCGCAACCACGGCGGCTCGGAGGTGGTGCCGGGTCCGCTCACGATGCAGGCGCTGGCCGACGACGCGGCCGCGCTGATCGGGCGCGAGGCCGGTGGAGAGCCGGTGCATTTCGTCGGCTTGTCGATGGGCGGCATGACGGCCCAGGCGCTGGCGCCCACGCACCCGCAGCTGCTGCGCAGCGTGGTGATCGCGAATTCATCGGCGTACTACCCCGACCGCACACCCTGGCGCACGCGCGTCGAGACGGTGCAGGCACAGGGCGTCGCGGCCATCGCGCCGGGCGCCGTGTCGCGCTGGCTCACGCCCGCCTATGCAGCCACGCCCGAGGGCGCGGAAGCTGCGCGCCGGCTGCACGCCACCCTGGTCGCCACCGACGCGGCCGGCTATATCGCCAGCTGCGAGGCGGTGGCTGCCATCGACTTCCGCGAGACCAACCGCAACATCCGCACGCCTTCGCTGGTGATTGCAGGCGATCGGGACGAGGCCACGCCCCCGTCGATGTCCGAGGCCATCGCGGGGGCGATCCCCGGCGCGAAGCTGGCCCGCATCGATGCCGCGCACCTCAGCGCGGTCGAGCGGCCGGTGGCGTTTGCCCAACTGCTCATCGACTTCTGGCGCAGCCTCTGACAGGCTGACGGCACCCATGGAACGCTAGAGCTTCTCGCGTTACTCAGGCAGCAGTACCCCAGCGCGAAGGGGTGCAAACCGTTTCACTGCCGGAGTCACGCTTGTGAGTTTTCATTTCGATCCCCAGTACATCAGCCAGCGCCTCGGCGAGGTCGGGCCAGAGACCGAGAACCTCTCGGTCATCGTCCAGGATGACGACGCCACCTGGACGCTCGCCTTCGAGAACGAAGTCACCGTCCTCGTACTCGTCGAATGGGCCGACGAGCCCGCGCGCCTGGTCCTGAGCGCCGACATCGGCACACCGCCGGAGGGCCGCGCGGCCCAGGTTCACAGGGCCGCGCTCTCCTACAACACGCTGTGGCGCGACACCGGTGGCGCACGCATCGGCATGGGTGGCGAGGAGGGGGATCTGCTCCTTGTGCGCGAGCTGGACCCGGAGAGCGTGCAGGGCGGCGAACTCGCGCGCGTCCTCGAACAATTTGCCGCGGTCGCGCAATGGTGGGAAGGCTACGTCACCAGCGAAGAGATCGCCATTCCAGCGTCAGCCCCTGCCATGGCGCAGATGGCAGCTCGAATCTAAGGAGAAGAACGATGGGCAGCAAGGTTGGCAACAACAATTCGGGGCAGAGCGTTGAAAGCTTGGCGCATGCTTTTCAGGGGGTTCTGGATTCCCCTCAACTAAAGGGAAGTTATCTCGTCGGAAAAAAACTAAAGACAAGTGCGAAATCGACGGAGTCGCGCGTAGCGATGTCACGTACCTGTCCCAGAAAAATAAAAAACCTGGTCCAGCGCACGCGGCGTATCGCCTCAGTGGGCGCAGAAGGGCTCAATACGAGGAGGCCAGCCGCTACCTGCTTGACCTGGTTAGGCAGGCTCGGGATAGACGGTACGGTCTCAATCTCGATCAAATATCGGCGGCACAAAGTATTAGGCTTGCGCTGCTGCAAAGCAGATCGAAGGGTTACATAAAAATGGATGTAATCCGGGGTAATCTCGAAATAGTTCTCAAGGGCTTAGAAGCAAATGCTCTAAAATCCGCGGAAGCGGTGATGAAGGACCTCGGCGGTGTTGATGGCTCCATATCGCATTTCCTGGATGATGTCGAAGCGAAAGGGTCACGCCCTAACAGCCAAGTGGCTCGCAGGAATATCGGTTCGCAAGGGGGCAAGAACGTCGAACTGTTGAGAAAAATCAAAATTATCAACAAACAGGCAAGTAATCTTGATCGCGAATTGCCAGATCTCAGCCAGTTGAAACTGAAACGGCGGTCTTTCACTGCTCCTGCGAGTTCCACGGCTGAAGAGGTGACCCGCAAGGATCTTCTGGACAAGCTCTCTACTTGGCCGGGCCCTGATCTTCGGCGGAAACTGGGGTCTTTGTTTGACTATGCCATGCCGGAAGACGGCAGCGAAGATTTCAAGCGGGCGAGCAAAGAGGTGCTCTTGGCATTGGCCGAACAGGAATCCATCCTCAATTTGATCAGCAATGAACTTCTCGATACGATTGAAAGCGAAAAGGATCGAAGAAAATTGCAGTCGCTGCGCAATTCGGCTGAAGAACTTCTCTCTGCGTTTCGTGTGCCTGATTCGCCGTTCACAAGGCTGAGAAATCTGGCTTTGGCGGGATATCACTGGCCCGCGGACACGGCTTCGGTTGCTCGCAATCTGAATCAGTTTCTTGCCAAGATTCCAACCGGTCTTCCCCCGCAGCTGCCTGTCAATGTGCAGCCGGGCGCTGGCAATGGACCGCCTGCAGGTGCCAATGTGCAGCTGCCCCTCGGCAAGGGACAGCCTGTTCCCGCCAGTGTGCAGGTGCCTGCAGCTGTCAACGCGCAGCAATCGGTCATTGCAGGGCCTTCGACAGTCCGCGCGCTACCGTCCACTCCGGTCAAAGCGCCGCCGGTTTCCGGCAACGGGCAGGCAGTTCCAGGCGGTATGCCGGCTGCCGGCAGCAGCGCGTCGCCGCTTAGTGGCGCGGTGTCACCCGGCAATCCGGGACATGCAATGAACTTGTCGCCAGTTCCCGGAAGCGTGCAGCAGCCTTCGAACCTGGCACAACCCGCCACCAGCGGGGTACAGCCAGGTCTTGCCAACCTCCCGCCGATCCCTAACGGCCCGCCGCCGCCTTTGCCGGTTGGTACGCAGCCAGATCTGCCCAATCTCCCGCCGGTCCTTAACGTCCCGCCGCCGCCTTTGCACTTAAACGTTAGTGCAGCAGGTAGCGCAGTTGTACCTGCCGAACTGCCGCCTCCAAACAACCTGGGGCAAGCTTCACAGCCTGCAAATCTAGTGCCTGCCGGTGGGCAGCCCCAGCCAAATGCCAGCAACGTGATGCCGCCCAGTGGCCTGCCGGCCGCTGATCCGAGTGCGTCGCTTCAGGCCAATATTCCAGCGATGCCCGACGGCCTCTCGCTAGCGTCGCCGGGTGGCCAGCTGCCGGCGGCAGTTCCGCCTCCGGGCGGATGGCCCGAGAATGTGTCGCCGCCCCCTGACGACACGCCGCCGCCGCCAAGCAACGTTGGGCAGGCGTCACCGCCTGCGAACAATGTTGTGGCCGCTGGCGCGCAGCCCCAGTCGTCGTCCAGCAACGTGACGCTGGCGAGTGGTCTGCAGCCGAACGCTCCGAGTTTGACGCATGCGACGCCCGCAATTTCCGGCGCTTTCGTGAAGAAGCGCGTGGGCGAATATTCGGGCAAGTCTCCACTCATTGCGTCCAACACACTGCCGAAGGCGAAGGTTGTCGATGGAGATTTGAGCGTGCCGCCTCCCGACTACATGCCGGCACCTCCCGAGGCCAGTGAGCCCGCGAACCCCCCGCAGGAGGCATCTGGCCAGTTGAACTCCTTGGAAAAATCCGCGGCGGCGATGCTTTCGGCTGCTCTCGACATGACGCCACCTCCCGAGGAGCCGCCGCCGCCGCTTCCTAGCAATTTGTCACCGCCGGTGCTTAACGGAGTGATGGTTCCGCTCAAGGATGTCCCGCTTGGCGGCGTCGGCAAAGCTGAGGCGGGGGAGGCGTCTCAATCGGACGCGCGGGTGAGAGCCGCAGTGGCTAGGACTCTCGGCGTTCCCGACGTGCCGCAAGCCCCTGGTGACATCGCCCGGTTTCCAACCACCGCGGCGAAGCTGCTCGCAGACTTGGCATCGAGTGATCACCTGACGGCCAGCAAGAATGACGACGGGACGGGACACAGAGTCGTCACCAAGAAAGGCAAGGTTCTTTTCCTCAAGGCCAGTTCCACGCAAGAGGAGGTGGGATTGCGCTCGCTAGTGAACGGGCTCCTTGGTCGAAGGGACGCCCAAACCAAAAAGGCGCTCGCAGCATTGCTGGATGATGCCGAGCTTCGCGGCCTGACCTCGAACGAGGATGGGAACCCTGGTCATGCAGGCCCCATGATCAAGCATGCGCTCGAACTCGGAAAGAATGGAGTCAAGTTCGATAATTTCGTCCGAAAAAACGTGGAAACGATCTTGGCTGAGGATGTAAAAAGGCAGTTGGATGTCGCAGAGCGTCAGGATCGCATCTCAAGACTTTTCCTTCAATCCAAAGAGCCTCAAATAAAGAGTCCCGAAGCAGCTATAGACGAATTTTGTGCATCCAACGGATCGGATTTTGAGAAGGACAACAAAGCGCTTTTCTTAAAAGAGCTGGGCGGTAGAGTCGGTGTTAGCAAACCGTCTGCGCACACAATCGACGAGTCTTCTTTGTCTTCCGTGGATCAGTGGAATTACGAGCTAATAAAATCAGTGGATTATTTCACGGGCTTGACACAACAGGTAAAAAAGATGACGACTGCGCGCGAACACTTGAAGGAGGGCGATGATTTTTACATTTTGCCCCCTTCCTTTGCTGGCGAAACCCGATCCTTTTTAGAAAATAATATGCCTGGTGACGTTGGGATATTTACGCAGAACGTGCTGGTCGAGAGTACTGTTGTTTTTGCGCAAGGACTTATCTCGCAATCCATAATGTTGATGAATGTTGTTTATAAGAATGATTTAGTGGAATTCAAGGGCGGGATGGCGGAAATTAAGTGGATCTGTGAGAAAGCGTTCCGGCAGCTCGAAGCATTGTCGCGGTTATTTACAAATCAACAGTATCTGGCGCAAGTTCCGATTGAAGCGCTCGACTTATTGACCCGGTATGGCAAGGCCATGCAAGAAATAGCCTTGGGAGTGCTGGACCCCAAGGGACCCTACATCGCTTTCTACCGAATGGCGGAGGCCGCTGGAATTTCGCCAGAGACTGCCATGGACTATTTCCGTAAAGCTTTGCGCCTGACCGAAGACGAAGAGCCGTCCGACGGCGTGCAGGCTGGCGAGAGCAAGCCGCCGTCCAAGCCACTACCGCCGATACCAACCGGTGTGCCGTTGGATCAGAAGCTCGGGCCACCGCCGCTGCCGACTTCCGTCGCAAGTGGCTCGCAGCTATCGAATGCGGCCCAGACTCCGTAGTTCTTAGGGTCATGATGGTCGCGGCTCCTGCATCGGCCGCGACCACCCTCATGATGGCGGCTTTTCGCAAACCACCATTCCCACCCCATGCCCTCCCATCTCCGCATCGACTTCGTCTCCGACATCGCCTGCCCCTGGTGCGCCGTCGGCCTCGGCGCTCTCGAAGCCGCGCTGAAACGCGTGGCCCCAGAGATCACGGCCGAGCTCCACTTCCAGCCGTTCGAACTCAACCCCCACATGCCGCCCGAAGGCCAGGACGCCTACGAGCACCTGCACGAGAAATACGGCAGCACGCGCGAGCAGCAGGCCCAGATCCGCGAGACGATCCGCGCCCGCGGCGCCGCGGTGGGCTTCGAGTTCCGCAAGGAAGGGCGCTCGCGGGTCTACAACACCTTCGATGCGCACCGCCTGCTGCACTGGGCCGCACTCGAGGATGCGGGCAAGCAGGTCGCGCTCAAGAAGGCGCTGCTCAAGGCCTGCCACACCGACGGCGAAAACCCCTCCGATCCGGAGGTGCTGGTGCGCCTGGCCGGCGAGGCGGGGCTTGATCCGCAGCGCGCACGCGCCATCCTCGGCAGCGACGAATTCGCCGCGGAAACGCGCGAGCGCGAGCGCCTCTACACCGATGCCGGGATCCACTCGGTGCCGGCCATCATCATCGACAACAAGCACCTGATCTCGGGCGGCCAGCCGGTCGAAGTGTTCGAACGCGCCCTGCGCCAGATCGCCGGCGCCGCGCCTGCCACCACGGCCCTGGCCTGAAACGGCCGCGCTTCGGTGCCCTGGCGCACAATGCATGCGCCATGCACCGCTTTCTCATCCTCTGGATCCTGGGCATGCTTGCGCCGCTGTGCGGTGCCGAGGTGATTCGTTGCGCGGACGCCGCCGGCAACGTGAGCTACACCGACGGCGCCTGCCCAGCGGGCGCCAAGCCGGTGGGCCGCGTCGCCGTCCCTGAACCGATGTCCCGGGACCGCGCCGAGCGCAGCGCCGATGCCCGGCCGGCCAGCCCGCCGCCGCGGGCGCCGGCCGAACCCGCCGCAACCGCGCCGCAGGTGCCGGCGGGGCCGGCCATCATCGATCCTCGCGCCGGCGCCGATCGGCCCGCAGACCCGCGCCGCAGCGATCGCGGCGACGACTACTCGGTGATCGATGACGGCTACGCCTACCCGGGTGCCTATCGCCAGCCACGGCCGCGCGACATGCGGCCGCGCCTGCGCAATTGCGACGCGGCAGGCTGCCAGGACACCCAAGGCAATCACTACAACCGCGCCGGCCAGCTCGACCGCTACCAGAGCCTCGACGGCAAGACCTGCCGGCCGGTGGGCACGACGACGATCTGCCGCTGAGCCCCTCGGCCCGGCATTCGTTCAGCCTTTGCCCAGCATCTCGATCAGTCGCGCGAGCGCCACCGAGGGCGTGCCGCGCCACACCAGGTGCGTGCGGTTCGCGCGCAGGCGCTCGGGCAGCGCATGCTGGCGCACGTCCGCCGTGGCGCGCAGCGCCTTGAGCACCGACAGCGGCACGATCGCGAAGCCCGTGCCCGCCGCCACGCAGGCGATCATGGCCTGGTAGGACGAGAACTCCAGAGAACGCGAGGGCAGCACGCCGCCCTTGCCCAGCCACTGCTCCAGCACCCGACGGTACGAGCAGCCCTGCGCGAAGGCGATCAGCGTGGCGCCCGCCAGGTCGGCGGGGCGCGTGACCGAGGCCACGCTGCGCCCGGTGATCAGCACCAGCTCTTCCTCGAACACCGCCATGGTCTCGAAGCCGCTCGCGGAAAAGGGTTGCGACACGAAGGCGGCCTCCACGTCGAAGGCCTCCAGGCGCTTCAGCAGCGCATCGGTCGTGCCGCTGACCAGTTCGACCACCACGCCCGGATAGAGCTTGTGGAAGCGCGAGAGCACCGGCGGCAACCGGCTGCCGGCGGTGCTCTCGAGCGAGCCCAGCCTGAAGGTGCCGACCGGCACTTCGCTGCGCAACTCGCCCTCGGCTTCCTCGGCCAGGCGCAGCAGCCGGTCGGCATAGGGCAGCAGCTTGCGCCCGGCCGGCGCCAGCGCCAGCGAGCGGCCCTGGCGCAGGAAGAGCTTCTGGCCCAGCCGTTCCTCCAGCTGCCGGATGCGGGTGGTGACGTTCGACTGCACGCGGTTGAGCTTGCCCGCGGCGCGGATCACGCCGCCTTCGCTCACGACGGTGCGGAAGATCTCCAGGGAGTCGAGGTCGATTGTTCTCATGGCTTCATCGTTCTCGAAAGAAGAATGGTTGTTCTCGATAATTCATTTGTGGAACATCCGGATTCTGCGTCCAATGGAGTGCCATGTCGAATCCCTCCATCACCATGCCGCGGCCTTCCTTCGCGGCGATCTGCCTGGCCGGCCTGATCGCGCTGGCGATTGCGATGGGCATCGGCCGCTTCGCCTTCACGCCCATGCTGCCGCTCATGATCCGGGCCGGCAGCGCAGACGTGGCGGCGGGCGGCTGGCTGGCGGCCGCCAACTACGCGGGCTATCTGCTGGGCGCGCTCACGACGGCGCGCCTTCCGCTCACGCCCCAGCGCGTCGCGCTGCTGGCCCTCGCGCTGATCGTGGCCTCCACCGCTGCCATGGGGTGGACGGGCTCGCTACCGGGCTGGCTGTTCCTGCGCTTCGCGGCCGGCGTGGCCAGCGCCTGGGCGCTGGTGAGCACCAGTGTCTGGTGCCTGGGCTGGCTGTCGCGTTTCGAGCGGCCCGCGGGGCCGGGCCTGCTCTATGCGGGCGTGGGTACGGGCATCGCGCTGGCCGGTCTTTACTGCTGGCGCGCCGGCGCGGCGGATGTCGGGCCCGACGCGCTGTGGCTGCAGCTCGGTGTGCTCGCGCTCGCGGGCCTGGCCGCGGTGGCGCTGCTGATGCCGCGCGGCATGCCCTCGGCGGCCGCGGCGGCGCCCGCCACGGCCGGGCCGGCCACGGCGGGCGGCGTGTCCTGGGGCCTGGTGATCTGCTATGGCCTGCTCGGCTTCGGCTACATCCTGCCTGCCACCTTCCTGCCGGTACTGGCGCGAGCGGTGGTCGACGACCCGGCCGTCTTCGGCGCCGCCTGGCCGGTGTTCGGCGCCGCGGCCGCGGTCTCCACGCTCGTCGCGAGCCTGGCGCTGTCGAAGCTGTCGCGGCGCCACGTGCTGGCCGGCAGCCATGCGCTGATGGCCTTGGGCTGCCTGCTGCCGGTGCTGCACCTGTCGGCGCTCACCGTGCTGCTGGCGGCGCTGCTGGTGGGCGGCACCTTCATGGTCGCGACCATGGCCGGCATGCAGGAGGCGAGGGCGCGCAGCCTCGGCAACCCCACGCGCGCGCTGGGCCGCATGACCGCGGCCTTCGCGATCGGCCAGATGGTGGGGCCGGTGCTGTCGTCCCTGCTCAGCGGCAGCGCGCAGGGCTTCGGCGGTCTCTTCATCGCCCTGGCAATCGGCGCGTTGGCCCTGGCCGGCAGCGCCTGGTGGCTGGCGCGTGCCGCATGATCCGCACACCATCTCTCTTCGCTGAAAGGAAGCAACGATGTTCGAACAAGGCCACACCCATCCCTGGGCCGAGCGCCTGCCGATGCCGCCTGCCGACACCCTGTCCGAGGCCCAGCGCAAGGCCGCCCAGACGCTGATCGACGGCCCGCGCAAGGGCGTCTTCGGCCCATTCATCCCCCTGCTGCAGAGCCCGGTGCTGATGGAGCGCATCGGCAACCTGGGCGAGTACCTGCGTTTCGACAGCCAGCTCGATGCGCGCGTGCGCGAGCTGGTGACCTGCGTGGTCGCCCGCGAGGTCGGCAACCAGTTCGAGTGGCTGCTGCACGCGCAGGCAGCCGTCAAGGCCGGCGTGAGCGCCGAGGCCATCGAGGCGCTGCGCCTGGGCCGCCGCGCCGCGCCCTTGGCCGACGACGAGCAGCTCGCCCTCGACTTCGCGCTCGAGCTGCTGCGCCACCATGGGGTGAGCGAGCCCACCTATGCCGCGGCCGAGGCGCGCTTCGGCAAGCAGAACGTCGTCGACCTCAGCGCGCTGGTGGGCTACTTTGCGATGGTGTGCTGGGTGATGAACGTGGCGCACACGCCGGGGAAGGGTGGAGAGGGGCAGGCGGGGCTGGAGGCGTTTCCGTTGTAGGTGTTGCGCTCGAGAGCCGAGACAGCGTGGGCCGTTCGGCGCCTGGTCAGGTTCGCCAAAGGCAGCGTAGGCAGGATGGCGCCGCGCCGCGGACGGGGTCTGCGAGTCCGACCCTGCCTCTCCGCTGCCCATGCTCGACAAACGCTTCTTCCCCCGCCAGGCCGTCGCCGCAGGCGGTAACCGCTGGGACTGGGCCTTGCTGCCGCTGGTGCTGGCCCTGCTGTTCGCGCTGGCCTGGGGAGGCTCGCAGATGGTCCGCCCTTATCAGCTGGGCGAGGCGATGCCGATCAGCCTCGACCCCTGGGTGTTGCCTTACTACCTGCTGCGCACCACGCTGCGCATGTTCCTGGCGCTCGCGGCCTCGCTGGTCTTCAGCTGCATCTTCGCCACCCTGGCAGCCAAGTACCGAGCGGCTGAACGGGTGCTGGTGCCGGTGCTCGACATCCTGCAGTCCATTCCCATCCTCGGCTTCCTGTCGATCACCGTGACCGGCTTCATTGCGCTGTTCCCCGGCAGCCTGCTCGGCGTGGAGTGCGCGGCGATCTTCGCGATCTTCACCTCGCAGGCCTGGAACATGGCCTTCAGCCTCTACCAGTCGCTGCGCACCGTGCCGGCCGAGCTGCGCGAGGCGGCGGCCGTGTTCCAGCTCTCGGGCTGGCAGCGCTTCTGGCGGCTGGAGCTGCCCTTCGCGATGCCCGGCCTGCTGTGGAACATGATGATGTCGATGTCCGGCGGCTGGTTCTTCGTGGTGGCCTCGGAGGCCATCTCGGTGTCCAACCAGAGCATCAAGCTGCCGGGCGTGGGCTCCTACATCGCGGTGGCCATAGAGACACGCGACCTGGGCGCCATCGGCTGGGCCATCGGGGGAATGCTGATGGGCATCGTGCTCTACGACCAGCTGTTCTTCCGGCCGCTGATCGCCTGGGCCGACAAGTTCCGCTTCGAGGAGAGCGGCGGCGAAGACGCGCCGCGTTCCTGGCTCCTGACCTGGCTGCGCCGCACCGACCGGCTGAAGCGCATCGGCCTCGGCGTCGCCCGCCTGCTCGAGCGCTCGCTGCTGCTGTTGCGGCTCGACCATGACGGCACCTCGATCAAGGCCCGCCCACGGCCGCCGCACCGCACCGCGGAGCGTGTGTGGGACGCCCTGCTCGCGGCCGCCGTGATGCTGGCGCTGGCCTGGCTGGTGCGCTTCATCCACAACGAGGTGGCGTGGGGCGAGGTGGGGCACGTGTTCGTGCTCGGGCTCTACACACTGGCGCGGGTGCTGGTGCTGATCGCCCTGGCGGCGCTGGTGTGGGTGCCCTTCGGCATCTGGGTCGGCATGAATCCGCGCTGGGCCGGGCGGCTGCAGGGTGTGGCGCAGTTCCTGGCGGCGTTCCCGGCCAACCTGATGTTCCCGGTGGCGGTGCTGTTCATCGCGCGCTGGCACCTCGATCCGAACATCTGGCTGGCCCCGCTGATGGTGCTGGGCACCCAGTGGTACCTGCTCTTCAACGTGATCGCCGGCGCCTCGGGCGTGCCGACCGAGCTGCGCCATGCGGCGTGCAACCTCGGCCTCTCCGGCTGGCTGCGCTGGCGGCGCTACCTGCTGCCGGCCGTGTTCCCGAGCCTCGTCACCGGCGCCATCACGGCCAGCGGCGGGTCATGGAATGCGAGCATCGTGGCCGAGTACGTCAGCTGGGGCGACACCACGCTGCAGGCCGCCGGCCTGGGAAGCTACATCGCGCACATGACGGCCATCGGCGACTTTCCGCGCATCGCGCTGGGCATCGGCGTGATGTGCGTGTTCGTCATGGCGCTGAATCGTTTCGTCTGGCGACGGCTCTACGAGCTGGCCGAGAACCGCATGGACTTTTGAACCGGAGCGAAGGAGAAGCCATGGCCGAAACCATCGTCGAACTGCAGGGCGTGGGCAAGTCCTTCCGCTCTTGCGAGGGCGCAACCCGCTCGGTGCTGGAGGGCGTGGACTTCCGCCTGAGCGAGGGCGAGATCGTCGCGCTGCTGGGCCAGTCGGGCTCGGGCAAGTCGACGCTGCTGCGCATCCTCGCCGGCCTGATCGGTGCGGACGCGGGCGCCGTGCGCTACCGCGGCCAGCCGCTGCACGCGCCGGCGCGCGGTGTCGCGATGGTGTTCCAGTCCTTTGCGCTCTTCCCCTGGCTGACGGTGCAGCAGAACGTGGAGCTGGGCCTGGAGGCGCGCGGCATCGCGCCTGCCGAGCGGGCACGCCGCGCCTCGGCCGCGATCGAGTTGATCGGGCTCGCCGGCTTCGAGGGCGCGCTGCCGCGCGAGCTCTCCGGCGGCATGCGCCAGCGGGTCGGCATTGCGCGCGCACTGGTGGTCGAGCCCGAGGTGCTGCTGATGGACGAGGCCTTCTCTGCGCTGGACGTTCTCACCGGCGAGCGCCTGCGCGACGACATCCTGCAGCTGTGGGACGGCGGCGCCATGCCGACAAAGGCCATGCTCGTGGTCTCCCACAACATCGAGGAGGCCGTGCTGATGGCCGACCGCGTGCTGATCTTCGCCAGCGACCCGGGCCGCGTGCATGCCGAGCTGCCGATTTCGCTGCCGCGGCCGCGTGACGGCGACAGCCTGGAGGTACGCGCGCTGATCGACGAGGTCTACGCGCTGATGACCGGCGGCGCCGGCCTCGCCCGCGTCGAGAAACTGCACCTGCACCTGAGCGACCGCCTGCCCGACGCCGACGTCGGCCGCATGGAGGCGCTGCTCGAGATGCTGGTCGATGGCGAGCGTCAGGGCCGGGCCGACCTGCCGCAGCTGGCGGAGGAGGCCGAGCTCGCCGACGACGCGCTGCTGCCGCTGGCCCAGGCGCTGGCGCTGCTCGGCTTCGCACAGCTGGCCGACGCCGACCTGCACCTCACGCCGCTGGGTCGGCGCTACGTGGAGGGCGCACACCCCCTGCGCCAGGAACTCTTCGGCCAGCAGCTGCTCGCCCATGTGCCGCTGGCCGCGCACATCCGCCACAGCCTGGAGCAGGCGCCCTCGGGTGAGCTGCCGGAGGAGCCCTTCCTGCAGCTGCTGAGCGACAGCCTGGACGGCGCGGTTGCCGAGCGCGTGCTGCGCACCGCGATCCAATGGGGACGCTACGGCGAGGTGTACGAGTACGACTTCCATACCGGCCTGATCCACCTGCCGGCCGGCGATGACGACGCACAAGCGTGACCCGCCTGATCGGCCGGGCGGGTCGATGGAACCCCCGCGGGCGCACGTGATCCGAGCTGGCTGAGCGCCGGCCGTCACAGGCCGTTACCACCGCTGCAGCTCCCACCGCGCCGGATGGCGTCCAATGGCGGAGCTCATGAAAAGGAGAGATGCCCAATGCCCACACGTGAGTTCGACGACCTGAGGCCGGCGCGCGAGTCCTCGCTGTGGATCCTCGTGGTGCTGGTGGTGCTGGCGCTGGGCGCCGGCGCCGTCTGGTGGCGCTGGTCGCACCAGCAGGCCGCCCTTGTCGAAGCGACCCCGGCCGCCACGGCGCCGGAGCCCGATGCACCCGCGCCGGCACCCGCCGCGGCAGCGCCGGTGGAGCCGCAGAACCCGGTCGACACCACCGCAGACGCAACCCTGCCCAAGCTCAACGACGCCGACGCCCACGTGCAATCCGCGCTGGCTGAGCTGCTCGGCGCCAAGGCCGTGGCCAGCTACCTGCAGACCGACGGCTTCGTGCACCGCTTCGTCGCCACGGTCGACAACCTGCCGCGCGACCAGGCCGCGGCGCGCATGTGGCCCGTGCAGCGCACGCCCAAGCGCTTCATGGTCACAGGCAGCGGGGAGGCGCAGACCATCAGCCTCGACAACGGCGCGCGCTACACGCCCTTGGTGCTGTTCGCCGAATCGGTCAACGCGCAGCGCGCGGCGGCGCTCTACCAGAAGCTCTACCCGCTGTTCCAGCAGGCGTACGAGGAGCTCGGCTACCCCAACCGCCATTTCAACGACCGCCTGGTCGCTGTGATCGATCACCTGCTGCAGGCGCCCGAGCCGGCCACCTCGCCGCAGGTGAAGCTGGTCGAGATCAAGGGCGACGTGCCGTCGGAGCGGCCCTGGGTGCACTACGAGTTCGTCGATCCCGGGCTCGAGTCGTTGTCGGCCGGGCAGAAGATGATGATCCGCACCGGCGTGGTGAACGAGCGCCGGCTCAAGGCCAGGCTGCGCGAATTCCGCGCGCAGATCGCCGGCGGCGCGCTCGCGAAGAAGAAGGCCGAATAGTCATTGAGGCGCCTGCTGCGCATCGGGCGGCAGCGGGCTCCCCGAGCAGGCCAGCGCGCGCATCAGCAGCAGCTTGCGTTCGCGCGCATTGCGCGTGAGCGAGGCGGCGTGCTGGAACTCCGCGCAGGCCTCGGCCTTGCGGCCCAGCTTGGCCAACAGGTCGCCGCGCACGCTGGGCAGCAGGTGGTAGCCCTTCAACTGCGGCTCGTCGCGCAGCGCATCGACCAGTTCCAGGCCGGCGGCCGGCCCGAAGGCCATCGACAGCGCCACCGCGCGGTTGAGCTCGACGATGGGCGAGGGCGCGAGCTGCGCCAGCGCCTCGTACAGCGCCGCGATGCGCGTCCAGTCGGTCTGCTCGGGCGTGCGCGCACGCGCATGGCAGGCGGCGATGGCAGCCTGCAGCGCATAGGGGCCGAGCGCACCGCCCAGTGCCTCGGCGCGCGCCAGGGCGGCAAAGCCGCGGCGGATCAGCAACTGGTCCCAGCGCGCGCGGTTCTGCTCCAGCAGCAGCACGGGCTCGCCCTGCGCATCGACGCGCGCGGCCGAGCGCGAGGCCTGGATTTCCATCAGGGCGACCAGGCCGTGCACCTCGGGCTCGTCGGGCACCAGGCCGGCCAGGATGCGGCCCAGGCGCAGCGCTTCGTCGCACAGCGCGGGGCGCATCCAGTCGTCGCCGGCCGTGGCCGAGTAGCCCTCGTTGAAGATCAGGTAGATCACCTCCAGCACCGAAGCCAACCGAGCGCCCAGCTCGTGTGCGCGCGGCGCCTCGAAGGGCACGCGCGCCGCCGCCAGCGTGCGCTTGGCGCGCACGATGCGCTGGGCGATGGTGGGCTCCGGCACCAGGAAGGAGCGCGCGATCTCGTCGGTGGCAAGGCCGCCCAGCAGGCGCAGCGTGAGCGCCACCCGCGCCTCGGGCGAGAGCACCGGGTGGCAGGCAGTGAAGACCAGGCGCAGCAGGTCGTCGCCCACGTCGTCGTCGAGCGCGGCATCGACCGCATCGGCAAAATCGGCGGCCGCCATCGCGTGCTGCGCATCGATTTCGCGGCCGATCTCGTCCTCCTTGCTCGCATGCAGCTTGCGCCGGCGCAGCAGATCCAGGGCGCGGTGCTTGGCGGCCTGCATGAGCCAGGCGGCGGGGTTGTCGGGCACGCCCTCGCGGGGCCATTGCTCCAACGCGGCGACCAGCGCGTCCTGCGCCAGTTCCTCGGCGACGCCGACATCGCGCACCATCCGCGCGAGCGCGCCGATGATCTTGGCCGACTCGATGCGCCAGACGGCGTTGATGGTGCGGTGGATGTCCGCGTCGCTCATACAGTCACAGTCGCCTTCAGGAATTCCTGCGAAGCGCCTCGGCTTCGTCACTGTCGAGGTAGGCGGCCGGGACGGGCTGGGCGAAGTAGTCCATGGTCAGCTCCTCGCCCGCGGCGATCGCGCGGCTGGTGCGCATCTGGCGCCCATCTTCGTCGATGCTCACGTTGGGACTGCCGCTGTGGTTGATGTAGCCGTAGCTGCTGCGCAGCGGGCGCACCAGCAGCAAGGTAGGGCTGAGGGCGTTCCATTCCAGCGCGTCGATGACGGCCGGGTGGCGCGTCACGTCGACGACCTGGCCGTCCAGGACGCACAACAGCTCGCCGGCGGCGAAGTCGCGCACGGCGAAGATGCCGCGGCCCTGGATGGAGCTCGTGCGCAGCTCGACGCCGTCGATGGTCTGGATGAAGGGGACGCCGCCCAGCAGGCGGTCGGCGAAAAGGTCGATGTCGCGTGTGGCCATGTCGAGTGCCGCCTCAGCCTGCCACGGGATGGATCTCGACCTCGGGTCGTGCCTGTGCGAAAGGGTAGCGCCGGACCCAGTCGATGGCTTCGTCCATGGAGTCGGCCTGGATCAGCCAGAAGCCGGCGACCAGTTCCTTGGTCTCGGCAAAGGGCCCGTCCATCACGCTGGTCTTGCCGCCGCCCACGCGCACGCGCGTGCCTCGCGCGGTGGAGCGCAGGCCATCGGCCGCGAGCAGAAGACCATCGCGCACGCCTTCGTCGTTGCGCCGGGCCATGGCCGCGAGCTTCGCGGGATCGCTGGGCGCCTCGGCCTCGGTGTCGGCATCGGACTTGACCAGGATCAGGAAGCGCGGTCGGGTCGCGGCAGCAGAGGGATCGACACCGGCCAATCCGCCCGCGCAGCCGGTCTCGCGGATCTCGAACCCGGCCTGCGCATGGCCGGCCGCATCGCGCAGCCACTCGGCTGCTGCCAGCCTGGACTCGGCCTCGACGATGCTGAGGCCGGCAATCCGCCTCGGGCCGGCGCAGGGTTCGGCTGCGGGCCCGGCGTCGGTGAAGTGGATGCGCGTGCCGGTGGCATCGGCTTTCAAAGGCGCGTGTTCGTGCAGCGTGATGCCGCGCGAAAGAGGGGGAACCAGGCCGGCCTCGCTGGAGGTTCCGGCCTGGTGCAGGATCACGAATCTCATCCGATGCAGTCCTCGGCTGGCTGAAGGGACTGCAAGGATATAGCGTCGCGATCAGCGCCGAAGCGGCAACAGCTGGCGCAGCTTCTCGTCGCGCAGGAAGAGCCCGCCCCAGGCCATGAGCCCGATGTAGGCGCCGAAGAGCAGATGGCTGAACAGCGGGCTGCCGACCCGCAGATGGGTTGCGATCGCGCCGCCCAGCAGGCCAGTCAGCAGGATTGCACCCAACAGCGCGGTACGCGGCCACGCATAGAGCAGGGCGATGGCGAGTGTCAGCACGCCCAGGCCAAAGCCCAGGCCGGGCTGGTAGCCCAGCTGCACCAGGGTCTCGCCGACTACGGGCAGCTCGACCACCTTGATCAGGCCGTCGAAGAGCAGGAACAGCACGACGAGCCCGCTGAGCACTCGGCCGGCCCATCGGGCTGGACCGGCAGTCGGCGCGGGAGCGGGGTAAGGGGCGGTGGCTTGCATCACGTGCTCCTCAGCGTTGGCCCGTGCTGCGCTTTTCGGCCGCGTCGCGCAGCCACTCTTCGTGCTTGCGCATCTCCGGCGTGAACTCGGCGCCGAAGTCCTCGGCCTCGTAGACCTGCCGGATCTCGATCTCGACATTGCCGCCGCCGTCGATCGTCGGCCAGCGCTTGACCCACTCGATGGCTTCCGCCCTGGATTTCACCTGGATGATGCTGAAGCCGGCGACCAGCTCCTTGGCCTCGGTGAAGGGGCCGTCGATCACCGTCGGCCTGCCGTTGCTGAACTTGACGCGCGCCCCCTTGACGCTGGGCTGCAGGCCCATGCCGTCGAGCATCACGCCCGCCTTGATCATCTCCTCGTTGTACCTGAGCATGTCGGTGACCAGCTGCTCGGTCGGCATCACGCCGGCTTCGGTGTCCTTGTCGGCTTTGCGAATAACCACGAATTTCATTGTCGAATCTCCGTCAGAAAGGATGGGCGCTCAGGACTTGCGATTCTTTTCCGCTTCGGCCATGAGCCGCTTTTCCTGCTCGCGCAGCTCGGGCGTGAACTCGGCGCCGAAATCCTCCATCTCGAAGACCTGGCGCAGCTCGACCTCTTCGCCGTCGGTAAAAGGCGCGCGCTTGAGCCATTCGATGGCCTCGTCCCTGGAGCGCACCTGCCAGAGCCAGTAGCCGGCGATCAGCTCCTTGGTCTCGCTGAAGGGACCGTCGATCACGGTGCGGTTCTTGCCGTCGAAGCGCACGCGCGCCCCCTTGGAACTGGGCTGCAGGCCTTCGCCGGCCAGCATCACGCCGGCTTTCACGAGCTCCTCGTTGTAGTTGCCCATGTCGGTGAGCATCTTCTCGGTCGGCATCACGCCGGCTTCCGAATCCTTGTTGGCTTTCACAATGACCATGAATCGCATGTCGTATCTCCTGAAGGTTGGGTGGGCGAGCTTCCGGAATGAGGCTCTACATGGACGTCGAAGGAGGGCGGTGCCGATCGACACCGGAGTTGTAAGGATTTGCAACGGCATCCGGCAAAGGCGACGGCGCGGCAGGCGCCAATGCGCGCGTCAGCCGGCGAGACGCCGAACGATGCCCGGCACTTCCCCCGCCAGCTCGCGTGCCAGATAGCCCAGCGGCCCCACGCGCCGGCCCAGGTTCTTGCCCGCGCGGGCATGCACCACCACGCCCCAGGCGGCCGCCTGCTCGGGCGGCAGCCCGCGTGCCGCGAAACCGCCCATCAGACCGGCCAGCACATCGCCGGAACCCGATGTGGCGAGTCCGAGCGAACCGCCGTCGAAGCGCCAGGCGCGGCGTTGCGGCGTCGCGATCGTGGTGCTCGCGCCCTTGAGCACGACGCAGGCGTTCCAGCGAACGGCGGCCTCGCAAGCGACCGCCAGCGCTTCCTGGGCGATGGCCTCCTTGGGCAGACCCGACAAGTGCGCCATCTCGCCCGCGTGCGGGGTCAGCACTACCGGCTGGTCGAAGGCGCATTCGGTCGCCACCGACATCGCTATCGAATCCAGCAGCACGGTGCACTCCCGGAAAAGCGGCAGCAGCCGCCGCACGAAAGCCATGCTGCCGCGCTCGTCGCTCAGGCCAGGTCCGACCACCACGGCCCCCACCCGCCCAGCAAGCGGAGCCAGCGCCTCGCAGCCGCGGGAGGCGATGCCGCCACCCCGCGTCTCGGGCAGGGCGATGACGCGCGATTCCGGCACCAGGAGCGCCAGGCCCGGCGCCACGGAGGCAGGGCTGGCGATGGTGAGCTTGCCCGCGCCGGCCCGCAGCGCGGCGGTGCTGGCGAGCAGCGCCGCGCCGGGCAGCTCTGCGCTGCCCGCGATCACCAGCACCCGGCCACGCGCCTCCTTGTCGGCATCCGGGCCGGGATCGGGCAGCGGCCAGTGCGCCAGCGATGCTTCGGTCAGGGCTGCGGCACGAGGCACGGCCATCAGGGCTTGGGAGCGGCGGGCTGGTCGGGCGCGCGGGTCACCGGCGCGGCGGCTTCGCGCAGCGGCGCGAGGAAGTTCAAGAGGTCGAGCTGCAGCACCTCGTCTTCGTCGCCGCGGCGCTCCGCGCGGTAGGAGGTGATGGCGCAATTGGGCACGTCGCCCTGCCGGTCGATCTCGAGGATCTGCTTCTCGTCCAGGTGTTCGATCAGGTAGCGCAGGCAGTTGACGATGACCTGGTGCGCCACCACCAGCACGCGCTGGCCTGCGTACTCGCGCGTCACCATCTCGAGCAGGCTGCGCAGGCGCAGGATCACGTCGCACCAGCTCTCGCCGCCGGGCGGGCGGAAGTAGAACTTGCCCACGTGCAGGCGCTGCGCATCGAGCTCGGGATGCTTCTGGCGGATGCCCAGCTTGGTCAGCCGGTCGAGGATGCCGAATTCCTTCTCCCGCAGGCGCTCGTCCATGCGCAGCTTCATCCTGTCGCCGGACAGGCCGCCATGCTGGGCGACGAGTTCCGCGGTGGCGCGGGCGCGCACATAGGGGGAGCAGAGGATCACCTCGGGCTTCTCGTCGGCGGGCAGTCGGGCGAACCAGTTGCCGAGCGCAATCGACTGCTCGATGCCCAGTTCGGAGAGCGGCACGTCGATGTCGCGCCATGCCAGCTCGATCAGCGGGAGGCCGCCCGCTTCAGCCGCGTCGCGCGCGACATTGCCGGCGCTTTGACCGTGGCGCACGATCCAGAGGGTTTGGGGCCAGTTCGAGTGCATGGGCGAGGGCCATCGTAGAAAGCCCTCGCCGCGCGCCTCGTAGGCAAAGGCCTATTTCGGCCGAGGCCCGCCCGGCGTCATCACACGTAGTCGGCGACCGGCACGCAGCTGCAGAACAGGTTGCGGTCGCCGTAGACGTTGTCGACGCGGCCCACCGGCGGCCAGTACTTGGCGTCCTTCACCGAGGCGATCGGGAAGGCGCCGAGCTCGCGCGAGTAGGGTCGGGTCCATTCGCTGCCCAGCAGGCTGTCGGCCGTGTGCGGCGCGTTCTTCAGCGGGTTGTCCTCGCGCGCCCAGATGCCTTCCTCGATGCGCCGGATCTCGCCGCGGATCGCGATCATCGCGTCGATGAAGCGATCGAGCTCTGCGAGCGGCTCGCTCTCGGTCGGCTCGACCATCAGCGTGCCGGGCACCGGGAAGCTCAGCGTGGGCGCGTGAAAGCCGTAGTCGATGAGGCGCTTGGCCACGTCCTCGGCGGTCACGCCGCTGCTGTCCTTGAGCGGGCGCAGGTCCAGGATGCATTCGTGCGCCACGTGGCCGTTCGGGCTGGCGTAGAGGGTGGGGTAGTGTTCCTTGAGGCGAGCGCTGATGTAGTTGGCGCTGAGGATCGCGGTCTCGGTCGCGGCCTGCAGGCCTTCCGCACCCATCATGCGGCAGTACATCCAGCTGATCGGCAGCACCGCCGCGTTGCCCAGCGGCGCGGCGGACACGGCGCCGACGCCGTTCGAGGGAAGGCCGCCGCTCACGTGGCCGGGCAGGAAGGGCACCAGGTCCTCGACCACGCACACCGGCCCCACGCCGGGCCCGCCACCGCCGTGCGGGATGCAGAAGGTCTTGTGCAGGTTGAGATGGCTCACGTCGCCGCCGAACTCGCCGGGCGCCGCCACGCCGACCAGCGCATTCATGTTGGCGCCGTCCACGTACACGCGGCCGCCGTGGGCATGCACGATCTCGCAGAGCTCCTTGACGCGGGTCTCGAACACGCCGTGGGTGCTGGGATAGGTGATCATCACCGCGGCCAGGTCGTCGCGGTGCTGCTCGCAGGCGCGCGCCAGGTCGTCCATGTCCACGTTGCCCTGTGCGTCGCAGGCGGTCACCACGACCTTCATGCCCACCATCTGCGCGCTCGCGGGATTGGTGCCGTGGGCGGAAGAGGGGATCAGGCAGACGTTGCGGTGGCCGTGGCCCTGGGCCTCGTGGTAGGCCTTGATCGCCAACAGGCCGGCGTATTCGCCCTGCGAGCCGGCATTGGGCTGCAGGCTGATGCCCGCATAGCCGGTGGCCTCGCACAGCCAGGCGCGCAGCTGCGCGTCGAGCTCGGCATAGCCGCGCAGCTGCTCGGCCGGCGCGAAGGGATGGATGTTCGCGAACTCGGGCCAGGTGATGGGGATCATCTCGCTGGTCGCGTTGAGCTTCATGGTGCAGCTGCCCAGCGGGATCATGCTGCGGTCCAGCGCCAGGTCCTTGTCGGAGAGGCTGCGGATGTAGCGCAGCATCGCGGTCTCGCTCTTGTGGGTGTTGAACACCGGGTGCGCGAGGAAGGCGCTGCTGCGGCGCAGGTCTTGCGGGATGCGCGCGCCGACCGTGGCCGAGAGCTCCTCGAAGCGCGGCATCGGCGTGCCGGTGGGCACGAACAGGGCCCACAGCGTCTCGATGTCGGCACGCGTGCTGGTCTCGTCCAGCGAGATGCCCAGGTGCTGCTGCAGCCCCTGGCGCAGGTTGACGGAGGCGGCCTGGGCCTTGTCCAGGATCTTCGGCGTGTCGTCGCCGGTCAGGACGGTGAGCGTGTCGAAAGCGGTGGCGTTGGCGAGTTCGCGGCCCATCTGCTCGAGGCCTTGCGCCAGGATCGCAGTGAGGGCGGCCACGCGCTGGGCGATGCGCGTCAGCCCGTCGGGCCCGTGGTAGACCGCGTACATGCTCGCGACCACGGCCGGCAGCACCTGCGCGGTGCAGATGTTGGAGGTGGCCTTTTCGCGGCGGATGTGCTGCTCGCGCGTCTGCAGCGCCAGCCGGTAGGCGGGCCGGCCGTGCGTGTCGACGCTGACGCCGACCAGCCGGCCGGGCAGGGAGCGCTTGAACTCGTCGCGGCAGGCCAGGTAGGCCGCATGCGGGCCGCCGTTGCACAAGGGCATGCCGAAGCGCTGCGTCGTGCCGCAGACGATGTCGGCGTCCCATTCGCCGGGCGGCGCCAGCAGCGTGAGCGCCAGCAGGTCGGCCGCCACGCAGAACGCGGCGTCGCACGCGTGGGCATGGCCGGCCAGCGGGCGCAGGTCGTGCACGTGGCCGGTGGTGGAGGGGTATTGCGCCAGCGCGCCGAAGAAGTCGCCGCTCGCCATCAGGTGCGGCAGGGTCTCGGAAACCGTGCTGACCCTGACCTCGATGCCCAGCGGCGCGGCGCGCGTCCGGATGACCTCGATGGTCTGCGGATGGCAATCGCCCGAGACGAGGAACACGTTGCTCTTGCTCTTGACGCTGCGGCGCGCCAGCGTCATCGCCTCCGCCGCGGCGGTGGCCTCGTCGAGCATCGACGCGTTGGCAATGGCCATGCCGGTCAGGTCGCAGACCATGGTCTGGAAGTTGAGCAGCGCCTCCATGCGCCCCTGCGAGATCTCGGCCTGGTAGGGCGTGTACGCCGTGTACCAGGCCGGGTTCTCCAGCACGTTGCGCAGGATCACGCCCGGCGTGTGGGTGCCGTAGTAGCCCTGGCCGATGAAGTTCCTCGCCACCTTGTTCTTCGCCGCGATGCCGCGCAGCTCGGCCAGCGCGCCGGCTTCGGTGACCGGCGCGGGCAGGCGCATCGGATGGCTGCGGCGGATGGCCGGCGGCACGATGCCGTCGATCAGCTCGGCGCGCGTCTTCGAGCCGACCGCGGCGAGCATGCGCGCCTCGTCCTCGGCCTCGATGCCGATGTGGCGGGCGATGAATTCGCCCGCGTTCTCGAGATCCGCAAGGGTGGGCAGGGAAGGCAGGGGTGACTTCGGCATGGAATGGTGAACAAGGATGACAGGATCGGAAAACCTTGGGTGTGTGCTTTCAGGCTTCGTCGGCGAACTTGTCGTAGGCGGTCTTGTCGAGCAGTGCGTCGAGCTGCGCGGGCTCGGTGAGCTTCATCTTGAAGAACCAGCCTTCGCCTTCGGGCGCGCTGTTGGCCAGCGAGGGATCGGCGCGCAGCGCCTCGTTGACCTCGGTGATCTCGCCGGCGACGGGCATGAACACGTCGGCAGCGGCCTTGACCGACTCGACCACGCCGGCGACCTCGCCCTGGGCATAGCCCTGGCCGACCTGCGGCAGGTCGACGAAGACCACGTCGCCCAGCGCGTCCTGCGCATGCAGCGTGATGCCGACGGTGGCGGTGTCGCCCTCGGCTTTCACCCACTCGTGGTCCTTGGTGTACTTGATGCTCATGGAATGGCTCCTGGGGAAGGGAAAGAAAGGAAGGGCAAAGATAAGGAAGACGCGAAGAAGCGCTAGCCGCGGTAGTAGCGCGCCGGCACGAAGGGAAGGGTACTGACCTCCATCGGCACCGGCTTGCCGCGCACGATGGCCTGCAGGCGGGTGCCGGGCGCGGCGTAGGCGAGGGCGACATAGCCCATCGCGACGGGCCGGTCGACCGTGGGGCCCAGCAGGCCGCTGGTCACCTGGCCGATGGGCAGGCCCTCGAAGGACTCGAGCAGCGTGCCGTCGCGCACCGGTACGCGCTCCAGCGCCACCAGGCCGACGCGCTTGCGCTTGAGCGTCTCGTGGTCGACATGGCCGGCGCTGCCGGTGTCGGCGGTGAGCTGCGCCAGCACGCGGGCCGCGCCCGGAAAGCCGCCCTCGCGCGCGCCCCCGCTGCGCCGCACCTTCTGGATCGCCCAGTTCAGCGAGGCCTCGACCGGGGTAGTGGTGGTGTCGATGTCGTTGCCGTAGAGGCACAGCCCGGCTTCCAGCCGCAGCGAATTGCGTGCCCCCAGGCCGATGGGCTGCACCTCCGGCTGCGCCAGCAGCAGCCGGGCCAGTGCCTCCGCATCGCGGGCAGCGACGGAGATTTCGAACCCGTCCTCGCCGGTGTAGCCGCTGCGGGTGGCGAAGGCCGCAATGCCACCGATCTGCACCGCGCCGCCGGTCATGAAGACGAAGCGCTCGATACCGGGCGACAGGCGGGCCAGCACAGCCGCGGCCCAAGGCCCCTGCAGCGCGAGCAGGGCCTGATCGGGCAGAGGCTGCACCTGGCAGCGCTGGCCGATCTTCGCCTGGATGTGCGCGATGTCGTCGGCCTTGCAGGCGCCGTTGACGATCACGGAAATCGAATCGTGGCCCTCGTTGAAGAACATCAGGTCGTCGAGGATGCCGCCCTCGTCGTTCAGCAGCAGGCCGTAGCGTTGCTTGCCGGGCGCCAGGCCGATCACGTCGACCGGCATCAGGGTTTCGAAGGCGGCAGCGGCCTCCGCCCCGACCAGGCGCAGCTGGCCCATGTGCGAGATGTCGAACAGGCCGGCGGCCGTGCGCGTGTGCTTGTGCTCGGCCATCAGGCCGGCGGGATATTGCACCGGCATCGAATAGCCGGCGAAGGGCACCATGCGGGCGCCGAGCTCGAGGTGCAGGTCGTACAGCGGGGTCTTTTGCAGATCGTCGGAAGCGGAGGCCAAGGCACTCTCCATCAGGGGCAGTCCGGATCCATGGCAGTCAAGCCATGGGCCACCCCTGCTGTCCGCTTTACCTGAGAGATTCGCCCCACGATCGGGGTTTGCTCCTTCGGTGGGCGGCATGCGCCGCCTCTCTCCAGCAAGGAAACGCCCGGATAGTCGGGCGCCTCGTCAGTCCTTTTGCCTGAGCGTTCGGGCCTTTCGTTCGATGGGCCCTGCGCCTTCGGCGGCCCCGCGCTGCGGGGCTCTCTCCTGACTCGGAAGAGTGTAAGGGAAACAAGGCTTGGCGAGCTACGACCGCTCCAGCCGCAGCCGGCGCAACAGGAATTTCTCCCACAGCTTGTCGGAGAGGAACTGCAGGGAGCGCCGGATGTGCTCGCGCGCGTTGCGGGCGTCGTAGGGCGAGCGGATGTCGGCGCCGAGCTGGCGCGCGCGCAGGCTCAGCATGTGCTCCGACAGGCAGCAGCGCGCCTTCATGCGCAGGTCCTCGAAGTTGTCCGGGCCGAGCGGGCTGGCCTTGTGCCATTCGTGGTCCCACTTGAAGCGGCGCTTCTTTTGCACGCCCTGGCCGTCGTCGCTGATGAGCCAGGCGGACACGAAATCGACATAGGCCTCG
This sequence comes from Variovorax stachyos, assembly GCF_051400855.1. Lineage (NCBI taxonomy): Bacteria > Pseudomonadati > Pseudomonadota > Betaproteobacteria > Burkholderiales > Comamonadaceae > Variovorax > Variovorax stachyos. Next base: position 167,301 of record NZ_JBLFFN010000003.1, on the reverse strand, counting down.
CCCACATGGTCGCGGAACACGCCCCGCCCTGGCTCGAAGCGCTCGTTGACCAGCGAATCCAGCAGCGCGTTGCCGGGCGATAGCGTGCCCAGCCGATGGCGCAGCGTGTCGTTCATCGCGAAGCAGTAGGTCGACACCCATTCGAGCAGCGGCCCCATGGGGGTCATGGTCGAGCGCGGGAAGTCGTTGATCTCGCCGAACAACCACGGGCCCGGGTGCAGCGCGAGCTTGCGGATCTCGCCGCCGAAGCGCTCCAGCCGGCGCTCGCTCCAGGCGTGGTTGAGGGCAACCGTGTCGTTCGAGAAGAGCCACACATCGGGCTGCTCGCCGCGAGCGAGCAGGGTCTCGATGCCGCTGTCCCAGCCGGAGAACTCCCGGTTGCTGTTGTCGCCGGGGACCACCAGGCCCTGCTCGGAGGCCGTGCCGGCTGCGCTTTCGGCAGGCCTGGCGCGCGCGTTGTCGACGATCACGCTCGAGAAGCGGTCGCCGTCCTGGGCCAGGCGGGTTCGGAGCTTTTCCAGCACCTGGAGCGAACGGTCGCGGTGCTGGTCGCCAAATTCCAAGTGAACGAAACCGTAGCTTGTCATTACCTGCAGGGGGAGAGAAGAAAAATGGTCGCAGCCGCGCAAAAATGTTACCGCTTCAATGCGGCGAACGGCGGCGGTGGCCGCGAGTAGCGGCTGCACCGCCTCAGAGCCTATTCAAAAAGCGGGGGTTTCGCCTGTCAGCGAAGACGCCGTGTCGCCATCCGCGCTGTAACCCCTTGTTCAGTGCACGGCCTGCTCGGCCGGCAGCAGGCGCAGGATGCGCTCGCGGATCGAGGCCGCGCGCTCGACACCGGCCAGCTTCTCGATCTCCCCCAGCATCGCCTCGGCCACCGACAGCATCGATTCCCGGTCGCGCGCCTCGCGCAGCGTCTCGCGGAATCGCCCGGCTACCGCCGGATCGCGGCGCACGAACATGCGCTCGCACAGGTCGAACAGGAACATGCGCGTGGTGGCCAGCGAACGCTTGCCGTCGAAGGTGTCGGCCGAAACCGCCGGCGGCCGGGTGCTCGCGGGTGGCTGTTCTGCCGGCGACGGAGCGGTCGCCAGCAGGTAGCCTTCGCGCACGAGATGAAGCGCCACGCGGCCGGCCTCGTCGCGGCCGCCGAAGAGCTCGCCGAAATCGGTGACCGAGCGCTGGCCGTCGGCCATGAGCAGCAGGGCGCGCTCGCGCTGGCCCAGGGTACGGCGGCCAGGCAGGAGCTCCTGGCGCGCTTTCTCGGTCTTGATGAGGAACATGGCGGATGCTGTGGCGTTCGGGATCGAACGCCGCAGGATCGGCCTGGCGCGTGACAGCGCGGTGAAACGCGAGGGCTCAGGCAGCCAGGCGTGAACTACTTCGCATAAACGAGATCGCGCAGTCCCAGCGAAATGCCCGGCACGTAGGTGATGACCATCAGGCAAGCCAGGATCACCAGCACGAAGGGCACCAGGTGCGTGACGATGCGGTCCAGCGAGATGCGCGCCACCGTGCAGGCCGCGAACAGGTTGACGCCGAACGGCGGCGTGATCATGCCCAGCGCCAGGTTGACCACCATCACCAGCCCGAAGTGCACCGGGTCGATGCCGAAGTGCATGGCGACGGGCGCGAGGATCGGCGCCAGCACGATGATGGCCGCGCTGGTCTCGATGAACATTCCGATGATGAAGAGCGCCGCGTTGACGCCGAGCAGGAACATGGCCGGCGACTGCAGCACGGCCTGCAGCCAGTGGCCGATGGCCTCCGGCACGCCGGCACGCGTGATCAGGAAGGCGAACAGCCCTGCGTTCGCGATGATGAACATGATCACCGACGACGAGATCACCGATTTGCGCAGCACCGCATAGAGTTGCGGCAGCTTGATCTCGCGGTAGATCAGCATGCCGACCACGAGCGCGTAGAGCACGGCCACGGCCGAGGCCTCGGTGGGCGTGAAGATGCCGCCGTAGATGCCGCCGAGGATGATCACCGGCATCAGCAGCGCCCAGCCCGCTCGCCAGGTGGCCACGCCCACGCCCAGGCGGCCATCGCCGTCGTTCTTGCCCCAGCCCTTGAACTTGCAGTAGACGTAGACGAAGGCCATCAGCGCGAGGCTGATCAGGATGCCCGGGCCGAAGCCGGCGATGAACAGCTCGCCGATCGAGACCTCGGCGCTCACGCCGTAGAGGATCATCGGGATCGAGGGCGGGATGATCACGCCCAGCTCCGCGCTCGTGGCCTGCAGCGCTGCCGCATAGCTGGTCGGGTAGCCGTGCTTGATCAGCGCCGGGATCAGGATGGCGCCGATGGCGAACGTGGTGGCCACCGAGGAGCCCGACACCGCGGCGAAGATCATGCAGGTCAGCACGCAGGTCATGGGCAGGCCGCCCTGCACGCCGCCCACCAGGCTCTTGGCGAACTCCACCAGGCGGCGCGAGATGCCGCCGGTCTCCATCAGGTTGCCGGCGAGGATGAAGAAGGGGATGGCGGCGAGCGGAAACTTGTTGATCGCATTGAACATCTCCTTGACGGAGATCAGCATGTTCGCGTTCGAGGCCTGGATGCCGACGATGGACGCCAGGCCGATCGAGACGGCGACGGAGATGGTGAGCGCGAAGCACACCACCATCGTGGTGACCATCACAGGAGTCATAGGGCCCCCACGCTTGTCACTTCGTGTACTGCGCTGCCCCCCAAGGGGGCGTTCGCGCCTTCGGGCGGCCGGGCGGCGCTCATTGCGCTGTCTCCAGTTCCTGCCGTTGCGGATCGAGCAGGTTGCCGACGATGCCGATCACACTGAACAAGCCGCCCACGGGCATCGCCACATAAGCCCAGAACATCGAGATCGATTCGAGTCCCGCCATCGACTGCACGCCACCGCGCTTGGCATAGTCCCAGCCCCACCAGACGATGACGGCGATCAGCGTCAGCGCCGCAAGGCACACCAGCCAGTCGAGCACGCGCCGCATCTTCGGCGGGCTCCAGCGGTACAGCACGTCGACACTGACCATCGCGCCCTGGCGGAAGGCGGTGGGAATGCCCAGGAAGACCATCCAGATCAGGCTCACCCGGATCAGGATCTCCGACCATTCGGCCGGCTGCTCGAGCACGAAGCGGGTGACGATCTGGAACACGCCGAGCGCCGAGGCGATCACCAGCATGAGGCAGGCGACGGCCATGGACAGCGAACTGGTCCATTGGTCGAGCCGAAGGAAGGCGGATTTCATGAGCGATGCATGCGAGAGGTCAAAAAAAGAGCGCCCGCGAGCCGGTGCTGCGCGGGCGCGCGCCGCGAGTCATCGCGGCCGGAAGCTCACTGGAAATTGCGGATCTTGTCGATGTTGGCCTTGCCGAACTGCTTCTCGAACTCGGCGTTGACCGGCGCCAGCGTGCTGACGAACTTCGCCTTGTCCACGTTCTCGACCACGGTCATGCCCTGGGCACGCAGTTCCTTCACGCCATTGGCGTCGTCCTGGTCGACCCGGTCGCGGTTCGCCTTCACCGCCACCTTGGCGGCCTCGAGGAAGGCGGTCTTGTCGGCCGCGCTGAGCTTGTCGAAGGACGCCTTGTTCATCAGGAAGATGCACGGCGAGTAGACATGGCCGGTCAGCGAAAGGTGCTTCTGCACCTGCGAGAACTTGGCCGCCATGATCACCGACAGCGGGTTCTCCTGGCCATCGACCGTGCCCTGCTGCAGCGCCGTGAACACTTCGGGGAACGCCATCGGCGTGGTGATGATGCCCAGGCCCTTGTACGCCGCGATGTGCACCGGGTTCTCCATGGTGCGCATCTTCAGGCCCTTGAGGTCTTCCGGCGCCTTGACGTCGCGCTTGCTGTTGGTCATGTGGCGGAAGCCGTTCTCGGCCCAGGCCAGGGCCTTGAAGCCCTTGGCGTCGAACTTGGTCAGCAGTTCCTGGCCGATCGGGCCGTCGAGCACCGCGCGCGCGTGGGCCTTGTCACGGAACAGGAAGGGCACGTCCAGGATCTTGGTCTCGGGCACGAAGTTGGGCACGGGGCCGGTGGAGGAGAAGGCCAGCTCCTGGGTGCCGAGCTGCACCGCCTCGATCGATTCGCGTTCGCCGCCCAGCGAGCCGTTGTAGAAGGTCTCGATCTTGTAGCGGCCATTCGTGCGCGCCGCCACTTCCTTTGCGAAGGTGTCGATGGCCACGCCCTGGTGCGAGTTCTGCGCCGTCGAGATGCTGATTTTCATGGCGGTCTGCGCGAAGGCCGCACAGGCCATACCGAGGCCGAGGACGAGGCCGGCGGCCAGTCGGTTCAACTTCATGGGGAGTCTCCTGTCGATGTGACGTTTGATGTGATGTTTCGCAAACGTATGACTATGCATTAGTCGGCAACTTCACAGCGTCGGGATTTTCACGGACGTAGTCGCGGATCACATCCTCGAAGCTGGCATCGGGCAAAAGGCCCAGGCCGCGCGCGCGCCGCGCCTCGATGCGGCCCGGCCAGGTCTTCACGATGCGCTGGATCGCCGGATCCGGCGCGCGGTCGAGCAGGGCGGTCGCGGCCGGCCCGGCCACGCGCTCTAGCGCCGCAACCATGTCGCCCACGGTGAGGCCCAGCGAGGGCAGGTTGAGCGCCGTGCGCGGGCCCCATTGCGCATCGCTCGCCTCGGCGGCGCGGACGATGCCTTCGATGGTGCGGGCCGGCGACGCCAGCGCCACCGGCGTCTCGTCGGGCACGGGGCAGGCGGCGCGGACGCCGGCGAGCGGCTCCCGGATCATGCCGCTGAAGAAGCCCGAGGCCGCGCCGTTGGGGCGGCCCGGGCGCACGCTCACCGTCATCAGCCGCACGCTGCGGCCCCGGATGAAGCCCTTGCGCGTGTAGTCGGCCACCAACTGCTCGCCGATGAACTTCTGGATGCCGTAGCTGGTCTGCGGCGTCGGCAGGGTGTTGTCGTCGATGACTTCGGGCAGCGGCTGCTCGGGCGAGTTGCCGAAGACCGCGAGCGAACTCGAGAACACCAGCACCGGCGCGGTGCCGGCGGCGCGCAGGCGCTCGAGCAGGGCGTTGGTGGCGCCGAAGTTGCTTCGCATGCCGAGGTCGAAGTCGGCCTCGCACTCGCCGCTGACGGCCGCGGCCAGGTGGAAGACGGCGTCGGCATCGGCCCAGTAGGCGGCGCCGGCATCGGCCAGCTGTGCGTTGAGATCGCCGACGACGGCTGCGATGCGCGGGTCTGTCGCGAGATCGGCCGGGGGCGCGGCGCGGTCGACGAGGGTGATGCGCTCGATGGTCCTGGGCGCGGCGCCGGCCAGTGCGAGGCTGCCTTGCGCGAGCAGCGTTCGGGCCAGGCGGGCGCCGAGAAAACCGGCGCCGCCGGTGATGACGATATGCATGGTGTCTCCTTGGGATGTTCAGTCTATCTCCGCCTTGCTCCCTCTTACGAAGGGGAAGGCGCAGTTCGAGGTTCGACGTTCGGGTTCGGGTTCGGGTTCAACGTTCGGGTTCGACGTGCGGGGCGGGCCGAGGGCGGCGGGTGGCCGACTCCGTTCATGTCCCCCGGCGGCCTGCGGCCGCCTCCTCCTTTACTTCACTGCGTCGGCCACCCGCCACCCTCGGCCTGGACGCGGCGGAGGTGTCCAACCGCGCAATATCCGCGACGCTTCGCGGCCCGCTGGCTTGTTTGGCTCCTTCGGCCCTCGAACACCGGCAACGTTCGCAGGATCAGGCCGGTGGGGCGCGCTGCGTAGCGAAGTAAAGGGGGAGGCGGCCGCAGGCCGCCGGAGGACATGAGCGGAGCAGCGCGCCCCGCCGGCCTGATCCCGCCCACGACCTGGGCAGCTCCGAAACCGCCAAAAACGCGAGGGCTACATCCCCACGTAGTTCGGCCCGCCGCCGCCTTCGGGCGTGACCCACACGATGTTCTGCGTGGGGTCCTTGATGTCGCAGGTCTTGCAGTGCACGCAGTTCTGCGCATTGATCTGCAGGCGCGGCTTGCCGTTCTCGCCTTCGACGAACTCGTAGACGCCGGCGGGGCAGTAGCGGGCCTCCGGGCCGGCGTACTCGGGCAGGTTGATCTCGGTGGGCACCGCGGCGTTCTTCAGCGTCAGGTGCGGCGGCTGGTTCTCTTCGTGGTTGGTGTTGCTGATGAACACCGAGGAGAGCCGGTCGAAGGTGAGCTGGCCGTCCGGCTTCGGATAGACGATCTTCCTGCAGTGCGCGGCCTTCTTCAGGCGCTCGTGGTCGGCCTGGTGGCGGTGCACGGTCCAGGGGATGTGGCCGCGCAGCACGTACTGCTCGATGCCGGTCATCAGCGTGCCCACGGTCAGGCCGCGCTTGAACCACTGCTTGAAGTTGCGCGCCTTGTTCAGCTCCCGGTACAGCCAGCTTTTCTCGAACGAGGCGGGATAGGCCGTGAGCTCGTCGTGCTGGCGGCCGGCCATCACCGCATCGTAGGCGGCCTCGGCCGCGAGCATGCCGGTCTTGATGGCCGCGTGGCTGCCCTTGATGCGGCTGGCGTTCAGGTAGCCGGCGTCGTCGCCGACCAGCGCGCCGCCCGGGAACACCGTCTTGGGCAGCGAGAGCAGGCCCCCCGCGGTAATGGCACGGGCGCCGTAGCTCAGGCGCTTGGGCGCCTTCAGGCCCTTGTCCTGGCCCTCGAAGTACCAGCGGATGTTCGGATGCGTCTTGAAGCGCTGGAACTCTTCGAAGGGGCTCAGGTGCGGGTTCTGGTAGTCGAGGCCGACCACGAAGCCGACGATCAGCTGGTTGTTCTCGGCGTGGTACAGGAAGGAGCCGCCGTAGGTGTCGGGTGGCAGCGGCCAGCCCGCAGTGTGCACGGCCAAGCCGGGTTCATGGCGGGCCGGATCGATCTCCCACAGCTCCTTGATGCCGATGCCGTAGCTCTGCGGGTCCTTGCCGGCGTCGAGCTTGTACTTGGAGATCAGCTGGCGCCCCAGGTGGCCGCGCGCGCCCTCCGCGAAGATCGTGTACTTGGCATGCAGCTCCATGCCGAGCTGGAAGTTCTCGGTCGGCTCGCCGTCCTTGCCGATCCCCATGTTGCCGGTGGCCACGCCGCGCACCTTGCCGTCGTCGGTGTAGAGCACCTCGGCCGCAGGGAAGCCCGGGAAGATCTCGACGCCGAGCGCCTCGGCCTGCTGGGCGAGCCAGCGCACCACGTTGCCCAGGCTGACGATGTAGTTGCCCTCGTTGTGGAAGTTCTGGGGCAAGAGGAAGTTGGGCGTGCGGTAGGCGCTGGTCTCGCTGAGCATCAGGAAGGTGTCCTGCGTCACCGGCTGGTTGAGCGGGGCGCCTTGTTCCTCCCAGTCGGGCAGCAGCTCGTAGAGGGCCCGCGGGTCCATGATCGCGCCCGACAGGATGTGGGCGCCGGGCTCGGAGCCTTTCTCGAGCACCACCACCGAAACGTCCTTGCCGTGCGAGGCCGCCAGCTGCTTGAGATGGATGGCGGTCGCCAGGCCGCCCGGGCCGGCGCCCACCACGACCACGTCGTATTCCATGGCTTCACGGGGGCCGAACTGGGCAAGGATTTCGTCGTGCGTCATGTGGGGTCTGGTCGATAATGGTTTTCGAAGGGGCGAGGCGCCGCAGAAGGCCGGGCCATTTTATGCGGCGCCCACCGTGCCTCCGCACGTCGCCCCGGCGACTCCCAACAGGACCTCCCTCATGGCTTACAGCATCGATCTTTCGGGCCGCGTGGCCTTCGTCACCGGCGCGTCCAGCGGTCTCGGCGCGCAGTTCGCCAAGGCCCTGGCCCGAGCCGGCGCCGCGGTGGTGCTGGCCAGCCGCCATACCGACCGCCTCAAGGAGCTGCGCGCACGCATCGAAGGCGAGGGCGGCGACGCCCACGTGGTGGAGCTCGACGCGACCGACATGGACAGCATCAAGGCCGCCGTGGCCCGGGCCGAGACCGAGGTCGGGCCCATCGACATCCTGGTCAACAACTCGGGCGTGAGCACCACCCAGCGGCTGGAAGAGGTGAAGCCGCAGGACTACGACTTCATCTTCGACGCCAACGTGAAGGGTGCCTTCTTCATCGCGCAGGAGGTGGGCAAGCGCATGCTGGCGCGGGCCCGCGGCGCGGCGCCCGGCACCTACATCGGCGGGCGCATCGTCAACATCGCCTCCGTGGGCGCGCTGAAGGTGATCCCCAAGATCGGCGTCTACTGCATGAGCAAGGCGGCCGTGGTGCAGATGACCAAGGCGATGGCGCTCGAATGGGGGCGTTTCGGCATCAACGTCAACGCGCTGTGTCCCGGCTACATCACGACCGACAACAACGAGGACCACTGGGCCTCCGAGGACGGCCAGAAGCTGGTCAACGGCCTGCCGCGCAAGCGCCTGGGCAAGCCCGAGGACCTGGACCGGCTGATCGTGCTGCTGGCCAGCGGCCAGAGCCACTTCGTCAATGGCGCCGTGATCGCGGCCGACGACGGATACGCGCTCTGAAGCCGGGACGCCGTCCCCGGCATCGCAGGCTTCGCGGCGAATGCGCCCGGAGACCCGGCGGAAGCGAGAAAAGAATTGAGCGATTGACGCCAGGGTGCTCCCTGCTGATACTCCCGCCCTAAATTGCCGGGATCGGATCTGACCCGGAAAACCAAGAACACGGGCCAATCGCTCTAGGGAGGAAGCATGTCAAGAGGCAATTTCGTGGGCCGCTCACAAGCGGGCGGCGCCGCTGCATTCAGCAAACTGGTTTCTGGTCCCCTCGTCGGCATCGTCGCCGGCCTGGCGGCAGGGGCGCTGTGGGGACTCGTGTTCGTGGCGCCGCGCATGGTGGGTCACTTCGGCATGGTGGACATCACGGCGGCGCGCTTCATCGTGTTCGGCGCGGTGGCCGGGCTGGCCGTCTGGTGGCGGCCGACCGGGCAGCGCTGGCCCGATGCGCGACAGGCTTCCACCGTGCTGGCGCTGAGCGGCCTGGGCTTCACCGGCTATTACCTGCTGCTGGCCTTCTCGATCGTGCATGCGGGTACGGAGGTGCCCAGCCTCATCATCGGCACCATTCCGGTCTGGATGATGCTGCTGGGCCGGCCCGCGGGACTGCGCATGCAGGCCCTGTTGCCCGGGCTGGCACTTACCGCCGCCGGCATCGCGCTGATGGTGGGGGCCGCCTGGCCCGAGGGCGGCATCGCAGACACCGGGCGCGCGCATTTCGGCTGGGGCCTGTTGCTGGCCGTGCTGGCGATGGCGAGCTGGACCGCCTTCGGCCTGCTCAATGCCGCCTGGCTGCGGCGCCATCCGGAGGTGCACGCGGCGGACTGGACCAACTGGCTCGGCATCGCCACCGGCCTGGGCGCCTTCCTGTTGTGGCTGGCCGCGGGCTCCGACGTGGCGACCTTGCGCGCGCAGCCCGACGGCGCCTTGTTCGTGCTGCTCGCGCTGGCCGGCGGCCTGGGCTCTTCATGGCTGGCGACCGTGCTCTGGAGCATCGCCAGCCAGCGGCTCTCGGCCAGCCTGTGCGGCCAGTTGATCGTGAGCGAGACGCTGTTCGCCTTGCTTTATTCTTTTCTGTGGGACGGCCGCTGGCCGCATCCGAGCGAACTCGCCGCGGCGCTGCTGTTCGTCCTCGGCATCCTGGCATCCATCAAGGCGCACCGATGAGAATCGAAATCCCCGAAGTCAAGAAGCTGGTCTACGAAATGACGATCCCGATCCGCTGGGGCGACATGGACGCGATGGGCCACCTCAACAACGCCACCTACTTCCGCTACCTGGAAACGGCGCGCATCGACTGGTTCCACTCGCTGGGTGCCGAACCCTCGCCCGAGGGGCAGGGGGTGGTGATCGTCAATGCCTTCTGCAACTTCTACAAGCAGCTCGAGTACCCGGGCGACGTGCTCGTCAAGATGTACGTGAGCGACCCCGGCCGCACCACCTTCGAGAGCTGGGCCACCATGGCCCGCGCCGATGCGCCGGACGTCATTTGCGCGGCGGGCGGCGCGACCACCATCTGGGTGGATTTTCCGAAGCAGAAGGCGCTGCCGCTGCCGGAATGGCTGCGGGCGATCGTGAGCTGAGCGCTCTCGAAGATCAGCCCGCCTCCAGCACGATCCGCGCCTCGAGCCCCGTCGCCGCCCCCGGCGGCGGCGAATACAGCTCGAGCCGCGCCCCGTGCTTCTCGACGATGGTGTTGACGATCGAGAGCCCCAGCCCGTAGCCCGCGCGGTCGGAGCTGTGGCGCACATGGCGCTGCTGCAGCGTGCGCAGTTGCGCGCTGCCGACGCCCGGGCCGAAGTCGCGCACGGCCAGCGTGGAGGGTGCCATCACCTCGACCACGACGCGGCCGCGGCCGTAGCGCAAGGCGTTCTCGACCAGGTTGCGCAGCGCGATCGCCAATGCATCCACGTCACCCACCACCCGGGGCGCCTCGGTGTCGGGCACCTTCAGCGACAGGCGCTCGTTGACGCGCGCATCGTTCCAGAACTCCTGCGCAACCGTGCCCGCGAGCTGGACCAGGTTGACCTGCCCGCGGGCGAAAGAGGCACCCGATTCAGCGCGCGAGAGCTGCAGCAGCTTCTCGGCGCGATGGCCCAGCACCTCCAGCGCCTCGAGCGCGGCTTCCACGTCGTGGCGCCGCAGGTCGTGCTCCAGCGCGGTCTGCAGCCGCAGCCGGGCGGCCGTGAGCGGCGAGCGCAGCTCGTGCGCCGCGTTCGCCGCGAGCGCGCGCTCGACGTCGAGCGCGTGGGACAGCCGCTCCAGCAGTCGGTTGACGTCCTCGCCCACCGAGCGCAGCTCGCGCGGCAAGCCCGCGAGCGGGACCGGCCGGAGGTCCGCGCCGTTGCGCAGCGCGATCTCGCCGGCCAGCACCTGCAGGCCGCGCAGCTCGCTGCGCGCCACGTTGCGCAGCACCAGCGCCAGCAGAGGCAGCACCGCGACCAGCGGAATGATCAGCCCGAGCAGGGTGCGGTTGAGCGCGGTGCGGCGCTCGTCCAGCGGGTCGGCGACCTGGAGGTAGAGCCCGAGCGTCGGATGCCGCGCGGTGTAGATGCGCCAGGCTTCGCCGTCGGCGAAGCCCTGCGCGAGCGGCACGTCGAAGGCATTGGACGGCGCCTCGGAGGAACGCAGCAGCACGCGCTCGTGCACGTCCACCATCTGGTAGAGCACCGCATCGGTGGGATACAGCTGCGGCGGCGCGATCAGCGGCAGGGCGGCGCCGGGGCGCTCGGCGCGCAGCTTGTCGAATTCCTGCACCGCGGTGTCGAAGGTGCGATGCGCGACCTCGGCCAGCTCGTTGTCGAAGTTGTGGTTGATCTCGCGGTCGACGTACCAGGCCGCCCCCAGCACGCACAGCAGCCAGACCCCGCCGACCCACACGATGAGCGTGCGCGTCAGCCGCCCGGCGAGCGAATCGCGCGAACCGAGCTCGGCTTCTGCCTGTTGCAGAAAGCCGAGCTTCATTCGTCGTCTTCCTCGGGCGAGAACGACAGCCGGTAGCCCAGGCCGCGCAGCGTCTGGATGTGGCTGCGCCCCAGCTTGCGGCGCAGGCGGCTGATGAAGACCTCCAGCGTGTTGCTGTCGGCCTCGTCGCCGAAGCCGTACAGCGCGTCTGCCAGGTTCTCGCGCGTGTGGATGCGCTCGGGCCGGGTCGCCATCACGCGCAGCAGCGCCCATTCCTTTTGCGTCAGCGTGACCGGGATCCCGTCCTTGCGGACCAGGTCGCGCGCGAGATCGATCTCGAGCGTGCCGAAGCGCAGCACCGGCGTGCTGGCGCTGCTGCGGCGGCGCTCGACGGCGCGCAGGCGCGCCAGCAGCTCGGCCGGGTCATAGGGCTTGGTGAGGTAGTCGTCCGCGCCCGCGTCGAGGCCGCGAATGCGGTCGGTGACCTGGTCGCGCGCGGTGAGCACGATCACGATCGGACGATCGCGCAGCGCGCGCACGTCCGGCAGCAGCGACAGGCCTTCGCCGTCGGCCAGGTGCAGGTCGAGCAGCACGGCCGCGTACTGCACCGCCGCCAGTGCCGCGCGCGCCTGCGCCAGGCCGGGCGTCACGTCGACCACGAAAGCCTTGGCCTCGAGGTAGCTGCAGACCGCGCTGGCCAGCGCGGCATCGTCCTCGACCAGCAATATGCGCACGTCGCCTTCCTTTCCAAAGAACCGGAGTCTAGGGCCTGTTAACGCTATGCAAGGGGCAACCCGGAGGGAAGGTCGCCACAGCCCGCCCCTCGGCGTTGCGCTCCTTGCGTGTGCGCATGCACACGCGGCGTCACGCGCCTTGATGGGCGGGCTGTGGCGACCTTCGCGACCACTTGCATAGCGTTAACAGGCCCTAGGCCAGGGCCCCTTCAGGCAACGTTCAGCAGGCGGACGTAGGCTCGCGTCCCCATGCTCCGTTCCATGCTCGCCAGGCCGCCTCTCGCCTGGACACTCCTGACCTTGTTCCTGCTCCTGGCCTGGGATGCCACGGGCCTCGACCTCGCGCTGGCCCGCCTTGCGGGCACGCCGACGGGCTTTCCGTGGCGCGGCAACGGGTTCCTGGTGCACGTGATGCACGAGGGCGCCAGGGCGCTGAGCTGGCTGCTGCTGATCGCGCTGCTCGCCGCCATCCGCTGGCCGGTGGGCGTGCTGCGCCACCTGCGGATGCGCGAGCGGGCCCAGCTCGCGTTCACCGTGCTCGCCGGCGTGCTGGTGGTGTCGCTGGTCAAGCAGGCGAGTGCGACCAGCTGTCCCTGGGACCTGAAGGCCTTCGGCGGCGTTGCCGACTACGTGTCGCACTGGGCCTGGGGCCTGCGCGACGGCGGGCCGGGTGGCTGCTTCCCGGCCGGCCACGCCTCCGCGGGCTTCGCCTACGTGGCCGGATGGTTCGTGCTGCGGGGCGTCTCGCCGTCGGCGGCGCGGGCGTGGCTCGGCTGTGCGCTGGCCGCCGGGCTGCTGCTGGGCCTGGCGCAGCAGCAGCGCGGGGCCCACTACATGAGCCACACGCTGTGGACCGCCTGGCTCTGCTGGACCACCGGCTTCGCAGTGGATGCGGTGCTGCGCCTGAGGTACACCAGACGCGATGCGCCAGCGGGCGCCATGCCCAAGCTGAACGAAAGCTGAGCCGGGCATTCAGTGAGTTTTCAGTCCGGCTTTCCAGACTCGCCGGATGCGCTTCTCGACTGCCCAGCTTCCCGTCCTCTCTCCCGATAACTCCCTTGCCGCGCCCGCGGCGCAGGCCTCCACCGTGGAGGCCGGCGCGTCCCCATGGCGGCGCGTCGACGCCTGGCTGGCCCAGCCCCGCTCGGCCCGCAGCGTGGTCGTCTGGCTGAGCGTTTATCTCGCGCTGGCCGCCAACTGGCCGCTGTGGGAAGAGCTGGCGCGCATCGGCGGCGCGCCCAGCATCTACCTGCCTCAGGTCGCGTTGATGGCGCTGCTCACCATCTGCGGCACCGTGGCCCTGCTGGCGCTGAGCGCGTGGTCGCGCTGGATGAAGCCGCTGTGGTTCGCCGTGGTGGTGGTCGCCGCCGTGGCGCAGCACTTCATGCTGAGCTACCACGCGGTGCTGGACCCGAGCATGCTGGCCAATGCCATGCAGACCGACGTCCACGAAGCACGCGACCTCATGGGCTGGGGCTTGCTGTTCCATGTCGTGCTGGTGTCGGCCTTGCCGGCCTGGGCGTTGCGGCGCGTACGCGTGGCGCCGATGGGCCTGCTGTCGCAGGCATGGCGCAACGCGCTGCTGCTCGTCGCAGCCGTGGCGCTGGCGGCGGCCGGCGCGCTGGCGATGAACCGGCAGCTCGCGCCGCTGATGCGCAACAACGTCCACCTGCGCTACATGATCAATCCGCTGGCCAGCATCTATTCGGCGTCATCGGTGGCGCTCAAGCCGCTGTTCAAGCACAGCCGCAAGCTGATCCCGATCTCCGGCGGCACCGCGCTGGGCGCCAGCTACGCGGCGCAGGCCCGGCCGCCGCTCTTCGTGCTGGTGGTCGGCGAGACTGCGCGGGCCGATCACTTCGGGCTCAACGGCTATGCCCGCGACACCACGCCGGCGCTGGCTGCGCGCAAGGTGCTGTCCTGGCGCGACGTCCATTCCTGCGGCACCAACACGCTGGCTTCCGTGCCCTGCATGTTCTCGCCCCTGGGCAAGGCGGGCTTCGAGGCGCGCAAGGACGACTACGAGAACCTGATGGATGTGCTGCAGGCCTCCGGCCTCGCGGTGTTCTGGCTCGGCAACCAGCCCGGCGGCTGCAAGGGCGTGTGCGACCGCATTCCGCATGCCTTCGCCTACGACCAGCTTGCACCGGAGGTGAAGAGTGCGCTGTGCGATGGCGATGAATGCCTCGACGACGCCATGCTCCGGGGGCTCGACGAGCGCCTGGCCGCACTGCCGGCCGAGCGCCGCGCCAAGGGCGTCGTGCTGGTGATGCACCAGATGGGCAGCCATGGTCCGGCCTACTACAAGCGCTCCTCGCCGGATGCCAAGCGTTTCCTGCCCGAGTGCAAGACCAACGCGCTGGCCGAGTGCAGCCACGCGGAGCTGGTGAACGGCTTCGACAACACGATCGCGTACACCGATCGCTTTCTCGGCAAGACCATCGATTGGCTGCAGGCGCAGTCGGGGCACTACGACACGGCCTTGCTCTACCTGAGCGACCACGGGGAGTCGCTGGGCGAGTACGGGCTGTTCCTGCATGGCGTGCCGTACAGCTTTGCGCCCGAGGTGCAGAAGCACATTCCGATGGTGATGTGGTTCGGGCCGCACATGCGCGAGCGTGCGGGGCTGTCGAGCTCCTGCATGGAGGCGGGGCTGGATGCGGCGCTTACGCATGACAACCTTTATCACACGGTGCTGGGGGTGATGGATGTGCGGACGTCGACGTACAAGGCGGGGTTGGATGCGTTGGCTTCGTGCCGCGGTATGGCTCCCTCTTCCTCACCCTCTCCCTCTCCCTCTGGGAGGGGGATGGGGTGAGGGCACTTTGGCTGTCGAGTCGTACGGTGCTGTTGTGTTGAGTGCGGAGCCGGGAATTCGCCCCGGCGGGCGAGTTACTTTCTTTGTCTCGCCAAAAAAGGTAACAACAGGGGCATGCGTATGCGTGCGAACGTGAGCACGAGCACGAGCACGTACGTGTGCGCGAGTGTCTGCGCGAGCGAGGACCTGGAGCTCACGCCAACCTGCACACCACACAAGGACGCGCCATGGCGCGTTGGAGTTCAAATCCCCTCTGCGCGTGCCGAGGAGCGCAGCTTTTCGCGGATAAAGGGCCGCGCGTGTTTGAGCCGAAGGCGAGTTTGCGCGGACCCCGCGAAAAGCGAGCACCGCAGGTTGCCCGCAGCGAAGCGGAGGGTCACGCGCAGTGGGGTCGCCTTTCTTTGGTTACTTTCTTTGGCGAGACAAAGAAAGTGACTCGCCCGCCGGGGCGAAATCCCGGCTCCGCACTCAACACAACAGCAACGTACGAAATCAAACGAAACGAGTGCCCCCACCCCAACCCTCCCCCGGAGGGGGAGGGAGCAATACAGACACAGGAGGCAAAAAGAAAAGCCCTACTTCTTGGCCTTCGCCACCCGCCCCATCAAATAGAACTCCGCATTCGGCTGCATCCCACTGAAACTCGCCATCCGATTCGAAAGCCCGAAGAAGGCGGTGATGGCAGCGATATCCCAGATGTCCTCGTCGCTGAACCCGTGCGCATGCAGCGGCGCAAAGTCGCCGTCGTCGATCTCGTGCGAACGCTCGCACACCTTCATTGCAAACTCGAGCATCGCGAACTGACGCGGCGTGATCTCGGCCTTGCGCCAATTGACCGCCACCTGGTCGGCCACCAGCGGCTTCTTCTCGTAGATGCGCAAGAGCGCGCCGTGCGCGACCACGCAGTACAGACAGCGGTTGGCGGCGCTGGTGGCGGTCACGATCATCTCGCGCTCGCCCTGGGTGAGCGAGCCTTCCTCTTTCAGCATCAACGCATCGTGGTAGGCGAAGAAGGCGCGCCATTCGGCCGGACGGCGTGCGAGGGCGAGGAACACGTTGGGGACGAAGCCGGCCTTCTCCTGCACCTCGAGCACCCGGGCGCGGATGTCTTCGGGCAGGTCCTTGAGTTCGGCGAGCGGGTAGCGCGCGGCGGTCATGGGCGTCTCCTTTGGCTTGCTGCAGAACGGCCATCATAGGGAGGGCCGTCCGGCCGATGCGCCCGACGTGACTTAAGTCACCCCGCTTGCCGCGACATCATCGCGCTCGAGCCATGGAAGCACATCTTCTGGCTACAGTCCCGCCGGGACATCGGGAAGCAGCGTGTGAAAGCGCAGCCCGCAAGCAGAGGGGCAACCCTCGCGCACGGGCGATCACAACACAAAGGGACAGGCATGATGAAGCACCACGGACGCAACAAGGCCTCTGCGGCCATGGGCCACAACGAATCCGCGCGGCGCGCACGCGCGTTCGCCATCGCCGGGCGATGGCTGGCGCCGATGATCCTGCTCGCAGGCGGCGGATCGGCCCAGGCGCTGGTGATCGGCGTGACCGAGGGCGTGAGCTACCGGGCCAGCGACAGCGAGATCGAAGCCCGGTTCGCACCGATAGCGGAAGTGCTGAGCAAGACGCTCAAGCAGCCGGTGACCATCAAGGTGCTGAGCTCGTATGGCAGCGCGCGCGAGGCCCTGAGGCAGCAGCAGGTCGAACTGGCCTTCGTGCACCCGGCGCACGTGGCTTTCGAGGCGACCAAGGCCGGCGGCTACAAGAGCCTCGCCTGGACGGCGGGGTACACCGAATACAAGGTCTCGTTCCTGTGCAAGGACATGCCACCCATCTCCAACTGGAAGGAGATCGCCGGCAAGACCCTCGTCGTCCCCGATCCGGATTCGATCACGTCGGTGATCACGCGCGCGATGCTGCGTGAGCAAGGCTTGCAGGAGGGCGCGGTCAAGCTCTCCAACACCCGCTACCAGGACGCAGTGCCGTTCTACGTGCAGAACGGCTTTACCGCCTATGGGGCCACCGCTTCCGCGGGTGTGATCAAGGCCTGGAAGACGTCCGGCGGCAAGACCTGCGCCGAGTCGCGCGCGGTGCCCATCAAGCAGTGGCTGACGTCGAGCAAGCTCGATGCCACCACGGCCGCGACGGTGCGCGAGGCTTTGCTGCAGCTCGGGCAGTCGGAAGGCGGCAAGCGCGCGCTCGCGGCTTCGAGCTACTCCGGCTTCATTGCGCCGTCTGCGGAAATCGAGAAGACCTTGACGGCGTGGCTCGGAATCTAAGTCCCTGTCGGACCGAGCGCCGGGGGTGAATCCTCCAGCGCAACAACGGCCGATGCGCTTTCATCCTTGAGCGCCACGCCCGTCACCCCGCGGCGCAGCGCTTCGCGCACGAACCAGGCCAGCTTGAAGGCCGCCGCTTCCCAAGGCAGCCCCTCCGGGCGCACGTTCGAGATGCAATTGCGCTCGGCGTCGTGCCGCCCCCGGCGCGGTGCGTGGGTGATGTAGATGCCGAGGCTGTCGGGCGAGCTGAGGCCGGGGCGCTCGCCGATCAGCATCGCGACCAGCCGGGCGCCGAAGGCTTCGCCGATCTCGTCCGCGAGCGCCACGCGCGCCTGCGTGGCGATCACGAGCGGCGCGAGCCGCAGCGAGGCGGGCAGTTGCGGGCGCAAGGCCGACAGCAGCGGCAGCGCATGGCGCGCCACGGCCAGGGAAGACAGGCCGTCGCCGATCGCGATGGCGAGATCGATCGGCGGGGTTGCCCGGGCGCGCAGGGCCGCTGCATCGTCCGGGTCGAGCTGCCTGCCCAGGTCGGGCCGCCGCAGGTACGTCGCGCGGTCCGGCGCGCGGCTGCGGGCCCGCAGCACCTCCCAGCCCTCGGCGCGCAATGCGGCCTCGAGCGCATCGGCATCCAGCGCCGCATGGATCGCATCGCGTGCCATCGCGTGCGCCCAGCCGAATCGCAGCACTTCGTCGGTCGGCATGCCGGCGCCGGCGCGGCCGAGCGCGAGGCGCGCGGGCGTGGCGTTGCGCCAGTCGGCCCAGGGGCTGTACGTGACCGGGTCGCTCATTTCAACGCCTCCAGCGAACGCATGTCCGCGAGCAGCCGGTTGGAGGAGGGCGCTTGCAGCCGGCCCGCGGGGTCGGTGATCTGCATCCGCTGCAGCCAGGCCTCGAACTCGGGAGCGCGCTTCAGCCCCATCGACTCGCGCAGGAAGAGCGCGTCGTGGAAGGAGGTGCTCTGGTAGTTGAGCATGACGTCGTCCGCACCCGGCACGCCCATGATGAAGTTGATGCCCGCGGTGCCCAGCAGCACCAGCAACGTGTCCATGTCGTCCTGGTCGGCCTCGGCGTGGTTGGTGTAGCAGACGTCGCACCCTAGCGGCAGGCCCAGGAGCTTGCCGCAGAAATGGTCTTCCAGGCCGGCGCGGATGATCTGCTTGCCGTCGTAGAGGTATTCCGGCCCGATGAAGCCGACCACGGTGTTGATCAGCAGCGGCTGGTAACGGCGCGCCAGCGCATAGGCACGCGCCTCGCAGGTCTGCTGGTCGACGCCGAAGTTGGCGTCGGCAGAAAGCGCGCTGCCCTGGCCCGTCTCGAAGTACATGAGGTTGCGGCCCACCGTGCCGCGCGCGAGCGATTGCGCGGCCGCGTGCGCTTCATCCAGCAGCTCGGGCGTGACGCCGAAGGAGCGGTTGGTCTTCTCGGTGCCGCCGATGGACTGGAAGACCAGGTCCACCGGCGCGCCGGATTCGACGAGCTTGATCGCATGGGTCACGTGGGTCAGCACGCAGCTCTGCGTCGGCACCTCGAAGCGCTGGATCACCTCGTCGAGCATGCGCAGCAGCTCGCCCAGGTGCTGCAGGCTGTCGGTCACGGGGTTGACGCCTATCACCGCATCGCCTGCGCCCATGAGCAGGCCGTCGAGCATGGAGGCGGCGATGCCGCGGAGATCATCGGTCGGGTGGTTGGGTTGCAGCCGTACCGCGAGGTGGCCGGGCAGGCCGATGGTGTCGCGAAAGCGCGTGACCACGCAGCACTTGCGCGCCACCGCGATCAGGTCCTGGTTGCGCATGAGCTTGGAGACTGCGGCCACCATCTCCGGCGTCAGGCCGGGGGCGAGCGCCGTCAGCGCCTGCGTGTTCGCCTGTTCCGAAAGAAGCCAGTTGCGGAAGTCGCCGACCGTCAGGTGCGCCACCGGCGCGAAGGCCGCGGCATCGTGCCCATCGATGATGAGGCGGGTGATGTTGTCCTCTTCATAGGGGATCAGCGCCTCGTTCAGAAACTGCGCGAGGGGCGTCTCGGCCAGCACGTGGCGTGCTGCCATGCGCTGCTGCGCAGTGGCTGCGCCGATGCCCGCCAGGTAGTCGCCGGACCGTGCCGGGCTGGCGAAGGCCATGACCTGCCGGAGGTCGTCGAATGCGAAGGCTTGCGAATGAAGGGTCGTCCGGTAGCGCATCTGGCATCTGCCGCGGGAGGAGTTCAGGCCAGGGTAAATAATGGACCGTTTTCAACCATTCCGGGAGACCGTCACGTGCATTCCTTTTTTCGCCTGACCACTGCAGCCCTCGTGTCCTTGTGCGCATTGCCCATCGCGCTGGCGCAGACCGCGCCCGTCACCACGCCCAGCGGGCTGGTCTACCAGTCGCTGAAGGAGGGCAGCGGCGCCTCGCCCGCGGCCACCGACGTGGTCAAGGTGCACTACCGCGGCACCTTTCCGGACAGCGGCAAGGAGTTCGACAGTTCCTACAAGCGCAACGAGCCGACGGAGTTCCCGCTCAACGGCGTGATCCCGTGCTGGACCGAAGGCGTGCAGAAGATGAAGCCGGGCGGCAAGGCCAAGCTGACCTGCCCGCCCGCCATTGCGTACGGGACGCGTGGGGCCGGCGGGGTGATTCCGCCGAATGCCACGCTCAACTTCGAGATCGAGTTGATCTCGGTGACGAAGCGCTGAGCAGGCGGCTGTAGCCGGAGCGCAGCCTTTCGCGGACCTGGCGCCCGCCTCCTCAGCCCGGCTGGTACTGGTACAGCCAGGTCTCCGTCAGCGTCTGATCGCCGTTCTTCAGATAGAGCCGCATGTCCACCGGCTCCGTGCCTTCGGCCGTGAAGTCGAACTGCGCGCGCCAGTGGCCCGGCACGCCGTTAGGCACCGCCTCGGCAAAGATGTAGGAGAACTTGCCCCGGGAGGCCGTGAGCACCAGCTCGGGCTTGACGCCGAAGGGAATGGCTTCGAGCGGCTTGCCGATGAACTCCACCATGAACTTGCGCACGCCGGCTGGACGCTGCGTGCCCGGCTCGCCGCCGCGGCCCAGGCGGGTGGCGATGCAGCGTGCCAGCGGCGAAGGAAAGGGCTCCTGGTCGGTCCAGTGCAGCCGGTACTTGAGCTGGTAGCTTCCGCCCGCCTTGGCCGGCGCCTTGGGCACCCAGCAGGCCAGGATGTTGTCGTGGATCTCGTCGTCCGTCGGGATCTCGATCAGCTGCACCGATCCCTCGCCCCAGTCGCCCTGCGGCTCGACCCAGAGGCTGGGCCGCTTCTCGTAGAGCACGCCGTCCTGGTAGTGGTCGAAGTTGCGGTCGCGCTGCAGCAGGCCGAAGCCGCGCGGGCGCGTGTCGCTGAAGGCCGAGGCGCGAGTCTGAGTGGGGTTGTTGAGCGGGCGCCAGATGCGCTCGCCGGCACCGTTCCAGATCGCGAGGCCGTCGGAATCGTGCACCTCGGGCCGCCAGTCGATGGCGGTCGGCTTGACGGTCTCGCCATACCAGAACATCGAGGTCAGCGGCACCAGCCCGAGGCGGCCGACGTCGCGGCGCAAGTAGAGGCGCGCTTCGATGTCCATCAGCACCGCCTTGGTCCGCTGCATGACGAACTTGTAGGCGCCGGTGATGCTGGGGCCTTCGAGCAGGGCATACACCGTCATGGTGTTGGCCTCGGGAGTGGCCGGTGGCTCGAAGTAGAAGCGGGTGAAGTTGGGAAACTCCTCCGGCCGGTCGGGCATGGCGGCGTCGAGCGCGATGCCGCGCGCCGACAGCCCGTACTGGTAGAGCTCGCCGATGGCGCGAAAGTAGGAGGCGCCGAGGAAGGCGACCCAGTCGTTGGTCTGCCAGGCCAGCTTCTTCTGGTCGCCCAGGCGGCTTTCCTGAAGCCGGAACCCTGCGAAGCCGGCGCCCTCGCGCAGCTGCCGCGCGGGGCTGTCCGCCGGCATCGTGAAATAGGCGCTGTCGTAGAGGATCTCGCGCGCGAAGCCGTCCCCGCTGGCGGCCTCGGTCACGTACATGTGGACCGGCGCCTGGAAGTAGCGGCCCAGGTGGAAGAAGGTGACGGGGAATTGGCCGGGGCCGTCGCGGAAGACCGCGAGATCGGGGTTGTACTTGATCTTGCCGTGCGCGTCGTAGTCGATGCGCTGCAGCACATCGGCGGGCAGCGAGGTGTCCGCCACGTAGGGCTTGCCCGCGATCGCCTTGGCTTCGGTAACAAGACGTTCGAAAGAGAAAGGGCGGGGTTGGCTGAGCTTGATTCCCTCGGCCGCGAGGGCATCGACGGGGAATCCAAGGGCGGCGAGCGCCATTGAGGCGCCACTGGCGGTGAGGAGTGAACGGCGATCGATCATCGGCCAGGATGGTAACGAGGCTTGGGCCCGCACCCCGTAGGCGGATGGCGCAAGCCCCGGACCACGCCTGCGGCCTTGTCCTACGATCACATCGAATTCGAAAGCAAGACCCGGAGTGCGCATGACGGTGCCGATCTCCAGAATCGGTTCATCGATCCACAAAGGACTTGCAATGAACATGATGACCAACCCCAACGAGATCCGTGCCCTCCAGACCGCGAGCGACCCCCGCTGGGCGGCGGTGGTGGCGCGCGATGCCGCGGCCGACGGACAGTTCTTCTATTCGGTACGCAGCACCGGCGTGTACTGCCGGCCGTCCTGCGGTGCGCGCCAGCCGCGCCCCGAGAACGTGGCCTTCCACGCCACGGCGGCCGATGCAGAGCGCGCGGGCTTCCGGCCCTGCAGGCGCTGCAAGCCGGACCAGCCGGCCCGGGCCGCGCAGCAGGCGGCCCAGGTGGCCGAGCTGTGCCGCTTCATCGAGAACGCCGACGAGGCACCGAGGCTCAGCGACTTGGCGGAGCGCGCGGGGCTCAGCAGCTTTCACCTGCACCGCATCTTCAAGGAAGTCACGGGGCTCACGCCAAAGGCCTATGCCGCGGCACACCGCGACCGGCGCGTGCGCGAAGCACTGGGGCGTAGCGGGAGCGTGACTGACGCGATCTACGATGCCGGGTACAACTCCAACGGCCGCTTCTACGAGCGCTCGAACGAGGTGCTGGGCATGACGCCCACACGCTTTCGCGCGGGCGGCGCCGACACCGACATCCGCTTCGCCATCGGCCAATGCGCGCTCGGCGCCATCCTCGTGGCGCAGAGCGAACGCGGCGTCTGTGCCATCGCGCTGGGCGACGACCCCGACGTGCTGGCGCGCGAGCTGCAGGACCGCTTCCCGCAGGCCCGGCTGATCGGCGGCGACCCGGCGTTCGAACAACTGGTCGCGCGGGTGGTGGGCTTCGTCGAGGCCCCGGGGGTGGGCTTGGACCTGCCGCTGGACGTGCGCGGCACGGCCTTCCAGCAGCGCGTGTGGCAGGCGCTGCGCGACATCCCGCCGGGCCGCACGGCGAGCTATGCCGAGATCGCCGAGCGCATCGGCAGCCCGAACTCGGTGCGCGCCGTGGCGCAGGCCTGCGGCGCCAACGCGCTGGCGGTGGCGATCCCCTGCCATCGCGTGGTGCGCAGCGACGGCGCGCTCTCGGGCTACCGCTGGGGCGTCGAGCGCAAGAGCGCGTTGCTGAAGCGGGAGGCCGAGGCGGCATGATCGACTGGGACCGCGTGGCGCTGGACCTCGATGCCGAGGGCAGCGCGCTGATCGAAGGCCTGCTGTCGCGCGACGAGTGCGAGGCGCTGGCGGCCTTGTATCCGCTCGATCCTCTGTTCCGCAGCCGCGTGCTGATGGAGCGCCACGGCTTCGGGCGCGGCGAATACAAGTACTTCGACTATCCGCTGCCCGAGCAGCTGGCGCACCTGCGGCAGGAGATCTACCCGCAGCTCGCGCCGATCGCCAACCGTTGGAACCAGGCCATGGGCATCGATGTGCGCTATCCGCCGCAACACGCGGAGTTCATCGCCCGCTGCCATGCGGCGGGGCAGTCGCGGCCCACGCCGCTGCTGCTGCAATACCGCGAGGGCGACTACAACTGCCTGCACCAGGATCTCTACGGCGAGCACGTGTTCCCGCTGCAGGTGGTGATCCTGCTGTCGGAGCCGGGTCGCGATTTCACCGGCGGCGAGTTCGTGATGACCGAGCAGCGCCCGCGCATGCAGTCGCGCCCCATGGTGCTGCCGCTGCGCCAGGGCGATGCGGCGGTGATCGCGGTGCATCATCGGCCGGTGCAGGGCACGCGCGGCGTCTATCGCGTCAACCTGCGGCATGGCGTGAGCCGGGTGCGCTCGGGGCATCGGCATACGGCGGGCATCATCTTTCACGATGCGGCCTGACACCATGACGCCCGATCTCTTCGACGATCTCGACGCGCCCGCGCTGCCGGCGACGCACCCCCTCGCGCCCGGCGCGGTGCTGCTGCGCGGCTTCGCGCGAGCGCAAGAAGCGCAGCTGTTGGCCGGGGTCGAAGAGGTGCTGGCGCGGGCACCGCTGCGGCACCTGGTCACGCCGGGCGGCTTTCGCATGTCGGTGGCAATGAGCAACTGCGGGCGGCTGGGCTGGGTCTCCGACCTCAGCGGGTACCGCTATGACGCGAACGATCCCGACAGCGGCCGGCCCTGGCCCGCGATGCCCGCCGCCTTCCTCGAGCTGGCCGCGGCCGCCGCGCGCGCGGGCGGCTTCGAAGGCTTCGCGCCCGACGCCTGCCTGATCAATCGCTACGAGCCAGGCACCCGGCTGTCGCTGCATCAGGATCGTGACGAAGGCAACTACGACTGGCCGATCGTCTCCGTCTCGCTGGGCCTGCCGGCCGTGTTCCTGTTCGGCGGACCGAAGCGCTCGGACAAGGCGCAGCGCGTGCCGCTCGCGCATGGGGACGTGGTGGTGTGGGGCGGGCCCTCGCGCCTGCACTACCACGGCGTGCTGCCGGTGAAGGAGGGCACGCATCCCCTGACGGGTGGCTGCCGCATCAACCTGACCTTTCGCAAGGCCGGCTGAAGCGCTCAGGCCGGTGGCTGGATGTCGTACGAAATCCGCCCGGCCGGCAAGTAGAACAGCGCGATCACGGCGCCCCCCTTGGCCTCGGGATAGTGGTGGCTTCCCGGCGGCGGCGCGGTCCATCCGCCGTAGCACCAGCCGTTGGGACCGGCGAGCGCCGCGCCATCGTTCAGCGGCACCACCATGTTGAACTCGCCGTAGGGATGGGCGTGGTAGTCGCCGCGGAAACTGCCCTGGGGGTTGCCCTGGTCGTTGCCGGTGCTGTCCATGTAGACGGCGGTGATGCTGAAGCCCAGCGTCTGCGGCGTGGCCTCGCTGATGCGGCTGCGGCGGTAGCGTTCGCCGCGGATCTCGACGTTGGCGGCCCAGCCGTCGCGCACGCCGGCCTTCACCAGCGCCGCGAGCCGTTCGTAGAGCGGGCTGCCGGGGCCGTGGGTGGCGTTCAGCCATCGTTCCACCTCGGTGCCCGCAGTCATGTTCTTGATCTGCTCGAGGAAAGGGAGGCTGGTCGCGATGAGTTCTTCCTGGTCGGTCATGGTGTGCTCTCGTTTCGTTGTCACTCGTCGGCCTTGAAGCCGGACGCCGCCACGATCGGCTTCCACCGCTCGCGCTCGGCAGCGATGGTCTGCACATACTCGGCCGGGCCCACGTAGGCCGCCTCGAGGCCGATCTGTTCCAGGCCGCCGACCAGCTCCTTGTCGCCGGCGGCAGTACGCGTCGCGGCTGCGAGTGCGGAGACCACCGCGTCCGGCGTACCGGCCGGCGCGAACAGGCCGTAGCTTTCCACGCCCACGACCTGTCCGAAGCCCTGCTCGGCGAAGCTGGGAACATCCTTGAGAAAGCGGGAGCGCCGTTCGCTGCTCACGGCCAACAGCCGCAGCTTGCCGCTGCCCAGGTATTGCAGGAAGTCGCCGACGAAGCCGAAGTAGGCGGGCACCTGCCCGCCCAGCAGGTCCTGCAGTGCCGGGGCGGAGCCACGGTAGGGCACGTGGGCCAGCGGGACTCCCGCCGCCTGGGAGAAGCGGAAACCGAGGAACTGCGCCAGCGACCCGGCGGCCGGCGATGCATAGCTGCGGCCCGCCTCGTTCGCCTTCAGCCAGCGAACATAGTCGGCCAGCGTGCGCACTTCGGTGGGAACGGCCGTGCTGATCGCCAGCACGCAGGTCGAAGAGGCCAGCGCAGCGATCGGGCGCAGGTCGCGCACCGGGTCGTACGACAGCCGCGTGTAGACATGCGGGTAGATCGTCATCGCCGAGGTCTGGGTGCACAGCACGACGCTGCCGTCGGCGCGCTCGCGCTTCATCTGGGCCGTGGCAATGCGGCCCGCGGCGCCGGGCCGGTTGTCCACCAGGTAGGCGCGACTCTGTGCGCGCCAGGCCTCGGCCAGGCGCCGCGCGGTCTGGTCCATGGTGCCGCCGGCCGGATAGCCGACCACGATGCGGCCCGGCGCGCCGTCGGGCTGCGCACGGGCCGGGGTTGCGAGTAGAGAGGGGACCGGCACGAGGCAGGCCACATACTTGGCGAATCGCCGCCGGGAGAGTTCGGTCATCGCGGGCTCCATCAGGTTCGGGACAGGCCTGGACATTGCCAGCGCTGTGCCGCTGCCGGAAGCGATGAATCTGCAACCGCCACATGCACGAGGTGCAACATGAGCACGAGAGCGCAGGTCGCGCTGAATGCGAGACGCATCGACCTGAACCTGCTGCGGGTCTTCGATGCCGTCTTCGAAGACCGCAACCTGCTGCGCGCGGGCAAGCGGCTGCACCTGAGCCAATCGGCGATCAGCCATGCGCTCGGCCGGCTGCGCGAGGCGCTGCAGGACG
This sequence comes from Variovorax stachyos, assembly GCF_051400855.1. Classification (NCBI taxonomy): domain Bacteria; kingdom Pseudomonadati; phylum Pseudomonadota; class Betaproteobacteria; order Burkholderiales; family Comamonadaceae; genus Variovorax; species Variovorax stachyos. The sequence goes on along the minus strand of NZ_JBLFFN010000003.1, from coordinate 141,404 downwards.
AGCTCTTCGTGCGGACCCCGAAGGGCATGGAGCCGACCGCGCGCGCACTCGCCATGGCGCCCGCCTTGCGCGAGGCCTTGCGCAGCATTCACGACACGCTCGGCGTGCAGCCCTTCGACCCCGCGAGCACCGCGCGCAGCTTCGTGGTCGCGGCCAACGACTACGTGACCTCGGTGCTGCTCACGCGGCTGGCTGCCTGCATGAGCGAGGTGGCGCCGGCCATCGACCTGGTGGTGCGTCCTTCGACGCGGCTGGACCTGGCGGAGCAGGTCGACGTCGGGCGCATCGACATCGCGCTGGGCGTCTTCGCCGAGGTCCCGAGCCGCTTCCAGAGTGCGCGCCTGTGGTTGCAGGAGGACGTGCTCGTCTTCCGTCGCGGGCATCCGCTCGCGCGGCGCAAGCCGCGCATCGCCGACCTCGCGGACTTCCCGCTGCTGACGGTGTCGCTGGGCGGCCAGGAGGAGGGCGCCGTCAGCGGCTTCATCGCCGAGCGCGGGCTGGCGCGTCAGTCGGAGATGTTCGACCGCGCGGCGCTGGAGGACGCGCTGGCTTCGGCCGGCCTGCGTCCGCGCTACCGCATCACGGTGCCGCACTCGCTCGCCGTGCCCGACCTGCTCGCCGGCAGCGACATGGTGTCGATCGTTCCGGCGCCGCTGGCGCAGGGCTTCGTCGCCCGGCGCGAGCTGCTGGCGAAGGCACTGCCCTACACGTCCCAGCACGCAACGATGCGGGCGGTCTGGCATCGGCGACACGAGCACGATCCGGCGCACGTCTGGCTGAGGGAACAGCTCGCCCGGCTCGCCATGTCGTTTCATGCATGAGCATCTTGCGCAATGTTCAGTGGATGCCGACGCGGCGCTCGTGCACCATGACGGCATGACGAAAGCAGATCCCGTTCCCGCCTTGGCAGAGCGCGGCGCCGTCGCCGGCATCGTGGACGCCGTGATCCGGTCGCGAAGAGCCGTGCGCGCCTTCAGCCCGGCGCCCGTGCCGCGCGCCGTGGTCGCGGAGATCCTGGACGTGGCGCGCTGTGCGCCGAGCAACTCCAACACCCAGCCGTGGAGGGTGCATGTGCTGGAGGGCGAGCCCAAGCGGCGATTGGGCGAAGCGCTGATGCAGGCGCACGAGCGCAACGAGCTGCCGCCTTCGGCGCATTTCCCGGCGGACCTGCCGGCCGAGTGCGTGTCGCGGCAATCCGACTTTGGCGCGCGGTACTACGCCGCGCTGGGGATCGACCGGGCGGACCTGGCGGCGCGCTACCGGCAGTCCGGACGCAACCTCTGCTTCTTCGATGCGCCGGTGGGGCTGCTCTTCACCATCGACAGCCGGCTCACCCGGCACAGCTGGGCCGACTACGGCATGTTCCTTCAGACGATCATGATTGCCGCGAGGGCCAGGGGGCTCGATACCTGCCCGCAGGTCTCGTTCGTGCGTTACGAGCCCGTCATCTCGCAATTTCTCGGGCTGCCGCCGACGCAGGCGCTGGTCTGCGGCATGTCGCTGGGCTACGCGGAAGCCGAGGCGGAGGTGAACGATCTCCGGATGCCCAGGGAAGCGGTCGAGGATTTCACTGTCTTCTGGGGGTTCGGCAGCCCGGGCGGCGCCTAAGGCCGCGAGGAGGGCTCCCAGCCGAGCAGCCTGCGCGCGAGCAAGGACTGCATGTCCCTTCGGCCATCGGCGATCACGTAGATGATCACCTGGCTGCCTGTGACGCGGTAGATCACCCGGTAGGGCTTGAATGAAGTTTGGCGGTACTCCCTCATGCCCAGTGCGATCAGTTCCTTCGGATAGCTGCCACGTTCCGGAAAGCGCGAGAGGCTTTCGACAACTTTCAACAACCGGTCCAACACGCCATTGGCCCTGGCAACGCCATCGTGGCCGGCGATGTAGTCGTGAATCGCCTCCAGGTCCTGCTCGGCGCCTTCCGTGAGAAGGACTTCGAACGTCGGTGGAGCATCTGCCATCAGTCGGCTGCTCGCCTGGCACGCAGACGGGCGACGACGGCGGACACCGGCTTCACCTTGCCGGCCGCCACTTCCTGATTGCCCAGCGCGAGGATCTTCAGCAGCGCCAGCGTTTGTTGGGTGTCCTCGAACGAGGCGACATCCTGCAGGACTGCCTTGGCTTCGCCGTTCTGGGTGATGATCAGCGGCTCACGCTCTTTGGCGAGGTGCATCAGCACGTCGGCGGCGTTGGCCTTGAGGTAGCTGATCGGCTTGACCTGAGATGAATAGCGCATGTCGCTCCCTTTCCATTGAGAAGGTCCGAATATAGTCTTTATACGGCCCTGGGGAATGCTTGTCGGACCGGCCCGTCCGAGGCCTCGAAGAAGCTTCCCAGCGATCAGCCGTAGTCGCGACCAGGCTCCTGAGGTCGCTCCATGGCTTCGCGCCCGGCACGGTGGACGCGCCCGTCACCACCGCCTTCGCGAACGTGACCATGCGTTGCTGCAGGTAGCGCTGGTCGTCCGGGTCCCAGGTCTCGATGGAATGCGGACCACGCGCCACCACGATTTCCTTCAGGCCGCGGATGCGGTCGTAGGCAGCGACGGTGCCCTCCAGGCTCTCGGCACGATCCCATAGCCCTTTGGCAAAGAAGGCAGCCGGCCAGCGCGGCATCCCCGCGAGCGTGGCCGAGCTGGGATAGAAGACGATGTGATGCTCGGCCGCCATGCCGCCGAGGAACAGGTTGCGATCGGCCAGGTCGGGTGCCGCCGGCACGTAGCCCGGGCCGCTCGCGAAGGAGGCGAGCAGGATCGCGCCCTTGATGTTCGTGTAGCCCTTCGGCGGCCCGCAGGTGACGACTGGCATGTCGTAGCTGCAGGACTCGACGAAGTTCTTGGTCATCGCCCAGGCCATGGACATCGAGCCGCGCGAGTAGCCGCCGAGCAGGATCGGGATCTGCCCCGCCTTCATGCCGGCCAAGAGCTGGCCGCCCGCCGCATCGCCTTCGAGCAACTGCCCCGACGGCGTGAGCAGGCGCAGGCCCTGGCCGCTTTCCAGCTGCTCGAGCACGCGGAACACATCCTCGCCCTGCTCGAGCGTGTTGGTATCGCTGAACCCGCCGGAGATGCCTTCGCCGCGCCTGTCGTAGGCCAGCACGTCGAAGCCGGCGGCGTTCAGCGCCTGCAGGTTCTCGCGCCACCAGCGCTGGCCCATGGTCTCGGTGGTGGCGTTGGGGAAGGGGACGGGGATGGTCCGGCCGGTGGCGGCGTCGATGCGGTAGGCCTTCTCGTCCGGGTGCTGGATAGCGGTCATCTGCCCGCCGCCGCCGTTGGCCATGATCACCAGCGCGCGCAGGCGGCCGCCTTTGCCGTCGTCCACGCCCGCGCCTTCGATGTACCAGCCGCGCAGCTTGATCGTGTCCCGCATCTTCAGCTCGATGCGCTCGAAGGTATCTCGCGGCGCGCTGAACTCGACCGTGTAGGTGCGCGGCTCCGCCTGTGCAATCGATTCGCGGTAGGGCGCCTTTGCGAAGAAGGCGGGGCGCCGGATCTCGCGCAGATCCACCGGTCCGTCGGGGTCGATCCGGCCGGAAGGATCGACCACGCCGGTGGAGCGCCGCGCACGCTCCTTGTTGGGCGGCAGCCAGCGCTGCATCTGGGCATCGATGCGTCGGAAGCAGGAGGCATCGTCCTTGCAGGAGCGCCAGCGCGCCTTGAGCTTGGCGTCGGTGAATTCATCGACGTAGAAGTCGCGGCCCGCGTAGTCCCGCGGCGGGCGGTGCGCGCTCGGCAGCAACGGGACGCAGACGGTGTCGCCATGTGCGGTGGGCAGCCGGTAGCCGGGCAGCATTGCGTTGCGGTCGGCGCCCACGTACGCCTGGCAATCGGCGCGTGGCGGCTCGGCGCGGGACGACGCGACCTCGCTGAAGGGGAGGGCGCAACCGGCAACGGCGAGCAGTGCCACCGCCGCGCTTCTTCGAAGCTGCTCAGCCGAAGAGCGGCGCATGGATCGGCGGGGTGCGACCTTGGGCACGGCGGCATGATGCGCCGCGACACTGTCGTTGTCGATGTACTTGCGCGCTGACAAAGTCCCGGCCTTTCTGTTGCCGAGCCTGCATTGCTGCAGGGGCCGGGAACCCTTTCGGGCTACTCCGAAGCGGGCTTTTAGGCCTGCTTCAGGTAAAAGCTTTCATTAGCAGTTACTTGATTTGCTCTGCTTACGGCAGTCGCCTCTCGGATCGTCGCCCTCCACCGCCATGCGCCGTCGAAACCAGTCAGCCCCACGAGACTGCGGACGCACGCGCATCCGCACTCTGGTGGAGCTGGGGGGAATCGAACCCCCGTCCGGCACACTTGAGCTTCGAGCTTCAGGGAACTCCGGCGGATTGCGCCATCGGACCCACACGATCATTTTTTCAACTGCAGGCGACGAACAAGCCTCGTTGACCAAAGCTGTGTGGCACGACGCTGAAAAAGGTTCCAGGCGCTAGCCCGCCATCAGCTTCTGCACCAGTTCCGCGGTGGTCGCCGCGGCGTACTTGCGCATCAGCCGCGCGCGATGGATCTCGACCGTGCGATGGCTGATGTCCAGCGCCCGCCCGATCTCCTTCGAGGTCAGGCCCTTCATCAACTGCGCGGCCACCTCGCGCTCGCGCGGCGTGAGCTCGGCCTTGGCGGCGCGGCGCGAGCCCAGGTCCTCGAAGGTCCAGATGCCGGCCTCATGCGGCGCTTCGCGATTGAGGGCCTGGCCGCTCACGTGGCACCAGAAGGTCTCGCCGGCGAAGGCGCCGTGCAGGCCGCCGACGCGCCGCATCATGCGGTTGTCGGCGTAGCGCCCGCTGGCGTTGAGGATCGGCTCCATGCGCTTGCCGATGCGCTCGAATTCGGCGACGCTCGGGTAGAGCACACGGAAGGACTGCCCGACCAGCACGTCGCGCGTGGCGCCGAACATTTCGCACAGGCGCGCGTTGCAATCGACGATGATCCGGTGGCGCGACAGCACCATGCCCACCGGCGCCTCCTCGAAGGCGAGCCGGTAGTCGATGGGAGGGAGGGCGAGGGCGGTGGCGGTGTCCGGTGTGTCCATTACGAAATACTACGTATGCGCGTACGTAGTATCGTCCGGCTTGTCCATCAACCACCATTTCCGAACGAGGAATCATGGCGAACAAGATCTATCCCTCCGCCGATGCGGCGCTCAAGGGCGTCGTCGCCGATGGCCAGACGCTCGCGGTCGGCGGCTTCGGCCTGTGCGGCATCCCTGAAGCCCTGATCGACGCGCTGCACGATTCCGGCGTGAAGAACCTGACCTGCATCTCCAACAACGCCGGCGTCGACGGCTTCGGCCTCGGCAAGTTGCTGGAGACGCGCCAGATCAAGAAGATGATCGCGAGCTACGTGGGCGAGAACAAGGAGTTCGAGCGCCAGTACCTGGCCAAGGAGCTCGAGCTCGAGTTCACGCCCCAGGGCACGCTGGCCGAGAAGCTGCGCGCCGGCGGTGCGGGCATCCCGGCCTTCTTCACCAAGACCGGCGTCGGCACGATGGTGGCAGAGGGCAAGGAACTGCGCGAGTTCGACGGCGAGACCTACGTCATGGAGCGTTCGCTGGTGCCCGACGTGGCGCTGGTCAAGGCGCACGTGGCCGACAAGTCCGGCAACCTGCGCTTCCGCCTGACGGCGCGCAACTTCAATCCGGCCGCGGCAATGGCCGGCAAGATCTGCATCGTTGAGGTCGAGAAGATCGTCGAGCTCGGCGAACTGGCGCCGGACGACATCCACCTGCCCGGCATCTACGTGCATCGCATCGTGCTCAATGCCCGTCCCGAGAAGCGGATCGAGAAACGCACCGTGAGCGCGGCCGTCGATGTGGCCGCCGCCAAGGTCGAGGCCCAGGCCGCCATCGCCCAGGCAGCCGCCGGCAGCGAGGTGCCGGCGCCCGTCAAGAACAGCAGCAACAAAGGAGCCTGAGATGCCCTGGACCCAAGACCAGATGGCGGCGCGCGCCGCCCAGGAGCTGGAAGACGGCTTCTACGTGAACCTCGGCATCGGCATCCCCACGCTGGTGGCCAACTTCGTCGGCGACAAGGAAGTCTGGCTGCAGAGCGAGAACGGCATGCTCGGCATCGGCCCTTTCCCGACCGAGGATCAGGTCGACGCCGACCTGATCAACGCCGGCAAGCAGACCGTGACCACGCTGCCCGGCTCGGCGATCTTCGGCAGCCACGACAGCTTCGCGATGATCCGCGGCGGCAAGATCAACCTCTCGATCCTCGGCGCCATGCAGGTCAGCGCCAGGGGCGACCTGGCCAACTGGATGATCCCCGGCAAGATGGTCAAGGGCATGGGCGGCGCCATGGACCTGGTGGCCGGCGTGAAGCGCGTGATCGTGCTGATGGAGCATGTGGCGCGCAAGAAGGATGGCACCGAGGACCTCAAGATCCTCGAGGAGTGCACCCTCCCGCTGACCGGCGTGGGCGTGGTGGACCGCATCATCACCGACCTGGCCGTGATGGACGTCACGCCCGAGGGCCTGAAGGTGATCGAGCTGGCCGACGGCGTCACCTTCGAGGCGCTGCAGGCCAAGACTGGCGTCAAGCTTCTGCACTAGTCCACTGAATCATTGAAATGGGCGGTGAGGGCCGCCCGAGACGGGATGCGATGCAAGGCGCAAAGCGCAGCGATACCCGTAGGTATCGCGAGCATTTGCAACGCCGCAGCGCGCCCGTATCGGGTGGACAGCACCGACCGATTTCAGTGATTCAGTGGACTAGGCAGCAGCAGGCCGACTTGCCCGCTCCGGGGGAGGGCAGGAGCCCCCTGATGCGCTCTTTCCGAGCTCATCCATATGCCCATCGAAAGATGGCGGCAGGCATCGCCGATGGCCTACAACATCGGCTGCACCCTCTCTGCACATTGCTCGCTCCACATCACTCTGGAGCAAGACATGATGCATTCAACGAGGCGAACATTGGCCATCGCTGCCGTCGCAGCGGCCGGCCTGATGATCCAGGTCAACACGGCTGCTCAGCAGCAGCCTGCCGGCGCCGGCAGTGCGGCAGGTGCCAAGGCAGCGGCGTCGAAGCTCAGCAGGGGCGATGCAGGCATGTTGCGCGACATTGCGCAGGCCAATATGGCGGAGATCGAGACCGCGCGCGTCGCGCTCGAAAAGTCGCAGAACGCGGACGTGAAGAAGTTCGCCCAGATGATGGTGGACGATCACACCAAGGGCCTGGCGGACGTGAAGGCGCTGGCCAGCGCCAAGGGTGTCGACCTGCCGGACGGCGTGGACGTGAAGCACAAGGCCAACATGGTCGAGTTCAAGGCGCTCAGGGGCGACACCTTCGACAGCCAGTACATGAAGCACGCCGGCGTGGGCGACCATGAGGCCACGCTCAAGCTGCTCAAGAAGACCCAGGCAGAAGCTGCCGACGCGGACCTGAAGGCCCTGGCGACCAAGATGATGCCGGTGGTGCAAGAGCACCTGAAGCACGCGCAAGGCATGGCGAAGAAGTAGCGCAGGGCTTCTACGGTCGCAGTGCCGAAGCGGCTCGTGCCTTCTCGCGCAGACCAGGCCGGCTGCATGGACCTCGACGGAGGGCTGCCGACCAGCCCCGCCGGCTTCATGCTGCGCGCGGCCCGGCGCCGCAGGTCGCACTTCGCCGCGCTGTGGACCATCATCCTGATCGCCGCCTCGTGCGGCATCGCGGCGCAGTACGCGATGAAGCTCATCGTGGACACCATGACGCAGGGTCGCCACGACGCCGCCATCTGGCACGCGCTCGCATTGTTCATCGGCCTCATCGCGGCCGAGAGCGTGTTCTGGCGCCTGAGCGGCTGGCTCGGCTGCCTGACGGTGGTGGCCGTGGGCGTGGACGTCCGCCTGGACCTCTTCGACTACCTGAGCGGGCATTCCCCCCAGTACGTGGCGCGCCACAGCTCGGGCGCGCTCGGGGGGCGCATCACCGCGACTGCGGGGGCTGCAGGTGCGCTGGTGGCGACGCTCACCTGGAAGATCGCGCCGCCGTGCGTGGACTTCATCGGAGCGGCCGTGGTGCTGCTGACCGTGCAGCCCTGGATGGCGGCGGTGCTGAGCCTGTTCGTCGTGCTGGTCGCGGCGATCATCGTGGTCTTCGGCCGCCGCGGCCGCGGAATCCACCAGGCCTACGCGGCCGCAGCGTCACGGGTCAACGGCGAGCTGGTCGACGTGGTGAGCCAGCTCTGGACGCTGCAGGCCTTCTCGGCCCGGCGCCGCGAGTACGAGCGCGTGTCGGCGCTGATCGCAGACGAGGCGCAGGCACAGCGCCGCAGCTGGCTCTACCTGGAAAAAGCGCGGGTGCTGCACGACCTTTGCCTGTGGGTGATGGCCGGCACGATGATGGTGTGGTCGCTGCGGGGCTGGCAGACAGGGGCGAACACGGCGGGCGACGTGGTAGTGGTGAGTGCGCTGAGCTTTCGCATCCTCCACGGCTCGCGCGAGCTGGCACTCGCGCTCATCGAGGCGACGCAGCAACTGGGCGTGATCCGCGAGATGCTGCAGGTGGTGGCCGTGCCGCGGGTGCCCGACGAGCGCCCGGGCGCCCCGCCGTTCAAGCCGGGCCCAGGGGGCATCCGGCTGCGCAACGTGAGCTTCTCGTATCCCGACGGGACGCAGGTCTTCCGCCGCCTGGACCTCGATATTGCGCCGGGGCAGCGGGTGGGCATCGTCGGTCCTTCGGGCTCGGGCAAGACCACGCTACTGGGGCTGCTCCAGCGCCTGCAGGATGTGCAGAGCGGCGAAGTGCTCATCGACGGGCAGAACGTGGCCCAGGTGACGCTCGACAGCCTGCGCAGCGCGATCGCGGTGGTGCCGCAGGAGATCTCGCTGCTGCATCGGACGATCCGCGAGAACCTGGTCTACGCGCGCCCCGATGCGCCGGAGGACCGACTGCTGCAGGCGGCACGGGCCGCCTATTGCGAGGAATTCATCCGCGAGCTCCCGCACGGCTACGACACCGTCGTGGGAGAGCGTGGCGCAAGGCTATCGGGTGGCCAGCGGCAGCGCGTGGGCATCGCGCGCGCCATGCTGAAGAACGCCCCCATCCTGCTGCTCGACGAGGCCACCTCTGCACTCGACAGCGCCTCGGAGCGCAAGATCCAGCTTGCACTCGACCGGTTGATCCGGGGGCGCACGGTCATCGCCGTGGCGCACCGGCTGTCGACGGTCGCAACTTTCGACCGGGTGCTGGTGCTGGTCGACGGAGAGATCGTCGAGGACGGCACGCCGGACCGCCTGCGGCATGCCGGCGGGCTGTACCAGCGGCTGTGGGCCGCGCAGGCGCAGGGTCAGGAGACTGCCTGAACGCCCAGTGGCGGCGTGGCGATCGGCTCGGCGCCGCGCTTGCTCGCCAGCACGCGCTCCAGCTCGCCGCGCATGGCTGCGACGGTGCTGTCCCAGGAGGTGGCGGCGACCATCGCCGCGCGAGCGGCTTGTTGCGCCTCGCGCTCGGCAGGACTGGCGTTCAGCGCCTGTTCGCAAGCGGCGACAAAGGCAGGCAGGCTGTCGGCAATCGCGACCACGCCCTGGTATTGGCGCACGACGTCCTTCACCGGCGTGCTGACCACAGGACGGTCGGCAGCGAGGTATTCCAGCGTTTTCGTGGGACTGATGTAGCGCGTTGACGCGTTGAGCGCGAAGGGCAGCAGGCAGACGTCCCACTGCGCGACCAGGTCCGGCAGTTCCTCGTAGCTTCGCTGGCCGAGCCAGTGAAGGTTGGGGTGCCGGGGCAGCGTGGCCGGATCGATCTTGACCACCGGCCCGACCATCACGATCGACCAGTCCGGATGCGCCTCGGCCAGGCCGCCGACGAGCGCCACGTCGAGCCGCTCGTCGATCACGCCGAAGAAGCCGAGTGTTGGCGCGGCAGACCGCGACCGCTCGGCCGCCGGCTCCGGTTCGACCTGCCTGCGCGCGCGCGAGAAATGCGCCGCGTCGACGCTGCTGGGGAAGCAGTGGACGTCCGGATGCCGGCTCTTCTTGGCCTCGTACAGGCTGGCGCCGCCGGTGAAGACCAGGTCCGCCAGCTCGAACAGCCCGGCCTCGCGCTGCAGCAGCTGCGGCGGAGCATGCAGGAAGGCGGAGAGTTCGTCCATGCAGTCGTACACGACGCCCACGGGCGCCAGCCCGGCCGCCACCGGCAGGGCCATGGGCGTGTAGAACCAGAGCCAGTACTCCCAGAGGTTCCGGCGCGCCAGGTGCGCGGCCACCATCTGCCCGAGTGCGGGCAGGTGATCGTCGTGGAAGCCGCATGCCTCGCCGGGCAGGTGGGGCCGCAACACCTCGACGCCGGGCGCCGCGTCGATGCGTTCCAGGTTCGGCGAGGCCGCGCCCGGGACCGGCTCCTCGACGAACAGGATCTCGAAGTGCCGGGCGAGCCTGGACAGCAGATGCTGCGGCCGCTGGTAGACGAAATCCCAGCGCAGGTGCGAGAAGACGACGATGGCGCTCATGTGAGTTCTCCAGAGGAATGATGCGGTTGCGGGCTCGGTCTTGTTTCCGCGCCGCGCCCGTGTGGCGCCGCGGGAAGCAGCGACTGCCAGTGCCGCAGCCGGCGTGCGAGGGACAGGTGCAGTTGCCGGTGGGTCGGGCGCTGCCTCGGGTCGGGGATGTCCCAGAGCCCGCTGCGGTGCCAGTAGTGCAGGTCTTCCCAGTCGTGACGGTCGAGGATGGGGTACAGGCACACGCCTTCGACGCGCGTGCCTCGTTGCTCGCAGCGTTGCAGCGCGCTGCCGATGTCGTCCAGCCATGACGCGCGGCCCTCGCCCATATGGCCGGTCTCCGCGATGAAGATCGGCCTGCCGTAGCGCTGCGAGAGTTCCTCGAGCATGTCGGCGGCATCGCGCCGCCGCGGGTCGCCGAGGTGCCAGTGCAGCCGCTCCTCGGTGTGATGCTCCCACTGGTTGTCGTGGTAGTAGTTGACGCCGATCACGTCCAGGTACCGCGGCGCGCCGCCGAGCCCGGGCTCCATCGCGCCGCACAGCATGTCCCAGGCCTGGTATTGCGCGCTCGCGCGGGCCTGCGCCTGCGCATGCAACTCAGGCGGGGCGCCGGCCGGCGCGATGATGTGGATCATCGGGTCCGTGTGGACGATGCGCGCGTCCGGGAGCACCGACCAGATCGCGTCGCAGCCGCGCAGCGCGGCCTGCACCAGGCGGCACTTGAGCTCGTAGCCGAAGGCGCCCGAGCTGGCGCGGTACGGGTGGATCCAGTCGGTGGCACTCGCGGCCCAGCTCAGGTAGGAGATCTCGTTGATCGGCTGCAGCAGTGCGCGGCCCTGCGTGTACGGCGCAATGCAGCGTGCCACTTGCTCGCAGAAGTCCGCAAACCTTGCGGCAAAGTCGGGCGCGAAGAAGTCCACGCCGTCCGGCAGGCCGTAGTGGTGGAGGGTCCAGAGCACCTGCATGTCCATGCGGGCCGCAAGCTCCGCGTGCGCGGCCAGCCGCCCAAGGCCGGGAAGCTCCGGCGCGCTGACGCGCCAGCCCACGCTCTCGCGTACGGTGCGGATGCCGAATTCGCGCAACAGGCTGTAGTCCTCTGCGATCAGCTCCCAGTGCGCGCTCGCCTGGTTCGGAGAAAGAGCCTCGCCTTGGCTGTTGACGTGGTCCGCCCCTTCGAAGCCGGCCATCCAGAAGCTGCGGAAGAGGGGAGGGTCGGCCTGGGCGCGGTCGGGAAGATGCATGCAGGCGGAACGGCAAGGCGCATGCCCGGCCGAGTGCGGTGCTGGGCATACGGCTTGCCGATCGCGAAGGATCCCAACTACCCTGGTGTCGCGCATGTCCGTCCCCTCGCTGCCGGTCCATGAGCCCCATGCCCCCGGGCACGCGATTCACGATGAGCACCATGCCTTGCCGACCGGGTGGCGGCGCTGGCTGCTGGCCACGAACCACAAGGACATCGGCACCTTGTACCTGCTCTTCAGCCTGGCCATGCTGATGACGGGCGGCCTGCTGGCGATGCTGATCCGCGCCGAGCTCTTCCAGCCCGGCCTGCAGATCTTCAACCCGGAGGCCTACAACCAGTTCGTCACCATCCACGGCCTGGTCATGGTGTTCGGCGCGATCATGCCGGCCTTCGTGGGCTTCGCGAACTGGATGATTCCGCTGCAGGTCGGCGCATCGGACATGGCCTTCGCGCGCATGAACAACTTCAGCTTCTGGCTGCTGCCGCCCGCCGCCCTGATGCTGATCGCGCCGTTTTTCCTGGACATCGGGTCGGCCGCGCCGGGCTGGACGCTCTATCCGCCGCTGAGCCTGCAGATGGGCCCCGCCATGGACTTCGCGATCTTCGCGGTTCACATCATGGGTGCCAGCTCGATCATGGGCGCCATCAACATCATCGTGACCGTGCTGAACATGCGCGCCCCCGGCATGCGGCTGATGAAGATGCCGATGTTCTGCTGGACCTGGCTGATCACCGCCTACCTGCTGATCGCCGTGATGCCGGTGCTGGCCGGTGCGGTGACCATGCTGCTGACCGACCGTCATTTCGGGACGGGCTTCTTTACCGCGAGCCGTGGCGGCGATCCGGTGCTCTTCCAGCACATCTTCTGGTTCTTCGGCCACCCCGAGGTCTACATCATGATCCTGCCGGCCTTCGGCATCATCAGCCAGGTCGTGCCTGCCTTCTCACGCAAGCGCCTGTTCGGCTACGCGTCGATGGTGTATGCCACGGCGTCCATCGCCATCCTTTCCTTCATCGTCTGGGCGCACCACATGTTCACCGTCGGCATGCCGGTGACCGGCCAGCTCTTCTTCATGTACGCGACCATGCTGGTGGCGGTGCCGACGGCGGTGAAGGTGTTCAACTGGGTCGCGACCATGTGGCAGGGCTCGATGACCTTCGAGACGCCGATGCTGTTCGCGATCGGCTTCATCTTCGTCTTCTCGATGGGTGGCTTCACCGGGCTCATCCTGGCCGTCTCGCCGATCGACATCCAGCTGCACGACACGCACTACGTGGTGGCGCATTTCCACTACGTGCTGGTGGCAGGATCGCTGTTCGCGATGTTCTCCGGGTACTACTACTGGGTGCCCAAGTGGACGGGCGTGATGTACAGCGAGACACGCGGGCAGATCCACTTCTGGGCGACGTTGATCAGCTTCAACATCGGCTTCTTCCCGCTGCACTTCCTCGGCCTGGCAGGCATGCCCCGGCGCTATGCCGACTATCCGATGCAGTTCGCCGACTTCAACGCCGTGGCGAGCCTGGGGGCCTTTGGGTTCGGGCTCGCGCAAGCGTACTTCGTGCTCTTCATCGTGCTGCCTGCACTGCTCAAGCGCGGTGCCCCGGCACCCGCGAAGCCCTGGGAGGGCGCAGAGGGGCTCGAGTGGGAGGTGCCGTCGCCGGCGCCGTTCCACACCTTCGAGCAGCCGCCGCGGCTGGACAGCACGGCCACGCGCGTGCTCGGCTGATCGGCCGGAGCCCGAGATGGCCGGCAGTCCCGAAGCCCGGCGGCACTGCCCGGGCCCGGCCTCGCCGGCAACTCATCGCCGTCGCTCTATCAGCTCCAGCAACGCCTGCCCCTGCGGCGTGAGATGCCGTGCACAGGCGAACTGCGACTTGCAGGGCTTGGGTGGATAGAAGCTGGCCTCGACATAGCCGTGCTCCTGCAGGCGCTTCAGTTTGCGCAGCTCGGGCATGCGCCCGACGAACGAAGGCAGCCGCGTGGCGGAGAGCCGGGCGAGATACGTCAGGGTTGCGGATTTCATCGCCGTGTCATGGCGCACCGGTGCCCGCGGCTTCGGCCGCCATCGCCGATCCGGTCAGACTGGCGTCGCGAAGGACCATCTGCCGCACCATGTCACGCAGCACGTCCAGATGCTCAGCCTCCTGCGTTGCCGCCATCGTGCAGCGCCGGGCAATCTCGTCATGCCCGGCGGCACCCGCGAGTTCGATGAGCAGTTCCCATCCGGCGTTGTCCAGCAGCTCTGCGCTCAGCATGACGTTGAGCGACTGGACCAGCGATGTCCTGGGATCGTTCATGGCCTGGATCAGGCCCATGCCCTGCACGCCGACGAGATCGGCGCACGGCGTCTGCGCCGTTGGATCGGCGCCCAGGGTTTCCAGGGCGCTTACCAGGATCTGGGCGTGCTGCGCTTCCTCGTCACGGAAACGGCCGAGCGACTCGTGGTCGGTCGCCGAGAGCGCCACGGTGTCGGTGGCCGCTCTGCACTTGGCGAGAAGGGTGTCGTAGAGGCGGACGCCTGCGCGCTCGAAGGCGAGCCGCTCGCCCAGCTTGTCGACCAGCACCTGCGGCCTCGCGCCGCCGATCATGTCGGCGCCCGACTTCATCATGCCCTTGAACGTGCCGGGCACGGGTACCGAGCCGAGGCCCTCGGTGGCATCCGCGTATTCCGTGCGCACGCGGAGGTCCTCGCGGTCCGCATCGGCCTGGGGGCCGAACTGCTCCAGGCCTTCCAGCATCGCGCTGCTGTCCATGGGCGACATCTGGACGCCCGTCTTGTTCATGCCGAGGTGTGTCTTGGTTTCCATCTCGAAAACTCCGGTAGGTAGGGTGTGGGGTTCAGGCCGAGGCAGCAGCAGGAGACGCTCCGTCGCTGTCGTCCTGTTGGGAAGGCCAGGCGCGCAGCTCCGTGCCCGGCCGCCAGCGATAGCCTGCCGCGACGATGGTGGAGGGCGAGCCGGCGGCATTGATCTGCCGCCGGTAGTCGAGCGTGCGTTCGGGCTCCTGGTCGGCGCCGACGAAGCGCGGGCCATCGGCCCGCAGGTCCACTTCGCCAGCCAGCGTCTGGCGTACGAACTCGCGTTGCGAGGCGATCGGGATGGGGTCGGGCAGCGTGGACGGCAGGATCTCCGCGACGTCGCGTTTCTCCAGGCGCTGGAAATGATCGATCGCCACGTGCAGCTGCCCCAGCTCGTAGTCCAGGAAGCGCTCCCACAGCGCCTTGATCCGCGGGTTGCACTCCTGCGCCATGCAGCCGTGATAGTTGTAGACCTCCGTCGCCTCGTGCAGCACCCATTTCTCCAGCCAGCTCTCGGTGGGATCGATGATCGATTCGTACTGCGTGGTGTGCTGCTCCTCGATCGAGGCGATCTCGGCATACAGGAGCCGCGCCACCGGGTCGGAGAACAGCGGCCCGACGTTCATGTAGTAGTTGTGGGTCTGCTGCTCCGCCGCCAGGATCGTCAGCGCGTGCAGCTTCGACAGCGGCACGGCCGTTGTCCGGTCGTAGGGCGTGCGCAGGTCGTCCAGCGGATGCCGGTGCTCGTCCACCGTCGGGCGGCCCGGCAGGATGTCCGTGTAGCTCTGCAGGATGTTGTTGGCATCCTTGCCCTCCAGGCGGTCGAGCAGGGCCGAGTAGCGGTGCATATGATCGAAATCCTCGAGCAGCCCGAAGCGGTAGACCTGGGCCAGGTAGCCGTCGGGCTCGCGCATCGCCACGCCGGCCGTGATGTCGATGGCCACCTGCTCGTAGGCGATGGTGGTTTCCAGCGGGGAATGGTCGGCGCCGATCAGCCAGTTGACGGTCGTGGCCTGGTGCTGTTCGACCCTGCGCAGCTCGGCCAATACAGGCTGGAGCGGCCCGTTCATGCGCGCGCAGGCATGCGAGAAGCGCAGGGCTTCCATTTCCAATCCATTCATGAGGATGATCCGCACGCGCGTGTAGGCATCGTCGTCGAGCTTGCTGATCGGCTTCTGGACCATGTCGCGCCAGGTGAAGCGTTGGCGTTCCAGCGCGACGCCGCGGTTGTCCATGATGTTCAGGGGCATGGGTTTCTCCGGTGAGGGTGATGGGGCCGACGAAGGAATGCCGGCCTTCCTGGCGCGGCAATGCACGTGCCCAGGAGCGGTACGGTTGCAGAGCGTTGCGCCGCCGCTCAGCCGCCGGCCAGCGCTGCGGGTGCGGTCGAGCGGGCCAGCTGCTCGAAGAGGCTCAGGCTCTGGCCCACGACCTGGTCCATGTTGTAGTACTTGTAGGTTCCGAGCCGGCCCGTGAACGTGACCCCGCGCGTGCTTTCGGCCAGCGCCTCGTAGCGGCGGTAGAGCAAGGCGTTCTCGGGCGCGGGGATCGGGTAGTAGGCGTCGCCATCGTCGCTCGGGTACTCGCGCGTGATGCTCGTGCGAGCATGCTCCTGGCCGGTGAGGTGCTTGTACTCGGTGATGCGGGTGAAGGGCACCTGCAGCGAGGGGAAGTTCACCACGGCCACCTTTTGATGCCACGGCCGGTCGAGGGTCACGTGCTCGAAGCGCAGCGAGCGGTAGGGCAGCTTGCCGTAGCAATGACCGAAGTATTCGTCGATCGGCCCGGAATAGATGAGATGCCGGTGCTGGATGCGGTCCTTCAGCTGCGAGAAATCGGCGCACGGCAGGAAGTCGATTTGCTCGTGCGCGATCATGCGTTCGAACATGCGCGTGTAGCCGTGCAGCGGCATGCACTGGTAGCGGTCCTGGAAGTACCGGTCGTCGTCGTCGGTCCGCGTGGGGACCCGGGAGGTCACCGAGCGGTCGAGCAGGGACGCGTCGCGCCCCCACTGCTTGCGGGTGTAGCCCTCGAAGAACTTGCGGTAAAGCTCTTCGCCCACCTGGCTGATCACGACGTCGCGCGAACTCTTGATCTCGATCCCGGGCGATGCGCGCTCGGCAAGGAAGCGCTGCGCACCGGCGGTGTCGAGCCGGAGGCCGAAGAGGCCGTTGATCGTCGTGAGATTGATCGGGATGGGCAGCAGCTGGCCGTCGACGTGCGCGAGCACCCGGTGCTCGTAGGGGCGCCACTGCGTGAACTGCGAAAGGTAGTCCAGGATCTTGCGCGAGTTGGTGTGAAAGATGTGCGGCCCGTAGCGGTGCACCATCACGCCGTGCTCGTCCAGGTGATCGTAGGCGTTGCCGCCGATGTGGGGCCGCCTATCGATGATCAGGACACGCAGGCCGAGCTGGCTGGCCAGCCGCTCGGCGAGGACGGAACCCGCGAATCCACCGCCGACGATCAGGAAGTCGTAGGCACGCACGGTGGCGCGGGCAAGGGAAATCGGTTTGGAGGTCATGGCTGGTCTGTTGGTGAGTGACTCAGCCATAAGCGGCAATCGGCGTGCCCGGCGCCGGAAGATCGCACCGACTGCGCGGGCACGGCGGGCGTGGCTAACCGGCCTTCGATGCGGCCGGGCAGCCACCCGGCTCGCTGGCCCCGGGGGTCAACGTGAGAGGGTTGCCACGATCATCGACAGACCAAAGCTGGAGAAGGTCATGGAGAGGGCGACAAGCAGGATCTGGGTCTTGCGCGAGAGCTTGTGCCAGATCTCGACAGAGCGCGCGGCGGTTTGGTGTAACACGGATTGCAGGAAGGCAAGGATGCGGGCCCTCGCGGGCCGCAGGTGATGCAAGGGCTGAAGGCCGGAATGCAGGTTATCCAGCGAAGTTGCAGCGGCTGAGCTCATGACAGTCTCCGATCAGTGGGGCGCCGGAGAGCGATTCATCTCTTCCCTGCGCATGGATCGAAGTATTTGGATTTCAGGTTTTCGGCACATCGCCCGGAGGAGCCAGTTCGGCCTGGACGGAGGGCCAAGGCGAAGGACCATGACCAGGGGCCGAGGCTCAAGGCGGCAGTGATACCGCAGCGGCCGGCGTGAAACCTGTTACCAGCTGCATGGGCTCGGCCCCGATGTTGACCACCTGGCTGTCGATCCCCGCGGGCAGCACCAGGCTGCAGGGGGCGTGAAAGCGTTGGGCCGCACCGTCGACCACGAGCTTGCCGTGGCCGGTGAGCACCAGCGCGACGCGGGCACATTCGATCGGCTGGAGGTCGATGCGTGCGTCGATCTCGAGGACTTCCATCCAGAGCTCGAAGGGCGCAAAGCCCAGGCGCTGATGCGCCGCGGCAAAGCGCCGCCGCCCTTCTGCGTGGAGGCGAGGCAGAGTGGAGTGGTCGATGACATGCATGGTTTTGGACTTGTTGCTGGCGCGTGCCCCGTCATCCCGGGGCGCGTCCGGATACTCTTTGGGGTGCGGTGCCAGTGTTCCCCGTCCAGTCGCGGGTGCCTAGGCCAATCGAGAGCCAACGGCGAGCCAATGGGCCGGTTCCGGAGGGCCTTTCCTTGGCTCTATAGTCGGCCCTCGCGCCGGAGGAACGATGCAGCATGAGACTTCTGCTCAAGCCAAGATCCAGCTCGGCGCCCACGGATTGCGGGCTCGGCGGCAGGCCGGCCGCGAAGGACTACGCCTGCAGCGGCAGCAGCACCGTCCGCTGCGCCTCCACCGTCTCGCGCAGAAAGCCCCAGACCGCCTGCATCCGCGCCAGGTGCTTGCTCTCGGCGGGCATCGACATCCAGAAGGTGCGCGTGAAGTTCGCCTCGCCGGGCAGCACGGTCCGCAGCCGCGGATCTCGCTCGGCGAGGAAGGCGGGCAGCACCGCGATCCCCGTGCCGGCTGCCGCTGCCTGGTGCTGCGCCAGGATGCTGGTGCTGCGCAGCGCGAAGGCATCGGGGCGGTACAGCTCGTCGAGGTACTGCAGCTCCTTGCTGAAGAGCAGGTCGTCCACGTAGCTGATGAACGTGTGGCCGCGCAGGTCCTCGCGCGATGCGATGCGCGGATGGGCATCCAGGTAGTCGGCAGAGGCGTAGAGGCGCAGCACGTAGTCGGTCAGCTTGCTCACCATGACGGGGCCGCGCGCCGGGCGCTCCAGCGAGATCACGATGTCCGCCTCGCGACGCGACAGGTGCACCAGCCGCGGCATCGCCAGCAGATCGATCACCAGCCTGGGATGTTGCCGCGCGAATCGCGCAAGCTCCGGCGCGAGCACCACGGTGCCGAAGCCCTCGGTGGCCCCGATGCGTACCAGGCCGGACAAGCCCTCCTGCGCCGCAGGCGTCGCGCTCTCGATCGCGAGAAAGGCTCCTTCCATCGCCTCGACCTGCGGCTGCAGCCGCCGCCCGGCCTCGGTAAGCCGATGGCCGGCGGCCTCGCGAGCGAAGAGGGCGGTGCCGATCTCCTTTTCCAGCGCCTGGATGCGCCGCGCCACTGTCGTGTGATCGACCGCCAGCCGGCGCGCCGCGCTCACCAGCGTGCCGGTGCGTGCCAGCTCCAGGAAGAAGCGCAGGTTGTCCCAGTCCATGGGTTGCGATTATGCAGATCGGTGGTGCGTATTTGTCTATTGCTATGGCAAAAGTGCAAAGCTAGCATCGGTCGTTGAAGCCCAACCCAGGAGACAACCCATGGATGCCACCACCACGCCCGCGACCCAGGTCGCCACCGTCAAGCTGCTCATCGGCGGCAAGTTCGTCGAGTCGAAGACCAGCGAATGGCGCGACATCGTCAACCCCGCCACGCAGGAGGTGCTGGCGCGCGTGCCCTTCGCCACGCAGGCCGAGGTCGACGCCGCCGTGGCCTCGGCCCAGGACGCCTTCAAGACCTGGCGCAAGACCGCGATCGGCGCCCGCGCGCGCATCTTCCTCAAGTACCAGCAGCTGATCCGCGAGCACATGGGCGAGCTGGCTGCCATCCTCACGGCCGAGCAGGGCAAGACCCTGCCCGATGCCGAGGGCGACGTGTTCCGCGGCCTGGAGGTGGTCGAGCATGCCGCGGGCATCGGCAACCTGCAGTTGGGCGAGATGGCCAACAACGTCGCAGGCGGGGTCGACACCTACACGCTGCTGCAGCCGCTGGGCGTGTGCGCGGGCATCACGCCCTTCAACTTCCCGGCCATGATCCCGCTGTGGATGTTCCCGATGGCCATCGTCACCGGCAACACCTTCGTGCTCAAGCCCTCGGAGCAGGACCCGATGGTGACTATGCGCCTCGCCGAGCTGGCGCTGGAAGCCGGCATCCCGCCGGGCGTGCTCAACGTCGTGCATGGCGGAGAGGCGGTGGTCAACGCCATCTGCGACCACAAGGACATCAAGGCGATCTCCTTCGTCGGCTCCACCAAGGTCGGCACCCACGTCTACCACCGTGCCACGCTCGCCGGCAAGCGCGTGCAATGCATGATGGGCGCGAAGAACCACGCGATCGTCATGCCCGATGCGCACAAGGACCAGTCGCTCAACGCGCTCATCGGCGCGAGCTTCGGTGCGGCGGGGCAGCGCTGCATGGCGGTGTCGGTCGCGGTGCTGGTGGGGGATGCGCGCAAGTGGATTCCCGAGCTGGTCGAGAAGGCAAAGACGCTCAAGATCGGCGCCGGCACGGAGAAGGGCGTGGACGTCGGCCCGCTGGTTTCGTGCGCGGCCTACGAGCGCGTCACAGGCCTGATCGAGCGCGGCGTCGCCGAGGGTGCAACGCTCGAACTCGACGGCCGCAAGCCCACGGTGCCCGGCTACGAGAAAGGCAATTTCGTCGGCCCGACCATCTTCTCCGGCGTGAAGCCGGGTATGACGATCTACGACCAGGAGATCTTCGGCCCGGTGCTGTGCGTGGCGGGCGCCGAGAGCATCGACGAGGCGATCGAAATGATCAACGCCAACCCGAACGGCAACGGCACCGCGATCTTCACGCAGTCGGGTGCAGCGGCGCGGCGCTTCCAGGAAGACATCGACGTCGGGCAGGTAGGCATCAACGTGCCGATCCCGGTGCCGGTGCCGATGTTCTCCTTCACCGGCTCGCGCGCGTCGAAGCTCGGCGACCTCGGGCCCTACGGCAAGCAGGTGGTGCTGTTCTACACGCAGACCAAGACGGTCACGGCGCGCTGGTTCGACGATGCCACGGCGCACGGCCTCAACACGACCATCAGCCTGAAGTAACCTCAGGCGCATGGACTTCGAACTTTCCGAGGAGCAGCGCGCCTTCGCCCACACGGCGCGCGAGTTCGCTCTCGCGGAATTCGCGCCGCATGCCGCGCAGTGGGATGCGGAAGCCATCTTCCCGAAAGAGGCCATCGCCAAGGCCGGCGAGCTGGGCTTCTGCGGCCTGTACGCGCCGGAGCGCATCGAAGGCCTGGCGCTGCCGCGCCTCGATGCCACGCTGGTGTTCGAGGAAATGGCCGCAGTCGATCCGTCGACCACCGCCTTCATCACCATCCACAACATGGCCACATGGATGCTCGGCACCTGGGGCACGCCGGCCGTGTGCGAGCGCTGGGGCGCCGACCTGACCAGCGGCCGCAAGCTGGCCTCCTACTGCCTGACCGAGCCCGGCGCCGGCTCGGATGCCGGTGCGCTCAAGACGCGCGCCGAGCTGCGGGACGGCGAATACGTGATCAACGGCGGCAAGGCCTTCATCTCGGGCGCGGGCGCCACCGACGTACTGGTGCTGATGGCCCGCACCGGCGGCGGCGGCGCGGGCGGTATCTCGGCACTGGCGGTGCCGGCCGATGCGCCCGGCATCAGCTACGGCAAGAAGGAACACAAGATGGGCTGGAACAGCCAGCCCACCCGCACCATCAGCTTCGACAACGTGCGCGTCCCGGCGGAAAACCTCCTGGGCGGCGAGGGCGAGGGCTTCCGCATCGCGATGAAGGGCCTGGACGGCGGCCGAATCAACATCGCGACCTGCTCGGTCGGCGCGGCGCAGGGTGCGCTCGATGCCGCGCGGCGCTACCTGCACGAGCGCCAGCAGTTCGGCAAGCCGCTGGCCAGCTTCCAGGCCCTGCAGTTCAAGCTGGCCGACATGGCGACCGAGCTGGTGGCCGCGCGCCAGATGGTGCGGCTGGCGGCGAGCAAGCTCGACGCGGGCCACGTCGATGCCAGCACCTATTGCGCCATGGCCAAGCGCTTCGCCACCGATGCCGGCTTCAATGTCTGCAACGAGGCGCTGCAACTGCACGGCGGCTATGGCTACCTGAGCGAATTCCCGCTGGAGCGCCTGGTGCGCGATGCGCGCGTGCACCAGATCCTCGAAGGCACCAACGAAATCATGCGCGTGATCGTCTCGCGCAAGCTGCTGGAAGGGGATAGCGATATCCGCTGAACCCGGCATCCGAAATCGGACATCCGCCCTTTGCAAAACCCATGACAGACCCAGTCGTTCTCTTCGATGAAATCAAGAGCGCCGCCGGCAAGCGCTTCGGCGTCGCCACCCTCAACGCACCGGCCTCCCTCAACTCGCTGTCGGTCGCGATGGTGCGCCTGCTCACGCCGAAGCTGCGTGAATGGGCGCAAGACCCGTCCGTAGCCGGCGTGCTGCTGCAGGCGGCGGGCGACAAAGCCTTCTGCGCCGGCGGCGACCTGCGGCAGCTCTACCAGACGCTGCTGGAGTGCGGCCCGGCACGCAACACGTATGCGGAGGACTTCTTCCGCGAGGAATACGTGCTCGACCACCTGATCCACACCTTCCCCAAGCCCCTGCTGTGCTGGGGCCATGGCATCGTGATGGGCGGCGGGGTGGGCCTGATGGCCGGCGCCTCGCACCGGGTGGTCACACCGCAGAGCCGCGTCGCCATGCCCGAGATCAACATCGGCCTGTACCCCGACGTGGGCGGCAGCTGGTTCCTGCGGCGCATGCCGGGGCGGGTGGGCCTGTTCCTGGCCTTGACTGCGGCGCCGCTCAATGCGGCCGATGCAATCTTCTGCGGCCTGGCGGACCTCGTCGTGCCGCAGGAGCGCAAGGCGTCATTGATGGAAGCCATCGCGGCGGCGAGCTGGCGCGTCGAGCCGGCGGCCGACCGGGCCACGCTCTCGCGCCTGCTCGCGCAGGCAGGCGAGGGCGCGGAACGGCAGCCGTCGAAAGTGCGCGAGCATTTCGACACCATCAATGAACTGATGGCGGGTGACGACCTGCTGGACATCGCGAAGCGCCTGCGCGCGCTGAAGTCCGAAGATCCGTGGCTGCAGAACGCGGCCCAGACTTTCACGAAGGGCTCGCCCAGCTCGGCCGCCGTGTCCTTCGCGCTGTGGCAGCGGGTGACCCGCATGTCGCTGGCCGAGGTGTTCCGCCTCGAGTATTGGGCTTCGCTGGGCTTCTGTGCGCACAAGGACTTCGCCGAGGGAATCCGTGCGCTCCTGATCGAGAAGGACCGCAACCCGAAGTGGAATCCGGCCACGCTCGAGGAAATCACGCCGGAATTCGTCGAGGACCATTTGAAGCCGCGCGGCGAGATGCCAGCGGAGCTCGCAGCCCTCAGCTAGAACAGGCCCGCCCTCTGCGTCCGGTACCCGCATTCACAGGAGACAACAAATGAAGATCGCATTCATCGGCCTGGGCAACATGGGTGCCCCGATGGCCCACAACCTGCACAAGGCCGGCCACGAGCTGAGCGCCTTCGACCTCTCGGCCGAGGCCTGCAGGAAGCTCGGCGCGGAGGGCGTGTCCATCGCGCCGTCCGCGGCCGACACGCTGGCCGGCGCCGAAGTGGTGATCAGCATGCTGCCCGCGAGCCAGCACGTGGAGTCGCTCTATTTCGGCAGCGAGGGCCAGCCGGGGCTGCTGGAGCGGATCGCGCCCGGCACGCTGGTGATCGACAGCAGCACCATCGCCGCAGCCACCTCGCGCAAGCTGGCGCAGGCCGGGGCGAAGCGGGGCGTCGCGGTGCTCGATGCGCCGGTCTCGGGCGGCACCGGCGGCGCGATCGCAGGGACGTTGACCTTCATGGTGGGCGGCGCGGCGGCCGACCTCGAGCGCGCGCGTCCGGTGCTGGAGAAGATGGGCGCCAACATCTTCCATGCCGGCGAGGCCGGGGCGGGCCAGACGGCGAAGATCTGCAACAACATGCTGCTCGGCATCCTGATGATCGGCACGTCGGAAGCCATCGCGCTGGGCGTCGCCAACGGGCTGGACCCAAAGGTGCTCTCGGAGATCATGCGCCGCAGCTCGGGCGGCAACTGGGCACTCGAAAAATACAACCCGTTGCCGGGCGTGATGGAGAACGCGCCGGCGTCCAAGGGCTACGCGGGCGGCTTCGGCACCGACCTGATGCTCAAGGACCTCGGGCTGGCGCAGGAAAACGCAACCGCCGTGCGTGCGGCCACGCCCCTGGGCGGGCTCGCGCGCAACCTGTACGCGGCCCACAGCCTGGCGGGGCACGGGGCGCTGGATTTCTCCAGCGTGATCAAGCTGGTGCAGAAGGCCGGCTGAGTTCCCAGCGGTCGCGGCGCCGCACGGCGGTGCCTGCAGCGGCCAGGCTGGTCGCCGTCCGAGGACAGAGGCGCAGGGCGAGCCGCAGCCGAGATGCGCCAGCGCAACGCGCATGGGCGCCAACAATTGCACGCACGCCGGCTGTTACCTGCGCGCCTCGTCCTTCACGCGGCTTCGCGCGCGTGCGATTGCCTACGATCCGGCGTCACGACCGCGTCCTTCCCCATGAAGCATTTCCACCGACTCCTCCGCTCCAAGCCCGGCCTGAGCCTCGCACTCCTCCTTGCCTTTGCCGCCCTCGCCGGCGCGGCCGTGTTCTTTCTTCTTCCGGCTGTGCCGGCCGTCCACCAGTTGAACGGGCCCGCCCAGGAGATGCGCAGTACCCCGGAGGCCTGGACGGCCATCGAGAAGGACGGTTCCGACCTGTTGCGTGACCTGCGCGCCGGCCGTATCAGCGCGGTGGGCCTGGCGCCGAATGCGCTCCTCGTCTCCACCACCGGCGGCGAACGCTACTTCGTCGTCGACGGCCGTGGCTCCTTTGCCGCGCTGGCCATCTCGCAGGCCCAGCAAGCCGACGCCCACCCGTTCCAGTTGGTCGTGCTGCCGGACAGCAGCGTCGGTGCGCCTGCCGCGGACAGCCGTGCGCTCACGACGGCACGCGACCTGGCCGCCATCTTCCTGCCGCTCTTGCTGGTCGCGCTCGTGGTCTACACCATGCGCGACTCGATCGGCGGCGCCGCGAAGCTGGTCGAGAAGCCCGCGGACGTGGGCTTCGACGATGTGATCGGCGCCGGCGAGGCCAAGCATGCGCTGCAGGACATCGTCGACTACCTGAAGGACCCGGCCCGCTATCGCGACATCGGGGCACGCTCGCCGTGCGGCGTCCTCATGCTCGGCGGTCCCGGCGTCGGCAAGACCCTGCTGGCGAAGGCGCTGGCGGGCGAGTGCGGCGCAAACTTCATCGCCACCAACGGCAGCGAGTTCACGTCGAAGTTCTATGGCGTGGGCGTGCAGAAGGTCAAGAAGCTCTTCGAAACCGCGCGCAAGAACGCGCCGTGCATCCTGTTCATCGACGAGCTCGACGGCATTTCCAAGCGCACCTCGTCGGGCGCCGGGCCCGCCGAATCGGAAAGCAACCGCATCATCAACCAGCTGCTGGTCGAGATGGACGGCTTCGAGGCCAACGAGGGCGTGATCGTGGTCGGCGCCACCAACCTGGAGGAGCATCTCGACGAGGCGCTGCTGCGCGAAGGCCGCTTCGACCGCCGCGTCCAGGTCAAGCTGCCGGACGTGCGCGACCGCTGCGCGATCTTCAGGCTGTACACCGGCAAGCTGCGCACCGAAGGCGCGATCGACCACGAGCAGCTCGCCCGCCTGACCACCGGCCTGTCGCCGGCCACCATCGCGCACATCGTCAATCATTCGGCGCTGGTGGCTGCGCGCGCGGGCAGCCGGGCCGTCGCGATGGGCCACCTGATGGAAGCCATCGAGACCACGCGCATCGGCGAGCTCAACGGCGCACAGCGCGCGCTCGGCGAGCGCGAGCGCCGCTACATCGCCGTGCACGAGGCGGGGCATGCGCTGGTCTCGGCGGTGCTGGGCTACGGCAAGGTCGAAAAGGTCACCATCCTGCCGCGCGGCGGCGCGCTGGGGGTCACGCTCGTAACGCAGGAGGAGGACCAGACGCTGGTGCTCAAGAGCGACATGGAGAAGCACATCCAGATGCTGCTCGGCGGGCGCAACGCCGAGCTGGCCATCTTCGACGAGGCGTCGAGCGGGGCCAGCCAGGATCTTCAGCAGGCCTCCAGGCTGGCGCTCGACATGGTGGGGCGCTACGGCTTCGGCCAGGACGGCACGCTCTTCAGCATCGGCGCGCTCCCGGCGCAGCATGCCTCCCGCCAGATTGCGGCGGCCGTGCGCCAGGCCAACCAGCTGCTGGAGGCGTTGAACCTCCAGTGCCAGCATGTCCTGCGCGCTCACCGCCGGGCCCTGGACGCGTTGACCGAGGAACTGCTCGCGCACGAGACGGTGACCGGCGAGCGCGTGCTGGAGCTCGTCGGCGCGCGCGCGTCGGTGGCGCTCGTGGCCTGAGGCCTTGGGCAACCGTCAAAAAACCTCGGGAGAGACATCGCCTGTCAGCCTGGGGCAAAGGAGTGCGTGCTATTCTTTTTGGGATCTGGACAACTGTCCCAACAATCCTCGGCCATGGCTCCACAACGGGAAAAGCAGGCGGATCGTGTGCCGCGCACGCGCGTGGACAAGTTCGCCGAGCGGCGCGCCGAGCTCGGCGAGGCCGCGTTGCAGACGCTGGCCACCCTGGGCTATGCCCGCACCAGCCTGCGCGAGATCGCGCAGAACTCGGAGTTCTCGCATGGCGTGCTGCATTACTACTTCAGCGACAAGGTCGACCTGATCGTCTGCAGCGTGCGCCAATACAAGGCGCGCTGCGTCACCCGCTACGACCGCGTGACGGCAGATGCGGCCAGCTACGAAGAGATGATGGAAGGCTTCCTGCGGGCGCTGGGCGATACGCTTCGCAATGAAGCCCACATGCATCGGCTGTGGTACGACCTGCGGGCGCAGGCGCTGTTCATGGAGGCCTTCCGCGCCGACGTGGCTGCCATCGACCACAGCCTGGAGAACATGGTCGTGCGCGTCATGCGGCGCTTCTCGGAGCTGGCGGAGGCGCCGCTGGCGCTGTCTCCCTCGGTGCTCTACGCCTTGTTCGACGGGCTGTTCCAGCATTACCTGCTGCGCCACCTGTCGGGCGACGTGCACGCGGTCGAGTCGTTGCGTGCGGATGCGCGCAGCGCGATCGATGCGCTGTTCGGCGTGGCCGTGCAGGCCGACTAGACCCTAGTAGCCCAGCTGCAGCGGATTGCGTCGCGCCACGTCGCGCCGCGTCTGCTCGCGCACGGCGTTGCAATGCGGGTGCCTGGTGTACTGGGCCTTGGCGCACTGCGCTGCCTCGCAGCGCGCCGCTGCGATGAAGTTGAGGTGCGCGCAACCGGGTCGCGGGTCGGCTGCGCTCGGGCGTGCGACGACCTTGCGGGACTCCTCCGTGCGCACCGTGCTCGCATCGGTGCCGCTGCCGCGGCGTGGTGGCGGCACCTGCACCAGCTCGCCGTGCGTGGGGCCGGGAGCGACGAGGCTCTCGGCAGGGCCGAGCGTCTCCGCGGGGCGCACCGGTTCGGGAGGCAGCAGCCTCTCGTGGTCGGCGGGGGCCACGGGGGGCAGGGGGGCTCTCGCAACGTTCACCCGTGCCGCCGGCGCCGCCTCCGGGGCGGCCGCGACCGCAGCGGGCGGCGCGGATGGAGGATTCGGCACCTTGCGCGTCACATAGGCATACCAGCTGACGAAGGCCGTGGTGATCACCACCGACAGCACGGCGAAGCGGATCCAGAAGGCGCGCGTCTCGATCGGCAGCATGCCTGGTGTCGGCGCGCCCGGCGGTGGCGGCGCGTGCGGGGTGGTCCGCAGCGCCTTCATGCTCTGGAGCGCGGAAGGGCCGGTGGCGGCGAAGGAGGGCAGTTTCGCCGCACAGCCCTTGCAGAACTTGGCGCTCTCGCGGTTCCCGGTCCCGCACTGGTCGCAGACCACGGGCATTTCAGATCTCCCGGCCGAGGCCGCGCGCCCTCAGCAGGGCCTTGAGCCTCCGCACTTCATGCTCGAGATCGAGGATCAGCGCCGCCGCATCGAGGCCGACGCCGAAGTCGCGCTCCAGCCGGCGCGCATCGAGCGCGCATTGCAGGTCGGCGCTGTGGAAGCACCAGTCGTCCGGGCGTTCGGCCGGGCCGCGCACCTCGACGATGCCGACCTCGACCAGTTGAACGACCCAGGCGATCTCGGCGCCGCAGGCATGCGCAAGTTCGCCGGCGCGCAGCGGATGGGCGTTGTCCAGGGGAATGGTGTCGAAGGATGGACTGGCCATGGCGTCAGACTCCCAGATGGCGGCGCGGATCGAAAGGGGCCGCCTGTGCCAACTGCTCGTAGGCCTTGCGCGCGATTTCGGTCTGCGCCGGGGGCAGCGCGATCTCCAGCAGCAGGTACAGGTCGCCCGGCGGTTGGCCCGGCAGGCCGCGCCCCTTGAGCCGCAGCTTGAGCCCGTTGCGTGCGCCGGGCGGTACCGTGACCTCGACGATGCCACCGCCGGGCGTGGGCACCTTCACCTGCGAACCCAGTGCAGCCTCGGTCGGCGTGACCGGCAGCGTCATGTAGAGGTCGCGTTCCTCGATGCGGTAGAGCTTGTGCGGCGCCAGACGCACCTCGAGATACAGGTCGCCGGCCGGCTCCCCGCCATGGCCGGGCATGCCCTGTCCGGCAAGACGGATGTACTGGCCCGGATGCACGCCGGGCGGAATCTTCACGCTGAGCGTGCGGGTCTTCCAATGCGGCCGGCCCTGGTCGTCGAGTTCCTGCGAGCGCAGGGTGATCTCGCGCTCGGCGCCCTTCAAGGCGTCTTCCAGCGCGATCTCGATGGCCGCATGGTGGTCTTCGCCGCGCGCCCGGTATTGGCGGCGCTGGGCGCTGCGGCGCTCGGCCGCGCCGAAGAGCGATGAGAAGAACTCGCTGAAGTCGGCATGGTCCGCCGGTCCGTGGCCCGGACCGCGGTGAAACTCGAAGCCCTCGTCCCAGCCCGGCGGCGGCTGGAAGCCCTCGCCCGGGCCCGCGCCTGCGTAGCGGCCTTGCGCGACCTGTTCGGCCAGCGCGTCGTAGGCGGCGCGCTTCTCCTTGTCGCGCAGCACGTCGTAGGCCTCGTTGATCTCACGCATGCGCCGGTCGGCGTCAGCCTCCTTGCTGACGTCCGGGTGGTACTTGCGCGCGAGCTTGCGGTAGGCCTTGCGGATTTCCTCGTCCGTCGCGTTGCGCTCGACGCCGAGCGCCAGGTAGTAGTCCTTGAAGTCCATGTCGATGATGGGCGGCTTCGGGAGCCGTTCAGGCCAACGCGGCCCCACCATCCGAATGGTGCAGGAGCGGCCTCACCGTCCATGTAGGACCGCTTCGCTCGAAGCGCAAGGGCTGCGCGTTGCCGAGCACGCCGCGGTCCGGCGCGATGCCGAGCGCCGCCACCAGCACGTGGAGCGAGCCGCCATGGGCCACGATCAGCACCGGCGCCGGGTGCGCCAGCGCCGCCTCCAGCGCGGCGCGCTTGCGCGCGACGAACTGGGGCAGGGTTTCGCCTCCCTCGGGTTCGCAGGCCCAGTCCAGTTCGGCGGAGGAGGTTCCGATGAGGGCGCCGAAGTTGCGCTCCCGCAGGCCCTCGAAGTGCAGAGGGGCCATGCCCAGGCCGGCAGCGACCGCGTGGGCGGTGTCGAAGGCGCGCCGCGCATCGCTGCAGACCACGGTGCGGATCGGCTCGCCGGCCAGCCGCTCGGCAGCGCGCGCCGCCTGCTGCAGGCCGAGCGTGCTCAGCGGCGCGTCGACTGCCTGGAAGATCCGCTGGGCGTTGCCCTCGGTCTGGCCGTGGCGCAGGAAATAGAAGTGGTCGCAAGCCGGCGTCAGCGGCTGGGCCGCGGCGAGTTCGATCAATCGGGCAAGGCCGTCGTGCATGCAGGTCCTCAGTAGGCGAGTCGAAGGGGCGCGCCCACGCGCTGCGCCTCGATGTCGGCGCGGTGGAAGGGCAGAGGATGCCACTGCTTGGCGGCGAACAGCGGCAGCTGGTCGTAGGCGCGCGGCGAGCCTGGGTCGCTGCTCTGTCCATAGGTCAGGATGCCGTGGGCGACCGGACCGCGTTCGTCGAAGCCGACCACCTGCAGGTAGCTGCTGCCGTAGTTGATGGCGTAGCCCCTGGGCTCGATCAGCGACTGGCCCTGGCTCTCCACCTTGTTGAGCACGCCTTCGAATTCGTCGCCGCCGGGGATCGGAATCTTCTCGCCCCGAACCATGCGGGCCTGCACCTCGGCCAACGGCACGTCGGCGGCGAAGCCGGCCGTGCGCACGACGCCGACAGCCTCGCCCAGCGCCTTGAAGACTGCGTCACGCGCTGCGGGCGTGGCCATGTCCAGGCCGGCCGGCGTGGCCACGGGACGCGTCGGGTCGAAGGGCACGCGCCAGACATTGGGCACGCTCCTCGCCTTTCGCCAGAACTCCCGGAACAGCGGCGCGCCCTTCGATGGGCTGTTGCTGGTGCGATCCCATGCGGCGAGCACGCGGCAGCCCAGGGCCTGGTCGGTGGTGAGCGCCGAGGCATTGGCGCTGCAAGCGGTGGCCAGATCGTCCATCACCAGCATGCCGGCGAGATTGCGATTGCGGAAGATCACGCTTCTCAGCTCCGCTGAGCCCATGCGGCTGCCCGGCAGGCCGTCGGTGCCCGCCAGCCGGGCCTCGATCTCCTGGATGCCGCTGCGCGTCCGAAGGCGCTGTGGCGTGCCGACGAAGCCGACCAGCGGCGAGATGCCCGCGGGCGGGGCGATGTGCGGATTGCTGAGCCAGAAGCTGTCGTTGCTGTTCTGCACCCAGTCCGGCGTCACCACCACCGGCATGCGCGCGGGCGGGGTCACGCCCGGCATCGCAGCGGCCGTGTCGCGGGTCCATGCGCATGCGGAGCGCGAACCATCGAGCACCGGCAAGCCGGCTGCGTTGAGCAGGGCGGCGGCGCGGGGGGAGGGCGCGCACGCGTTCAGCATCTCGGCCGAGACATCGGGCACCACCGAAAGGTCGGCGTACATCGCATTGCCTTCGCGATCCGCCGCGATGGTGTTGATCCACGGCATGCCCTGGTTGCCCATGGCCGCGCGCAGCTCGCCCACGTTGCGCGCCAGCGCCATCTGCATCCAGCTCCGGGCCGAGCGCACGTTCAGCGTGTTGGCATCGCGGATCGCATAGGCCGTGGTGGCGCTCCAGCCCAGACCGGCGCGCGGCAGCACGAGCACCGGGCCCCATTCGGTGTAGTAGAAGGTTTTCGATGAAGGCGTGCCGCCCGCGGCGGGAAGGCTGATGTTCCTGGTCGTCATCCGGCGGCGCTGGCCGTCGACGAGGTACACGGTCGGGTCGGCCGGGTCGAGCTTGAGTTCGTACAGCGTGTAGCGCTTGCCGGTGGAAACCGTGTGCGTCCATGCCACGTCCTTGTTGAAGCCGATGACCACCACGGGGCTCAGGCCGCCGGTTGCTCCCATCACGTCCAGCTTGCCCGGGATGGTGAGGTGCATCTCCCAGAAGCGGTTGGTGCCGGTCCACGGGAAATGCGGATTGCCGAGCACCAGGCCGCGGCCGTCGGGCGTGGCGTTGCGGCCGAAGGCCCAGCCGTTGGAGCCGAGTTCGCCTCCCTCGGGGTTGGCGTTGAAGCTGTGCCGGCGGATCTCCGCGACGGCCTGCGCCAGCGGCACCGTCGCCTCGCTCGTCTTCGCGCCCGGGGAGGGCGGCGCCGCGGCGAGCACGGCACCGGCCAGCGCGCCGAGTCCACCCTGGATCATCGACATCTCCGTGGTGCGCGAGAGGTCGGCGAGCGTCATCGGTCGCACCCACGGCTTGTTGCGGCAGGCCTCCGGCAGGCCGGCTGGTCCGGCGTCCTGCAGGTAGCGGTTGTAGCCGGCGACATAGCCGCGCAATGCGGCCTTGACCTCTTCGCCATTCGCGGCCCCGGCGCGTGCCAGCGCGGCATCGTCCATGTGGGAGCGCACGAACAGGTCGATCTGCGCGTTGGGCAGCCGGCCGAGGCCCAGTTCGCCCGTCGCCTGCGGGCCGAGGAACAGGGAGCGTTCGCCGCGAACCGTCAGCAGGTGCTCGGCGGTCTGGCAGACGTTGTCCTGGGCATGCGCGTAGGCCACGCCGTAGGCGATGCCCTCGTAGTCCGGCGCAGTGATGTGGGCGATGCCGTAGGTGGTGCGTTCGATGGTGACGCTGCGTGCGCCAGGTGCGGGCGTTGTCGCGCAGGCACTGAGCAGGGCCGCGAGAGCGAGGGCGATGGCGTGAGGTGCGCAGCGGAAGGTGGATGTCATGTTCAATGATTCGTAAGCGGAACGGCTGCCGATTAGAGGTCGTCCCCGCAGCCGGCCATTGCGTGATAACCCGACTCAGGTGTCGCCGGTTTGTCAGCTGCCGGTGGCGTGCTCCATGGCGGCGCCTCAGCCGCCGACGTGCGTGCGGTCGCGGAAGAGATCGTGCAGGCGCAGCGTCAGGCTCTCGCCGTCGAGAACAGAGATGAACAAGCGGCGGCGCTCGATTTCTTCCAGCAGCCGGGCCGCGCGTGGATTGCCGCTGATCTGCTCGCAGCGCGGCACCGTGAGTTCGGGAAGCACCGAGCAGCGCAGCAGAAATTCCCGCAGTTCGCCAGAAAGACCTTCGAACACTTCGCTTGCCAGGTATTCGAAAAGGTGGCGACGGTTGTGCCAGCCGCCCTTGGGCGCGATCCCCGCGGGTCGTTCCGACGTTTCGAGGCTCAGACAAAGTCCGGCCGCCCAGCCGTGGGTCCGATCCAGCAGACGCTCTGCCTGCTCGGAATCGTCCCGCCCCGTGACATGGCGCCAAAGGTCCTGCACTTCCTTCTTGGAGAAGCCCAGGGTGAGTTGCAGCGCCGACGTCGGCGGTGTCCTCAGCCCCCGAAGCGCGTGCGGTACCAGTTCGCGGCCTGCATGCGCGAGGCCAGGTCGAGCCGGTCGAGGATGCGCGCGACATGGCGCTTGACGGTGTGCGGGCTCAGGTCCAGGGTCCTGGCGATCAGCTTGTTGCTGAGCCCGGCGGTCAGCAACGCGAGGACTTCGAGTTCTCGCGGACTGAGGCCCGCATCCTGCTGGGCTGCCCGGCTGCGCGGCTTTTCCTGCGCGCCGGCCTGGAACTGCCGGGCCGTCTCGGCCCATTGGCGCAGAACTGCCAGCCCTTCCCTGGACGCAGCACCGTCCCACGTGGCGAGCGACAGCCGGGTCAGGACCGGGAGGCCCACGATCAAGACCTGGCCCACATTGCCGCTCGCCGTCACCTGCTTGATCAGCGGCTCCAGCGCTCGCCACGCGGCAGCCGGCGAACCATCGGCCAGCTCGGCGAGTGCCAGTTGCGTTCGCACGGTCACGTCCAGGTAGACCGAGTCGAGCAGGGACGACTTCGTCACCAGTTCGCGCAACATCGCGAGGCCCTCGCCGAGGTGGCCGTCGTGCAAGGCCAACTGCGCTTCGAAGCTGTGTATGAGCATCTGCGTGCAAGGGTTCTCGCGGCCTGGCTCGACCTGGAACGAGCGCAGGTGCGTGCGCACGGCCGTCCAGTCGTCGAGGGCGACGCAAGCCTTCACGAGGATGCCGAGGACGGCGAGATACATATCGCTGGAGCGGTCCAGCAATGAAGCGTGCGCGGCGATGACGTCGCGCGTCGCGCGCAGGTTGTCCATGTCGTCCCTGGCAACCTGGTACAGGACCTTCAGCGTGGCCAGCCGGATGCGCAAGCCCGAGGGCTCGCCGAGCCAGCGGGAATCTTCTTCGATGTCCTGCAGCACCGTTCCCAGTTCGGCGAGCCTGCCTTGCCAGAGCAGCACCCAGGCTTCCATCACGTGCAGGGACCAGTGCCCCTCGCCTGCGGCGGCCCTGGCGCCGCGCAGCAGGCGTTGAAGCTGCGCGCTCACGCCGGGGCGGCCGAGAAAGATGTTGAAGAGCGCCATGCAGCGAAACCACAGTTCGGCGCTGTCGCCTCGCGTCAGCAGGTCGACGACCTTGGCGAGGCGATTGCCGGGTCCGTCGACCGGGCCGTGATGGCCCTCGTACCAGAAGTCGATCACCTCGCTGAGCGTCTCGGTTTCCAGGTCCATGGGCCGGGAGCGAATGGCCTGGCCCAGGCGTTTGGCCGCCTGCATCTGGCCGCAGAAGATCATGGCCAGCGCCTGCATGGCCCGGGCGTGTTGCGCATCGTCGTGACGCGCCAGCGCGTCGAAGCCGGCCGCGGCATGCTCCATGCTCGACCGTACCGTGGCGTACTGGTATCGCGGCCACGCGCACAAGCCTCGGGCATAGGCCAGCCAGGGCGAGCGGGCCTGGATGTCGGCCGGGAACTGCTCGATCATGCGGATGATCTGGGCGCTTCTGTCGTCCGCCAGCATGTGCGCCGTCCCGTCGGCCAAGCTCTGCTCGGCCTCCTGCCAGGCGCCCGCGCGCAGGTAGGTGAGCGTGCGGCGCAGGGGGTCCGCCTCGCCCTGGCCGGCGAGGCGCAACAGCGTCGGGACTTCTTCGGGATGGAGCCGGCGCAGTCGCTCCTCCAGGAAATCGCGAAAGAGGTCGTGCAGGCGCAGCGTGAGCTCGTCGCTGTCGAGCATCGAGCTGAATAGCCGGCGCCGCCCGAGTTCCTCCAGCAGTTCAGCCGCGCGCGGGTTGCCGCTGATCTGCTCGCAGCGCGGCACCGTGAGTTCGGACAGCAACGAACAGCGCAGCAGAAACTCCTGCAGTTCGCCCGGGAGATCTTCGAGGACTTCGGTGGCCAGGTAGTCGAACAGGTGGCGGCGGTTGTACCGCGCTTCCATCGGCGCCCTGTTGGCCGACTTTTGCGATGCCTCGAGGCTCAGGCAGAGTCCGGCGGCCCAGCCCTGGGTCCGCTCGAGCAGGCGATCTGCCTGCTCGGGGTCGTCTTCGCCGGTGGCGTGGCGCCACAGATCCTGTACTTCCTTCCTCGAGAAGCTCAGCGCGGTCTCGTCGAACTCGGCGACTTCCCGCCGCGCCCGCCAGCGCCCGAGCGCCAGCGGCGGCTCCACGCGCGAGGCAATCACCAGCGTCCAGTTCGGCGGCAGGCCTTCGAGCAACTGGTTCAGGAACTCGAAGACGCGCGCGTCCGTGACGGCATGCAGGTCATCCAGCACGAGCACGCCGCCGTCCGGCGTGTCGGTGGCTTCGAGCGTGTTGAGCAAGGCCGACGCCGCCTCGCGCAGGCGTCCCTGGTCCACCCGCTCGAGCAAGGCCTCTGGCGCCAGGCGCCATGGAGGATCCAGCGGCTCCAGCGCTTCGATCAGGTAGGCCAGCAGCCGCTGGAGATCGTCGTCT
This sequence comes from Variovorax stachyos, assembly GCF_051400855.1. Lineage (NCBI taxonomy): Bacteria > Pseudomonadati > Pseudomonadota > Betaproteobacteria > Burkholderiales > Comamonadaceae > Variovorax > Variovorax stachyos. Next base: position 106,521 of record NZ_JBLFFN010000003.1, on the reverse strand, counting down.
TCGTCGGTGGTGAGCCAGGCGACCGCACAGCCCGCGGGAAGCCGTTGCAACTGTCGCGACAGGGCAGCCGTCTTGCCGTAGCCGGCCGGTGCCACCAGAAGCACCAAGCGCCGGCTCGCCAGCGCCTCGCCGAGCTGCCGCTCGAGCTCGCTGCGTTCGATCAGGCCGCTGCGGAAACGGGGCGTCTGGATCTTGGCTCTGGCGAGGCTGGCGGATTGCATGCGCCCCTCAGCCGTTGAAGCGTGCTCGGTACCACTCGGCCGCCTGCATGCGCGAGGCCAGGTCGAGCCGGTCGAGGATGCGTGCGACATGGCGCTTGACGGTATGCGGGCTCAGGTCCAGGGCCCGTGCAATCAGCTTGTTGCTTCGGCCTTCGGCCAGCAATGCAAGGACCTGGAGTTCCCGGGCACTGAGACCCCCTTCCTGGGGTCCCGAGGCACGCGGCTGCACCTGCGAGCCGTCTTTGAACCGGCGCGCAATCTCGAGCCATCGGCGCAGGGCTGCGAGCCCTTCCCCGGAAGCGGCGCCACCCCACGGCGCGAGCGACAGCTCGGTCAAGCCTCGCAGGCCAGTGACCAGGACTTGCCCGACATCGCCGCTGGCCGATACGCGCTCGATCAGCGGCTCCAGCGCTCGCCAGGCGGCTGCTGGCGAACCACCGGCGAGCTCGGCGAGCGCAAGCTGTGTCCGCACCGTGGCATCGAGGCTGTTGGTGTCGAACAGGGCTGATCTTGTCGCCAGGTCGCGAAGCGTCGTCAGTGCCTCGCCAAGGTGTCCTTCGTGCATTGCCAGCTGCGCCTCGGAGGCGCGCAGGAACATCTGCAGGCTGGCGTTCTCGCGGCCGCTATCGACGTGAAACGAAGGCAAGTGCATGCGCACGGCAGGCCAGTCCCCGATGGCGGCGGAGGCCCTCACGGCGACGGCGAGGTACGACAGTGCCAGTTCGCCTGAGCGTTCCAGCAAGGCGGCATGCGCGGCGATGGCGTCGCGGGTTGCGCGCACGGCGTCCCGGTCGTCGCAGATCACCTGGTACATGACCTTCAGTGTCAGCAGCCGAATGCGCAAGCCGGGGGGCTGGCCCAGCCACTGGGAATCTTCCTCGATCTTCTGGAATGCGGCTTCCAGCTCGGCGATCCTGCCTTGCCAGAGAAACAGCCAGGCTTCCGTCAGGTTCGCATTGGCCTGCAGGGACCAATATCCGTCGCCTGCGGCCGCCCTGGCGCCGTGGACCAGGCGCTGGATCTGCGCGCTCATGCCGGGGCGGCTGATGAGCACGTTGACGCGAGTCTGGCAGCGAAGCCACAGTTCGGCGCTGCCGCCTCGAACCAGCAGGTCGACGACCTTGGCAAGGCGCTCGCCGGGTCCGTCGACCGGGCCGTGGTAGGCCTCGTACCAGCAGTCGAGCAGCTCGCTGAGCGTCTCGGTTTCGAGGTCCATGGGACGGGAGCGAACAGCCTGGCTCAGGCGCCGGGCATCTGCCATGTGGCCGCAGAAGAACATGGCCAGCGCCTGCATGGCCCGGGCGCGCTGCGCGTCGTCGTGCCGCCCCATGGCGTCGAACCCGGCCGCGGCGTGTTCCATGGCCGACCGTACCGCGCCATACTGGTAGTGCGGCCAGGCGCACAGGCCCCGGGCGTAGGCCAGCACGGGCGACTGGGCCTGGATGTCGGCGGGAAACTGCTCGACGAGGCGAATCACCTGGTTGCCTTCGTCGCAGGCCAGCATGTCTGCCGTGGCATCGGCCAGGCTCTGCTGCGCTTCGTCCCAGGCGCCCGCGCGCAAGAGCATGAGCGTGCGGCGCACCGGGTCTGTCTCGCCCTCGGCGGCAAGGCGCAGCAGGGCCGGGACTTCCTCCGGATGGATACGGCGCAGGCGCTCTTCCAGGAAGTCGCGGAAAAGATTGTGCAGGCGCAGGGTCAGCTCTTCGCCGTCGAGCACGGAAGTGAACAGCCGGCGATGCTCGATGTCCTCCAGCAGCAGCGCCGCGCGCCGATTGCCGCTGATCTGCTCGCAGCGCGGCGCCGTGAGCTCGGAAAGCAGGGAGCAGCGCAGCAGAAACTCCTGCAGCTCGTCCGGCAAGTCCTCGAGAACCTCGCTGGCGAGGTATTGGAAAAGGTGGCGGCGGTTGTGCCAAGTGCCCGTGGGCGCACTGGCCGTCGATTTTTCGGATGCTTCGAGGCTCAGGCAGAGCCCGGCGGCCCAGCCTTGAGTGCGCTCGTGCAGGCGCCCCGCGCGCTCCGGATCGTCCTGCCCGGTGGCATGGCGCCACAGATCCTGCACTTCCTGCCGCGAGAAGCTCAGGGCCGTCTCGTCGAACTCGGCGATTTCGCGCCGCGCGCGCCAGCGCCCCAGCGCCAGCGGCGGCTCCAGGCGCGTCGCAATGACGAGCGTCCAGTTCTGCGACAAGCCTTCGAGCAGGTGGCCCAGGAACTCGAATACGCGGGCGTCCGCGACGGCATGCAGGTCGTCCAGCACGATCACGCCGTTGGCCGTGTCGGTGGCCTCGAGCGCGCCGAGCAATGCGGCTGCGGCCTCGCGCAGCCGGCCCTGGGCCACGAGCTCGAGCAAGGCCTCGGGGGCCAGGCGCCACGGCGGATCGAGGGGTTCCAGCGCTTCGATCAGGTGGGAGAGGAGCCGCTGCAGATCGTCTTCCTCGTCCGCCGTGAGCCAGACGACGGCGCAGCCTGGAGGAAGCCGCTGCAGCTGTCGCGACAGCGCGGCCGTCTTGCCGTAGCCCGCTGGTGCCACCAGAAGCACCAATCGTCGGCTCGCCAGTGCATCGCCGAGGTGCTGTTCCAGATCCTCGCGCTGGATCAGTCCGCTCCGGAAGCGGGGCGCCTGGATCTTGGCTCTGGCGAGGCTGACGGACTGCATGGGAATCGGACTATAGACCTGCGGCACAGCCGTGCAACGGCGGCAAATCCGCATGGATCACCGTTGAATCATCTCGCCGGGTAGGAGAAGATGAAGACTGTTTCGATGCCCGGGGCTTGGCCGAACGACATGCGAAGACGCCTCTTTCTTGCGAGTGCCACGGCGACGCCCGTCACCCTGAGCGCCTGGCCAGCCCATGCGGAGGACTACCCGGTCAAGCCGATCCGCCTGGTTGTGCCCTTCGGTGCCGGTGGTGCGGCCGATTTCACTGCGCGCGTGGTCGGCCGGGTTCTCGGCCAGCGGCTCGGCCAAAGCGTGCTGGTGGACAACCGCCCGGGCGCGGGCGGTGCGGTTGCCGGCGAATCGGTGGCCCAGGCCGCGCCGGATGGCTACACGCTGCTACTGATGACCAACGCCACGGCGGTGAGCCAGAGCCTGTTCAAGCGCCTGCCTTTCGATGCACGCAAGGACTTCTCCCCGATCTCCTCGCTGGGCCAGTTCGATCTGGCGCTTGTCGTGCCAGGCACTTCGAGCTTCGAGAGCCTGCGGGCATTGCTCGCGTTCGTCCGGCAGCAGACCGGCGGACTGAATCTCGGCACCGTCAACGTCGGCAGTACCCAGCATCTCGCGGCCGAGCTGTTCAGGTTGTCGGCGCAGGTCGACTTGCAGGTGGTGCCGTTCAACGGCACGCCGGCCGTGATCGCCGCACTGCGCAGCGGGCAGATCGATGCGGCCGTGGAGTTCCTGCCACCGCTCATGCCGCAGATCCAGGCTCAGAATATTCGCGCTTTGGCCGTGTTCGGCGAAACGCGTTCGCCACAGCTGCCGCTGGTGCCCACGGTGGCACAGAGCGCCGGGATCGAGGGTTTCAACGTGAGCTCGTGGAGCGCGCTGGCCGCGCCCGCGAAAACGCCCCGCGACATCGTCACTCGCCTCGCACGCGAGGTACGGCAGGTGCTCCAGTCGGAAGAGGTGAAGAAGCAGTTCGCGGACGTGAGTGTCGAGCCGCGCGCCAGCAGCCCTGAACAACTGGCGACGCTGCTCGACTACGAGATCAGGCGCTGGGGCGAGGTGATCGCGCGTGCCCGCATCCCGCGCCAATGAGCTCTGGTGTGCTGGCCCTACAGCAGCGACTCGATCGGCAGCAGCGACAGGAAGTCGACCCACAGGCGCCGCAGCCAGCGCGTATCGGGCTCGCTGCTGTAGCGTGTCTCGCCGTCGGGGCCGCGGTCGATCCACTCCATGCCGCCTTTTTGCGGCAGGCGCACCTCGTAAGCCTGGGTCGGCACCGCCTGGTCGATCTCCACGCCCAGGCGCCGGGCGAGCGTGGGGCTGTCGATCACGACGCCCATCTCGGTGTTGAGGTGCACCGAGCGCGGATCGAGGTTGAGGGAGCCGACGAAGATGCGGCTGCGGTCCACCGCGAAGGTCTTGGCATGCAGGCTCGCGGCCGAGCTGCCGCCGGGATTGCGGCGCTTTTCCTCCTCCGGCGGAGGCGGCGGCGCGGCGCCGGGCTTGAGCTCGTAGAGGATGACGCCGGCCGTCAGCAGCTCCTTGCGGTAGCGGGCATAGCCGGCGTGCACCGCGGCGACATCGGTCGCGGCCAGCGAGTTGGTCAGCACGCGCACCACCACGCCGCGCCGGGCCAGCGCGGCGAGTTCCTGCGCGCCCTCCGCGCCGGGCACGAAGTAGGGCGACACCAGGTCGAGTTCGCGCCGGGGCTCGCCCATCGCTTGCTTGAGCAGGGGGAACATGAGCTGCTGCTCGTGCCCTTCGGGCGCCTGCACCTTCGACGGCAGGTCGCTCACGACGTGCGCATCGGCCCACTCGAAGGGCAGGCGGCGCGCGGCCACCTCGCGCATCAGCGGCGTCTGGCGCACGGCCTCCAGGTAGTCCTGCGTCTGCGGCTGCTGGCGCAGGCCGGCCCATTGCGCGAGCAACCGCGCCGCCGCGTCGGGTGGCGGCTTGCCGAGCAGGGCAGTGGCAGGGTAGGCGGCCTCGCTGTTCCAGTACAGGTCGAACTGCCGCGAGACCTCGCGCACCACGGGCCCGACCGCGACGACGTCGAGGTCCTGGAAGCCGAGCAGCTGGTGGGCCCCGTAGTATTCGTCGCCGACGTTGCGGCCGCCGACGATGGCGACCTGGTTGTCCGCCGTGAACGACTTGTTGTGCATCCGGCGGTTGACGCGCGAGAAGTCGAGCGCGAAGTCCCCGGCCCGCAGGCCGCGGTTGGGGAAAGGATTGAAGAGCCGGACCTCGAGCTTCGGATGCGCATCGAGCACGGCCAGCGTGCCGTCCAGCCCGCTGGTGTTGTTGTCGTCGAGCAGCAGGCGTACGCGCACGCCACGCTCTGCCGCCGCCCAGGCGGCCTCGAACAGCAGCTGCCCGGTGGTGTCGCCGCGCCAGATGTAGTACTGCATGTCCAGGCTGCGCTCGGCCGCCTGGGCCAGCGCCATCCGCGCCGCGAAGGCCTCGCGGGCGTCGATCAGCGGCAGGATGCCGGTGAGTCCCGGATGCGCGGCCAACTCCGGCGCCAGGGCTTTGCCGAGGAAGGTGTCGTCGGTGCCGGTGAAGGCGGACGACGGCGAGCGCTGGACCGTCGCCGGCAGCGTCGCGCAGGCCGCGAGGACGAGGGCCAGCGAAAGTGCAAGGAAGGCGCGCAGGGATCGCATGCCGGCGAGCGTAACCGGCCTGCGGGTCGCGCGAGCTTGCCTACAGCTTCGGAATCCGCAGCGTCTTGCTGATCATCAGCGTTCCCGACAGCGCGAACAGCAGGGTCAGCGGATGCAGCACCCACGGCCCGAGCATCCACGCGCCGCCCCACACCGCCTCGCCGAGACGGCCCTGCCAGGCGGCCCAGGCCAGCACGCCGACCAGCACCACGCTGGTCGGGATCGGCGTGCCCTCGAAGTACTTGACCTTGTCACCGCCCCCTGAAAGCGACTCTGCGGTGACGTTGTAGCGGGCCAGCCGGCTCACGCCGCAGCAGACGAAATAGGTGAGGATCAGGCAGTCCCACCCGCCATCAAGCCCGGCCGCGAAGCCGAGCGCCGCGGGCGCGACGCCGAAGGAGATGACGTCGGCCAGCGAGTCCAGCTCGCGCCCGAGGGCCGACTGCGTCTGCCGCCAGCGCGCGATGCGGCCGTCGAAGACATCGAAGATGAAGGCGGCAGGCGCCAGCGCCGCGGCCCAGAGGAAATGCGCGCGCTGCTGGCTCGCGACGTAGGCCATCGCGAGGAACACGACACCGACGCCGCAGGCCGCGTTGCCGAGCGTGAAGAAGTCGGCCAGGTGGAAGCCGCGGATCATCGAGAAGTGCTTGCGGGGCCGCGCCGCGACCGGGGAAGGGGTGGACATGTCTGCGCCTCGGTGGGTCGGGATGCGATGGACCTTAGCGCAACTGGCGCCGGCCGCGTGTAGTCGCCGTCCGATGCCACGGGCCCGGGCTTGCCGTCAGCTCCCCGCTCGAATGTTCTTCTCGAAGGCCTCGATGGCGGGCGGCACCTGCCGCGCCACCCGCAGCACCAGGTCGCGCCGCTGGGGCGTCTCGCGCCAGCGCAGGCGGGCTCCGCTGTCCCAGTCGGGATGGCTGCGCGCGGGCTGGGCAGCGCGCACCAGCTCGGCCAACGGGCGCCGGGCGGCTTCCAGGTCGTCCATCGGCGTGCCCGTCGACGTGTGGGCGGCAATGCGATCGACGGCGGCATGGCCGCGCTGCTCCAGCGCGCGCAGCAGCTTCAGTTGCCAGGCCGCGAGCACGACCAGCACGCGGTCCTCGACCGTGAGCTCGTGCACGTCGCGCAGCTTGTTGGCGAGCTTGCGGCCCAGCGGGCCGAAGCCCTGCGAGAGCGCGCCGCCGATGGCCCCGCCCAGCGCCGCGCCCGCGCCCAGCGACAGGCCGTGCAGCGCCAAGTCGGCCACCACGCCGACGGCCGCGCCGACCGCCACGCCCTTGCCGAGCAGGAGGCCGGCGTCCTTCAGTGCCTCGGGGTGGAAGAAGTCCATGGTCCAGCGGCCTGCCACCAGCGGCAGCGGCGCCTCGTCGGCATCGTTCTCGCGAAAGCCGTAGAGGGCCAGCAGGTCGGAGGCGCAGCGCTGCGCCTTGTCGAACACGGCTTTCTGCAGGGCGCCGACCAGGCGCTCGCGGCTGCTCGCGATCTCGAACTCGACTGCCGAGGCCGTGCGCCGAATTGCGGCCGCATCGACCAGCAGCTCGGCGATGCGCTCGCAGGCCGCTTCGCGGCGCCGGGCGGATTCTTCGTCGAGGAAGGCGGCAATCCGGTCGAGCTGCGCGCGCCGTTCGCGCAGCAGCGTGGCGAGGTCGCGGTAAAGCTCGCGCTCCGCGCCGACGAAGGGCGCGGCTGCGTCGAAGCGCACCACCACATGCAGCCCGTAGGCCGGGAGCACCGCCTTCCAGTCGTCCTCGCGGCTTCCCGCGCTACGCAGGAAGTTCATCACCGGCAGCAGCGGCCGGCCGCAGGCGCCGAGCAGCTCGATCTCGGCGCGGAACTTGGGCAGCACCGGCTCGCGCGCATCGATCACGAGGAAGGCGGCGTCGACCTCCAGCAGGGCGCGCAGCACCTTGGCCTCCTGTTCGAACACGCCGTGCGCCTCGGGCCCGGCGAGAAAGCGCCGGATGCGTTCGGGCGGCGTGAGCTCGCCGCGCTCGTCGAGGGCGTCGATGTGCTCGCGCAGCGCGACCGCATCTTCGAGCCCGGGCGTGTCCAGGAAGCGCACCGCCGCACGGCCGTCCACCTGCAGCTCGATGGCCTCGACATGGCGCGTGGTGCCGGGCTGCTGCGACACCTCGCCGAAGTTCACGCGCCGCGTGAGCGTGCGCAGCAGCGAGGTCTTGCCGGCGTTGGTGTGGCCGACCACTGCGATGCGGATGGGGTCGGGAAAGCTCACGCAATCTCCCCCACGCTTGTCACTTCGTGTACTGCGCTGCCCCCCGAGGGGGCTTTCGCGCCTTCGGGCGGCCGGGCGGCGGTCAACAGTGCCCCCACGCTCGTCACTTCGTGTACTGCGCTGCCCCCCGCGGGGGCTTTCGCGCCTTCGGGCGGCCGGGCGGCGGTCAATAGTGCCCCCACGCTCGTCACTTCGTGTACTGCGCTGCCCCCCGCGAGGGCTTTCGCGCCTTCGGGCGGCCGGGCGGCGCTCATGTCCAGCCGCGCAGCGCGCCCCGTGCTTCGTCGCTGGCTTCGATGCGCTCGAGGCCGGCATCGGCGAGCCAGGCATGCCAGCGGCTGCGCGCCTCGGGCGTGGCGCCGCTGCCCTGCAGCCAGAGCCGGCATTCGCTGCTGAGCGCCGCGACTTCGCGCAGGAAGCGCTCGGTGCCGCGGTCGGGGCTGGCGGCCGCGTTGCAGCCGACCAGCACGCGGCGCGGCCGCAGCCGTGCGAGCAGGTCCAATGCCTCGCGGCGGGCCCCGGCGCTGCCGTCGACCCGCAGCGCCTGCGCCCCCGCGGCGTCGAGCGCGGCCGGGGGCCAAGGCAACTCCTGCGGCAGCTCGAAGCCGATGGCCATCAGCGTGTCGCGGGTCTGGTCCGCGGCCAGGCCGACCAGCGCGTCATGCCGCGCGCTGCCGGGATCGGCATCGACGATCTGCCGCGGCGCCAGGGCCTCGAAGCGCGCCAGCAGGCGGCGGTGGTAAGGCTGCGACAGATCGGGCTGCAGCGCCCGGCGGCGCGAGCACCAGACGGCCGCGCACAGCAGCGTGAAGAACAGGCGCGGCAGCAGCCCGTAGACCAGGATGCAGCCGGTGAGCCACAGCGCCCAGTCGCGCTGCCCGGCGGTGGCCGCCTGCGGCGACAGCACGGTCTGCGCATCCGGCACCGGAAAGCCCAGCCAGCCCGGCGCATGCCCCAGCCACTGGACGGCGTGCACGAAAAAGGCCGGGTCGAGGATGGTGGTCTCCCAGCTCAGCGTGTAGCTGCGGAAGGCCAGTGCGAACAACAGCACGGCGAGCACCACGCCGAAGGAGAGCGACCAGATCGCATGGCTCACCAAGCCCAGCGCCCACGGCGCGAGCCGCGCACGGACCAGCAGCCGCGTGGCAGCGCGCAGCAGCAGCGGCGCCTGGCCCTGGCGCCCCCCGGCCACGCGCGCGGTAAGCGCCAGCCAAAGCCAGCCGAGGGAGAGATTGAGGGAACCCAGGGGCAGCGCCAGCCCGAGCAGCCAGAGCAGCAGGGTGAGCAGATGCAGGCCGAGCAGGCTGGCCAGCGCCACCACCACGTTGATGCTGCGCTCGCTGCCGCCGACCACGCTGCCGGCGAGCGTCAGGCCGCCGAGCACGATCAGCGCGACCAGCGCCAGCAGGATCCAGGGCGCCCAGGCACTGGCGCGGGCCAGCTCGTCCTGCAGTCCGAGGCGCTGGCCCAGGACGCGGGCCCGCTCGACGATCCGTCCGGCGCCATCGGCGCGCGCCGCCATCGCCTGGCGCATGGCCTGCGCATCGTCGAGCGGGCCGGCTTCCTCGACCAGTTGCACGGCCTCGGCGACCGCCGCATCCTGAAAAGAAAAGGGGAGCGCTCCGGGATTCAACGGCTTCCTTCGAGAAGAGCGCGGAATTATGCCCGGGGGCCACCGTGAAACTCAGGGCGGTCCGGCGATGAAAAACGGGGCCGCAACCGGCCCCGTGGTGCTGCCTCCGACGAGGCAGGAAAGTGTTGCAGGGCTGGCGGATGTCAGCGCAGTCCGAAGAAGGACAGGACGGCCACGACCACGACGACCAGACCGACGATGTAGATGATGGAATTCACGGCGCAGGCTCCTCTTGCGTTGAAGACAGCTCCACAGTGCCAGCAACCGGCTGGCGGGTTGTAGTCGCCCGACTTCGCGCACTGTAGGACTCGCCAGGGATTCCGGGTCCCTCGCCGCCGCCTTCCCGGTCGCCATCCTCGTCGTCCTCGCCCAGGAAGCCGCCGCTCTGGTGCGCCCACAGCCGCGCGTAGAGCCCGCCCCGGGCCAGCAGCGTCTGGTGGTCGCCTTGCTCGACCACGCGGCCCTGGTCGAGCACGATCAGCCGGTCCATGGCCGCGATGGTGGAAAGCCGGTGCGCGATTGCGATCACGGTCTTGCCCTCCATCAGCCGGTACAGGCTGGCCTGGATCGCGGCCTCGACCTCGGAGTCGAGCGCGCTGGTCGCCTCGTCGAGCAGCAGGATCGGCGCGTCCTTCAGCATCACGCGCGCGATGGCGATGCGCTGGCGCTGGCCGCCCGAGAGCTTGACCCCGCGTTCGCCCACATGCGCCTCGTAGCCGCGGCGGCCGCTCGGGTCGCCCAGGGTCTGGATGAAGTCGTGCGCCTCGGCGCGCTCGGCCGCCCCGCGGATCGCCGCCGCGCTCGCATCGGGCCGGCCGTAGGCGATGTTGTCGGACACCGAGCGGTGCAGCAGCGAGGTGTCCTGCGTCACCATGCCGATGTGCGCACGCAGCGAATCCTGCGTGACGTGCGCGATGTCCTGGCCGTCGACCAGGATGCGGCCGCTTTCCAGGTCGTGGAAGCGCAGCAGCAAGTTCACCAGCGTGGACTTGCCGGCGCCGGAGCGGCCGACCAGGCCGATCTTCTCGCCGGGTGCGACGGTCAGCGTGAGGTCGTCGATCACGCGGCGGCCGCCTTCGTCAGGGTCCAGGCCGTAGCGGAAACTGACGTGCTCGAAACGGACTTCGCCGCGCGGCACGGTGAGCGTGGCGGCACCGGGCGCGTCCAGCACGGTGCGTGGCCGCGACAGCGTCTTCATGCCGTCCTGCACCGTGCCGATGTTCTCGAACAGGCTGGTCATCTCCCACATGATCCAGTGCGACATGCCCTGCAGGCGCAGCGCCATCGCGGTCGCCGCCGCCACCGCGCCGACGCCCACCGCGCCTTGCGACCACAGCCACAGGCCCGTGCCCGCCATGCCGGCGGTCAGGCCCATGCTGAGCGTGTGGTTGGCAATCTCGAAAGCGCTCACCAGCCGCATCTGGCCGTAGCCGGTGGCCATGAAGTCCTGCATGGCCGCACGCGCGAAGCCGGCCTCGCGGTGCGCATGCGAGAACAGCTTGACGGTGGCGATGTTGGTGTAGGCGTCGGTGATGCGGCCGGTCATCATGGCGCGCGCATCGGCCTGGGCCTTGCCGATCTTGCCCAGCCGCGGGACGAAGAAGAACAGCATGGCGATGTAGAGCACGAGCCAGATCATGAAGGGCAGCATCAGCTGGCGGTCGAGCACAGCCGCCAGCACGATCATGGTGGCAACGTACACCGCCATGGCCACCAGCACATCGGCCAGGACGAAGATGGTTTCGCGCACCGCCAGCGCGGTCTGCATCACCTTGGCCGTGATGCGGCCGGCGAACTCGTCCTGGTAGAAGGCCATGCTCTGGCCCAGCATCAGCCGGTGGAAGTTCCAGCGCAGGCGCATCGGCAGGTTCACCGCCAGCGTCTGGTGCTTGACGATGGTCTGCAGCGCCACCACGGCAATGCTGGCGGCGAGGGCGACGCCCAGCCACATCAGCGTGGTGCCGCGCTCTTCCCACAGCCGGGCCGGCACCTGGTTGCCGAGCCAGTCGACGATGCGACCCAGCATCGCGAACAGCAGCGCCTCGAAGGCCGACATCGCCGCCGTGAGCAGCGCCATCGCGAGGATCTTTCCGCGCAGGCCCTCGGTGCAGGCCCAGAGAAAGGCGAAAAAGCCGCCTGGCGGAAGCCTGGGTTCGGCGGGAGGGTAGGGGTCGAGTAGTTTTTCGAAGTAGGTGAACAAGGAGGCGGTCTCCAGTGAGGCGTCACTGTAGCGGTGCATATGCTCATGTGCTCGGCGAGGGTTTCGCCGGGATTCCATGGCAGGGCTGTGCATCCTGGTCGCCCAAACCCTAGACTGCACGCGAGGAGCATTCGATGAGCACGACCCCACAGACCCTTCCCACCTATTTCATCTCCCACGGCGGCGGACCCTGGCCGTGGATGAAGAAGGAGATGGGCGATGCCTACGCGCAGCTCGAAGCCGCGCTGGCCGACATGCCGCGCCAGATCGGCCGCACGCCCGAGGCCATCCTGATGGTTTCCGCCCACTGGGAGGCGCCGGCCTTCACCGTGATGGGCAACCCCAAGCCGCCGATGATCTACGACTACGGCGGCTTCCCCGAGCACACCTACCAGGTGCACTACGACGCCCCCGGCTCGCCCGCGCTGGCACGCCGCGTGCAGGGCCTGGTCGAGGCGGCCGGCCTGCCCTCGGCTTTCGATGCCGAGCGTGGCTTCGACCACGGCATGTTCTCGCCGATGGCCGCGATGTACCCGAAGGCCGAGGTGCCGGTGGTGCAGCTGTCGCTCCGGCGCGGGCTCGACCCGGCCGAGCACGTGGCGCTGGGCCGCGCACTGGCGCCGCTGCGCGACGAGAACGTGCTGATCGTCGGCAGCGGCTTGAGCTACCACAACCTGCGCAACTTCGGCCCGCAGGCGCGCGAAGTGTCCAAGGCCTTCGACGACTGGCTGGCGGAAACCGTCGATGCCGATCCCGCCCGGCGGGTCGAGCGCCTGCTGGACTGGTCCCAGGCACCTGCGGCGCGGTTGGCGCATCCGCGCGAGGAGCACCTGATCCCGCTGATGGTCGCGGTGGGCGCGGCGGGGCAGGATGCGGGCGTGCGCATCTACCACGAGGACGCCTTCATGGGCGGCATCGCGGTGTCGAGCTATCGATTCGGTGCGGCTGCAGGTGATGCCGCCTGAGCGTGCGCTGCACAATCCTCCGGTGCCCGAACACACCATCTTCGACCCCGCCGCCGATGCGAGCGCGCATCGGCTGATCGCCCGCATCGACGCGCTCTCCACCCATCACGATGTGCTGCATGCCGGCCGGCGCGTGCGCTGGCGCCGGTTCGGCGAACACAACGACCTGCGGCCGCCGCTGGTGCTCCTGCATGGCGGCCATGGCAGCTGGATGCACTGGTTGCGCAACATCGAGGCGCTCTGTGCCGCGCGCGCCGTGTGGCTGCCGGACATGCCCGGCTTCAACGACTCCGACACGCCGCCGCAGCCGGAGGCCGGCCAGGCGCCGCTGGACCCGGCGCTCGATGCGCTGGTCGGCTCGCTGGCCGCCCTGATCGATGCCGAGGCGCCCATCGACCTGGCCGGCTTCTCCTTCGGCGGACTGGTCGCTTCGAAGTTCGCGCTGCGGCGCGGCCATGTGCGCCGACTCGCGCTACTGGGCAGCGCGGGACACGGCACCATGCGCCGCATGAGCGTGCAGATGATCAACTGGCGCGAGGCGAGGGACAGGCTGGAGGAGCGCTCGGCGCTGCTGTACAACCTGCGCGCGCTGATGCTGCACGACCCCGCTGCCATCGACGCCCTGGCCTTCGCCATCCACGACCTTTCCTGCCACGGCACGCGCTTTCGCAGCAAGGAGGTCTCGATGGCTGGCGGGCTGCAGGCGGCGCTGGATGCCTTTGCCGGACCGACGCTTCTGCTGTGGGGCGAGCATGACGTGACGGCCGATTCGCGCGCGCTGGTGGCCCAGCTCGCGGCGGGACGTCCGCAGCGCGAAGGCGTCGTGATCGAGGGCGCCGGCCACTGGGTGCAGTACGAGCAGGCGATGGAAGTCAACGCGCTGCTGCTGCGCTTCTTCGCCTAGCGAAGGCCCCTTGGAGCTCAGAGCGGCAGCGAAGCCGCGTGGCGCTGCCAGAAGCCCGCGTCGGGAAAGCTGCCCGTTGCCGCCGCCGCGTTGTCCGCCATGTGCTCGGCCCGGCTGGTGCCCGGGATGGTGCAGGTCACGGCCGGATGGCTCAGCACGAACTTCAGCAGCAGCTGCGCCCAGCTCGCGCAGCCGATCTCGGCCGCCCAGCCGGGCAGGGGGCTGGCGCGCAGCCGGCGCAGCAGCCCGCCGCCCCCGAAGGGCATGTTGACGATCACCGCCACGCCGCGCTCGGCTGCGAGCGGCAGCAGGCGCTCCTCGGCCTGGCGCGCGTCGATCGAGTAGTTGATCTGCAGGAAGTCGAGCGGCTCGGCGCGCAGCACTGCTTCGACATCGGCGTAGGCCGAGGCGGTGTAGTGCGTGATGCCGATGTAGCGCACACGGCCCTGCGCCTTCCAGTCGCGCAGCGTCGCCAGGTGGGTGCGCCAGTCGACCAGGTTGTGCACCTGCAACAGGTCGATGCGCTCGGTGCGCAGGCGCTGGAAGGACTGCTCCATCTGCGCGATGCCGGCCTCGTGGCCGGAGGTCCAGACCTTGGTGGCGAGGAAGGCCTTGTCGCGCTGCCCGCTCGCGGCCAGCAGAGTGCCCACCACCGCCTCGGCGCGGCCGTACATCGGCGAGCTGTCGATCAGCGTGCCGCCGGCGGCGAACAGGGCATCCAGCACGCCCGGCAGGCGCTGGTACTCGGCGCTGCCGGGGCTGACATCGAAGCCGATCCAGGTGCCGCAGCCGATCACCGGCAGGGCTTCGCGGGTGGAGGGGATGGGGCGGGTGGTCATGTCCATGGCTTTTCCGCATGATCGTCCCGGACTTGCAAAAAGAAAACATGGGACCCGAAATACTGTATAAAAATACAGTCATCTGATCGCCATGGGCCTGCCTTCCTTCGACTCCTTCTCCACTGCCGCTCGCCACAAGGTCTGGCGCGGGGACACGCTGGGCCTGGCGGATGGGCAGGTCATCGGCACCGGCCATGCGGCACTCGATGCGCAGTTGCCTGGCGGCGGCTGGCCGGTGGGCGCAATGACCGAGCTGCTGCAGGCCGCGCCCGAGGCGCATGCCTGGCAACTGCTGCTGCCCGCGCTGGCGCAGGCAGTGCAGGGCGGCGCGGGCCCGGTCGTGCTGATCGGCGCGCCGCAGGAGCCCTTCGGCCCCGCGCTCGCGGCCCAAGGCCTGCCGGTCGAGGCGCTGCTGTGGGTGCGCAGCGAAGCCAGCGCCGCAAGATTGTGGGCTTGTGAGCAGGCCCTGCGCTGCGCCGAAGAGGCCGCCGTGCTGGCCTGGCTGCCGCAGGCGCGCGTGGGCGAGCTGCGGCGGCTGCAGCTCGCGGCGGCGCAGCACGACCGCCTGCTGTTCGTGTTTCGCCCCGACGCGGCGGAACACTCGGCCTCGCCGGCGCGGCTGCGCCTGCGGCTCGCCAGCTGCGCCGCGGATGCCGCGCAGATCGACGTCCACATCCTCAAGCGCCGCGGCCCGCCGCTGGCCGCACCCCTGCAACTGCCGGCGCGCAGCGAGCGCATGACGGCGCTGCTCGCGGCCGGCCAGCTCCGGCGCAAGCTGCGGCAGCAGCAGGAGGGCGGGCTGCCGCCCAAGACCGAGGGCGCGACCGTGGTCCGCCTCGACCTCCATACAGAGCAAGGCCATGCACTGGATCGCATTGCGCTGGTCGCCTGAGATCGCAGCCGCCAAGGAGGTGCCGCTGCCATCGCCCGAGGCGCTCGGCTGGTGGGCCCTGCAGTTCACGCCGCGCGTCGCCTGGGTCGACGGCGAGGCCCTGCTGCTCGAAGTTTCGGCCTGCGAGCGGCTGTGGGGCGGGCGCCTGGCCCTGATGCGCGAGATCGCGCGGCTCAACCCGGTGCCGGACGTCCCCGTGCAGCGCGCGCAGGGCGCCACCAGCCTGGTCGCGCTGGCGCGGCTGCGCATGTTCGCGCGCGGCGAGCAGCCGCCGCACGAGCTGCCCTCCGGCCTGCCCCTCGACACCCTGAGCGCGGCCCGCGATCACCTCGCGGTTCTGTCGCATCTCGGTTGTCGCAGCTGGGGCGATGTCGAAAAGCTGCCACGCGGCGGCCTCTCGCGCCGCTTCGGCAAGGCCTTGCGCGCCGCCCTGGACGTGGCCTACGGCCTCGCGCCCGACAGCCATGACTGGCTGCAACTGCCCGACGCCTTCGAGCAGAAGCTGGAGCTGCCCGCGCTGGCCGAGGGCGCGCCCGAACTCATGTGGTCGGCCAACCGCCTGCTGGCGGCGCTGCAGATCTGGCTGCGCGCGCGCCAGCGCGGCGTGCTGGCGCTGGAGCTGCAGTGGACGCTCGACCTGAAGCGGCTCGACGGCGTCGCGCTGCCGCCGCACCAGCAGGTGACGGTGCGCACGGCCGAGCCCACGCAGGACATGGCGCACCTGCGGCGCCTCCTGTCCGAGCGGCTCGCGCTCACGACCCTGGCTGCGCCCGCGAGCTGGCTGCGCCTGCGCTCGATCGAGACTGCGCCCTGGGCCGGCGCCAGCACCAGCTTCCTGCCGGAAGACAACCGCAAGGGCGACAAGCTGCACGAGCTGGTCGAGCGCCTCAGCGCGCGGCTCGGGCCGCAGCAGGTGCTGCGTGCGGTCGCGCGGGCCGACCATCGGCCCGAATGCCGGCAGGCGTGGCAGCCGGCATTGCACAAGCTCCCGGCCGAGGCTGGCCACGCCAACAAGGCAGCCGACGCCATCTACCCACCCTGGCTCTTGCGGGAGCCCTTGCTCCTGGACATGGAAGGCGAGCGCCCGTGCTACCAGGGGCCGCTGCGCAAGCTGATCGGGCCGCAGCGGGTGGAAACCGGCTGGTGGGGCGAGGGCCAGCCCGCGGTGCGCGACTACTACATCGCGGAAAGCCCCGGCGCCGGCCTGGTGTGGATCTACCGCGAGCGGCCCTCGTCCTGCTTCACTTCCGGCACGCCGCGCTGGTACCTGCAAGGCCTGTATGCCTGAACTCAGCGACAAGCAGATGCAGAAACGCACGCGTGCCTCGGCCACGGTGCATGCCTTGCCGCCGCGGCTGCCGCAGCCGGAAGCCGGGCCGCCGATGGCTCCGATGCCGCCGGGCCTGCCGGCCTATGCCGAGCTGCACTGCCTCACGAACTTCAGCTTCCAGCGCGGGGCCTCGCATCCCGAGGACCTCGTGCAGCGCGCCTACGAGCTCGGCTACGAGGCGCTCGCGATCACCGACGAATGCTCGGTGGCCGGCGTGGTGCGGGCGTTCGAAGGGCTGCGGGAGCTCCTCGAAAACCTCGATCCATCGGAGCATCATCCTTTCCGGCTGCTCTTCGGCAGCGAGTTCCGCTTCGAGCGCTTCAAGCTGGTGGCGATCGCGCACGATCTCGAAGGCTGGGGCAACCTCTGCGAGTTCATCACCGCCGCGCGCATCACGGCGCCCAAGGGCACCTACGAGGTGAGCTGGGAAGGCAGCGACATCGCCTCGCTGCGTCATTGCGAGATCCTCTTCGTGCCCCTGCGCACGCCCGGCACCACGCCCGACGCCGAAACGCTGCGCGCCGACGTGGCCGAGGTCGCGCGCCTCTTCGCGGGCCATCTCTGGATCGCGGCCGAGCTGCCCAACGAGCTCGACGACGACCTCTGGCTCGCCACGCTGCTGCAGGCCGGCGCGCAGGCCGGCGTGCCGCTGGTGGCGGCCGGCGACGTGCACATGCACGTGCGCTCGCGCAAGCCGCTGCAGGACGTGATCACGGCCGTGCGCGAGGGCAGGGCGGTCGCCGAATGCGGCTTCGCGCTGCAGTCCAATGCCGAGCGGCACCTGCGTTCGCGGCTGCGCCTGTCGAACCTCTACCCGGCCGAGCTGCTGGCCAACACCATCGAGGTCGCGCGGCGCTGCACCTTCGACCTGAACGTGATCCGCGAGCACTACAAGTACCCGCTCGAGAACGTGGCGAACGGCGAGACGCCGGCCCAGACGCTGGTGCGCAAGACCTGGGAGGGCGCGCGCGAGAAGTATCCGCAGGGCGTTCCCGACAAGGTGCAAGGCCAGATCCGGCACGAGCTCGACCTCATCATCGAGATGCACTACGAGATGTTCTTCCTCACGGTGGAAGACATCGTGCGCTTCGCGCGCTCCAGGAACATCCTGTGCCAGGGCCGCGGCTCCTCGGCCAATTCGGCGGTCTGCTTCTGCCTGGGCATCACCGCCATCAACCCCGAGACCGGCAACCTGCTGTTCGAGCGCTTCCTGAGCCGCGAGCGCCGCGAGCCGCCCGACATCGACGTCGACTTCGAGCACCAGCGGCGCGAGGAGGTGATCCAGTACATCTACGAGAAGTACGGCCGCGAGCGTGCCGCCATCGCCGCGGTCGTGATCTGCTACCGCTCGCGCAGCGCGGTGCGCGACGTGGGCAAGGCGCTGGGCATCGATGCCCGCCTGGTCGACGAGTTCGCCAAGGACCATTACTGGTTCGACGGCGTGGTGCTCGACCAGCGGCTGGAAGAGGCGATGCAGCGCTCGGGCGTGCAGGAAGCCATGCCGCGGCTGCTGCAGTGGATCGAGCTCACGCAGCAGCTGCGCGGATTTCCGCGCCACCTGAGCCAGCACGTGGGCGGCTTCGTGCTCACGCAGAGCAAGCTCACGCGCCTGGTGCCGGTCGAGAACGCGTCCATGAAGGACCGCTCGGTCATCCAGTGGGAAAAGGACGACCTCGAGGCCATGGGCATGCTCAAGGTCGACGTGCTGGCCCTGGGCATGCTGAGCGCCATCCGGCGCGCGCTGGCCCTCGTCAACGGCTGGCGCGGCACGGCGCTGCAGATGCACCAGATACCGAACGACGACGAAGCCGTGTTCGACATGATCTGCGATGCCGACACCATCGGCGTGTTCCAGATCGAGAGCCGGGCGCAGATGTCGATGCTGCCGCGCCTCAAGCCGCGCTGCTATTACGACCTGGTGATCGAGGTGGCCATCGTGCGGCCGGGGCCGATCCAGGGCGGCATGGTGCATCCGTACCTCAAGAACCGCGAGAAGCTCCGGAAGGGCGGCGAGATCGACTACCGCTACCCCGACCTCATCCCGGCACTGGGCCGCACCCTCGGCGTGCCGATCTTCCAGGAGCAGGTGATGCAGATCGCGATGATCGCGGCCAGGTTCTCGCCCGACCAGGCCGATCGGCTGCGCCGCTCGATGGCGGCCTGGAAGCGCAAGGGCGGCGTCGAGAAGTTCCACGAGCCGCTGGTCGACGGCATGATCGACAACGGCTACGACCGCGAGTTCGCCGAAGCCATCTTCAAGCAGGTCCAGGGCTTCGGCGAATACGGCTTCCCCGAAAGCCATGCCGCCAGCTTCGCGCTGCTGGTGATCGTGAGCAGCTGGATCAAGCTGCACGAGCCCGCCTGCTTCCTGGCCGCCATGCTCGATTCGCAGCCCATGGGCTTCTATTCGCCTTCTCAACTGGTGCAGGACGCCAGACGGCATGGTGTCGAGGTGCGTGCAGTCGACGTGACGATGAGCGAGCTCGACTGCACCCTGGAAGCTCGGGCTGTTGCTCCTTCCCCCTCTGAGGGAAAGCTGGGATGGGGGCAGCAGCCACCGCAAGCCATCCCCTCCCATTTCGCCACCCGCCTCGGCACCCCCCACCAACCCGCCGTCCGCCTAGGCCTGCGCCGCATCACGAGCCTCAGCGAAGCCGGCGCCCAACGCATCGTCGATGCCCGCATCCAGGCCCCTTTCACCAGCACCGAGGACCTGGCCCTGCGCGCCGAGCTCGACGCCAAGGACATGGCTGCGCTCGCCGCGGCCGATGCGCTGCTCGCACTCTCGGGCCATCGGCGCCAGCAGGTCTGGGACGCCACCGCGCAGCGGCGCGCGCCGGCGCTGCTCAAGGGCGTGCCCATCCATGAGCGCGCGCTGCAGCTGCCGCTGGCGCCCGAGGGCGAGGAGATCGTCGGCGACTACGCCTCGCTCGGCTTCACGCTGCGCCGCCATCCGCTGGCGCTGCTGCGCCCGCGGCTCGCGCGCATGAAGCTCAGCAGTGCCGAGCAGCTGCGCGACCTGCCCAGCGGCCGGATGGTGCGCGCCTGCGGCATGGTCATGGGCCGCCAGCGCCCGCAGACCGCCAACGACACCATCTTCGTCACGCTCGAGGACGAGACCGGCAACGTCAACGTGATCGTCTGGAAGCACGTCGTCGAGGCCTGGCGCGAGCAGGTGCTGAAGTCGCAGCTGCTCGCGGTGCAGGGCACCTGGCAGCGCGACGTGGACAGCGGCGGCGAGGTGCGGCACGTGGTGGCCACCGGCTTCCGGGACCTGACGCCGCTGCTGGGGCGCCTTGCGAACAGCAGCAGGAGCCGCGACTTCCACTGAGTCACTGGCGGGAACGGCCTGCCAGCGCGTGCACGACGACGGGGCACGCCAATGCCGCTTCCCGGTGCAAACCCGGGGTACACGCGCCCTGAAATTAAGTATCCTCTCCATGAAATTGGAGAAGTCGCTTACTTACTGCTGGCATGCTTTCTGCAGCGCTCCGCGTCATGCAAGCCGCCGGCCACCCACGAGGACAGACGCCCATGACCGCCTTCGCCTACAACGCCTGGTACCCGCTCGCCTGGTCGCGGGACATCGGACGCGAGATCGTCGCGCGCCGCGTGCTCGAGGAAGACCTCGCGGTCTATCGCACGGAAGAGGGCGTCGTCGCCGCGCTCGAGGACGCCTGCCCGCACCGGCTGGCGCCGCTGACCATCGGCTGGCTCCAGGGCGATGCCATCCAGTGCGCCTACCACGGCCTCACCTTCGACTGCAGCGGCCGCTGCGTGCATGCGCCCGGCATGCCGCGCGTGCCGGAAAGCTTCCGCGTGCGCAGCTTTCCCACCGCCGAGAGCATGGGCATGGTCTGGGTGTGGATGGGCGATGCTGAAAAAGCCGACCGCAGCCAGGTGTTCCGACTGCCACAGTACGACGACCCGGCCTACAGCGTGGTCGAGGGCGATGCGCTGCTCGTGCAGGCCAACTACCTGAGCCTGGCGGACAACCTCTGCGACCCGACCCACGTGGTCTACGTGCACCAGACCACGCTGGCGAGCGCCGGCCGCGAGGAAACGCGCGTGCAGCACGAGCGCCAGGGCAACAAGGTCGTGACCTGGCGCTGGGTGATCGACGGGCCGCTGATCCCGATCTTCGAAGGCCTCAAGGATTTCGGGGGCAACGTGGACCGCTGGCACTACTACCACTATCACGCGCCCAGCATCGCGGTGATCGACTTCGGATCGGCCCGCACCGGCACCGGCGCGCCGGAGGGCAACCGCGAGGACTGCATCCAGATGTATGCCTGCCACTTCATCACGCCCATCGACCAGCGCAGCTGCGTGCAGCATTGGCTGTGCCTGAAGAACTCACCCGCCGATCCGGTGATCGACGAACGCCTGCGCAGCAACCTTCGCATGGCCTTCAACGAGGACAAGCGCGTGCTGGAGGCCATCCAGCGCAACGAGGACAAGCCGCGCCAATGGCACCGCATCAACCTCGCCCTTGACGGCTCCTCCATCAAGATGCGACGCATCGTCGAGGAGATGGCAGCCGGCGGATGAAGCTCTCCCCCAGGTTGGCTCACTTCGTGTAGCCGCCCACCCCCTCACCGGGGGCAACACCAGCGGCCCGGCAAAGCCGGTTCCGCGGTGTTCCCCGGCTCCCCAGCCATCGCCAGAAAGGACTTCGCCATGAACCTCATGCTTTCCGTGTCCACCCGCCTGCTGGCGGCCAGCCTTTGCCTCGCAGGCGCGCAGGCCGCCGCGCAGGGCACCATCAAGATCGGCGAGATCAACAGCTACAAGGCGCTGCCGCAGAACCTGGTGCCCTACAAGCAGGGTTGGCTGCTGGCGCAGGAAGAGATCAACGCCGCGGGCGGCGTGCTCGGCAAGAAGCTGGAAACCGTGTTCCGCGACGACAACGGCAACCCGGGCGATGCGGTGCGCATGGCGGAGGAGCTGCTCGCGCGCGAGAAGGTCGACATCCTCTCCGGCGTGACGCTCTCGCATGTCGGGCTGGCGCTGACCGATTTCGCGAAGCAGAAGAAGGTCTTCTTTCTCGCCTCCGGCCCGCTGAGCGACAAGGTCGTGTGGGACAACGGCAACCGCTACACCTACCGCCTGCGCTCCGGCACCTACGCGCTCGCCACCTCGGTGATCGGCGAGGCCGTCAAGCTGAAGAAGAAGCGCTGGGCGCTGGTCTACCCCAACTACGAGTACGGCCAGGCGGCGGTGGCCGCCTTCAAGGAGAACATGAAGAAGGCGCAGCCCGATGTCGAGTTCGTGGCCGAGCAGTCGCCGCCGCTCGGCAAGATCGACGCCGGCGCCGTGGTGCAGGCGCTGGCCGATGCCAAGCCGGATGCGATCTTCAACGTCATGTTCGGCAGCGACCTGACCAAGCTCGCGCGCGAGGGCAAGACCCGCGGCCTGTTCGAAGGCCGCGAAGTGGTGAGCCTGCTGACCGGCGAGCCCGAGTACCTCGACCCGCTGAAGGACGACGCGCCCGTCAACTGGATCGTGACCGGCTACCCCTACGCCAGCATCGACACGCCCGAGCACAAGGCCTTTCTCGCTGCCTACCAGAAGAAGTACAACGACTACCCGCGCCTGAACTCGGTGGTGGGTTATGCCACCGTGAAGGCGATCGCCGCGGGCCTGCAGAAGGCCGGCTCGACCGATACGGAGAAGCTGGTCGCCGCGTTCAAGGGCCTGCAGTTCGATTCGCCCTTCGGGCCGGTGGTGTTCCGCCCGCAGGACAACCAGTCCACGCTCGGCATCTTCGTCGGCCGCACCGCAGTGAAGGACGGCAAGGGCGTGATGCCCTCGGGCACCTACCTCGACGGCGCGAAGCTGCAGCCCGCCGAGGAGCAGATCCGCAAGCTGCGCAATCCCTCGTGATGAGCGCGACCCTTCCGCCGATCGGCTGCAACGGCCGCGGCGCGCAGGCCTCCTCGCTCGAGCGGCCGGTGTCGCTGGCCGAGCCGCCGATCGAGGAGCAGTTCCGGCTGGTGCACGAGAGCTGCGCCTTCGACTGCTTCGACCGCCTGCCGATGCCCGGCCAGGTCGACACCTACCTGCGCTGCATCGAGCGCTTCGGCCTGCCGGTGCACACCGCGAGCTGGTTCTATGCGCTCGGGCGCGACGAGGCGCTGCTCGCCGACAAGCTGCAGCTCGCGGCCGAGGTCGGCGCCCGCACCCACAACATCATGCTGCACTGGCACGATGCGACAGGGCGGCCCATCGGCAACGACGAGGTGGCCGACTTCTACCTGCGCGCCTACGACGAAGGCATGGCACGCGGCGTCGAGCCGGCCTTCGAGCTGCACGTCAACATGTGGAGCGAGGACCCGCGGCGCGTCGTGCCGGTGGCCGAGGCGGTGCGCCGCCGGGGCGTTCCCTTCCACTTCACGCTGGACTACAGCCATGCGATCTTCAAGATCGGCAATGCGCAGGAGCTGGCGATCTGCGGGCTGACGGAAGACGTCGCTTCAGGGCGCGCGGTGCTCGACCCCTTCGAGCCCGGCAACTTCGTGGACCAATGGTTGGAGATGGGCATCGTGCGCTGGCTGCAGGTGCGCAGCGTGGCGCCGAACGGGCCGCGCAACCGCTGGTCGCTCGGCGACTCGGGCGAGGCGGTCGCGGCCGTGCCGGAGCATTCCATCTTCCCGTACGCGAAGGGCGAGCCGGGCCGCGGCATCCTCTATCCCTTCACCCAGCCGGCGCCCGGGGAATGGCACTCGCCGTGGGCCTCGGGCGCGCTCGCCTGCACGCGCGAGGTGGTGCGCAAGGTGCTGGCCTACCACCGAACTCACGAAGAATCGCCGCTGCGCTGGATCACCACCGAGATGATCAACCTGCCCGACTACGCCCACAACGCGCGCTTCTCGCTGATCGGGCAGAACGCAGCGATCGCGCGCTTCGTGCGCGAGCAGTGGGCCGCATTCGGCCCGGCCTGATCACTTCTTCCTTGAAGCGGCGGGCTTGCGCCGGGGCTTGGGCGCGGCTGGCGCCTCGGCCGGTTCGTCGCCGGTCGCGAGCATGCGCAGCACCACGTCGCAGATGTGCTCGCGCCAGGCCGCGCGCCGGGGCCGGCTCATCAGGTCCGCGCCGATCCAGGTGGCGCAGGTGTACTGGTTCGAGAGGTAGAAGAAGCCAAGCGACATGATCGTCATGAGCACGTGCTCGGACGACACGTCGCTGCGGAACACTCCGCGCGCCTGCCCGCTCTCGAGCAGGGTGGCGACAGTCTGCACCAGCGGGAGCGCGGTGCGCTCCACCACCTGCGGTGCCTGCCGGATGTGCTTGCCGCGCAGCAGGTTCTCGTTCATCAGCAGCCGCACCAGGTTCGGGTGCGAGAGGTAGTGGTCCCACGAGTGCTGCACGAGCTGGCGCATGCCTTCGACCGGGTCCTCGGGGCTCACGAACTCGCGCTGCGCGCCGATCATGTCCTCGTAGATCTTCGCCAGCACGGCCTGGTAGAGGCGCTCCTTGTTGCCGTAGTAGTAGTACAGCATGCGGTCGACCGTGCCGGCCGCGGCGCTGACGCGCTCGATGCGCGCGCCGGCGAATCCGTGCTCGGCGAACTCCTCGACCGCAGCGTCGAGGATGCGTGTCTCCAGCAGGTCCGTGCGCTCGCGCCGCAGGCGCCGGCGCGTCGGGCCGCCTCCCTCGATCGGCGCAGGCTCGCCCGCGCGCGCGGCAGGGCGGCCGGTGCGGCCGGAGGCAGAGGATCGTTCTGGCACGGTGGATTCGCTCCTTGTCGTTCGCGTCCGGGCGACGGACGATGAAGAGGCATTCTCTCGCAAGCGATGGGCATGCCGGCCCGTCGGTCACTGGATGCGAACGATCTCGGCCTGCGGTCGCGCCTGCGGCTCGATGCTCGTGCTGCGCATCAGCTTCTCGCCTTCGCGGAAGAAGTACCAGCAGCCATCGTCAGGACTGCGTGCGTCGGTGAGCCGGCCCGGCAGCGTGGCGTTGAACTTCGCGCAGAGAGCGCCGTCATCCTTCAGCTCCCAGCGGCCCGAACCGTTGATCGCGACGTTGGAGGCGCCCTGGCTGTTGTAGTAGACCGTGCCGCCGCTGCGCAGGTCCCAGCGCACCACGCCTGCGAAAGATGTGTCGCGCAGCGTGTGGGTCTTGCCGACCAGGAGCTGCTGCAGCTCGTTGCGGTCGAGGAACTTGCGCGCCGAAGTGGATGGCTGCGAAGGGGAGGGTGAAGGCGGGGGCGGACTCAGGGCCGCCACGCGCGGTTGCTGCTGCGATTGCGGTTGCGGCTGCGGCAGAGCAGGCGGCGGCGCCTGCGCCTGTGGTGGCGCCGGCTGCACTGCCGACGGCGGCGACGCTGCCGCGACTTCGGTATCGCGCTCGCGCCGCGCCTGCGAAAGCAGGGCGTCGATGTCCTTCGGCCGCGAGTCGCGCCCCGTCGGCGCCTCGGGCGACGCCCCGGCAGCCGGTCCTGGCGGCGTGGACGCAGCCGCCGGGCTCTCCGCGGCCGGCCGCCGCGCCGCCGGGTTGAAGCTGAAGTTCGACGTCAGCGAGGTGTTCACCCACGGGAGCTGGCGCTGGCGCGTTTCGCTCAGCACGCGCACCCGCACGTTCTTGAACATCTGCTCGACCTCGAGGCCAGGGGTCATCATCTCCTCGGCGAGATTGCGGCTGTAGATGCTGTTGCGGCCGGCCGGCCCGTCCTCGGCCGGCGCGCCGGGCGCCGAGGCGAAGGCGATCAGCGTGCCGCGCGCGCCCATCTCCGCCAGCCCGCCGGCCGATCGCACGTTGCGCGTCCTGGCGGCGAAGGGGTTGTCTCGGCAGGCGTCGAGGATCACGATGCGGGGGTAGGAGCCCACCTTGTCGATCTTGCTGAGGAACAGCTCCTCGATGTCGACCGACTCGTCCTTCACCTCCTCCTGGTCGCGCAGGTTGATGTCCACCGGCAGGAGGTAGTTGCGCCCGTCGATCTGCACGCCGTGGCCCGCGTAGTACAGCACCGCGATGGCGTCGTCCTGCTGCACCTGTCGCGCGAACTCGCGCAGCGCCCGCCTGAACGGCAGTACGCCGACGTTGAGCTGCAGGTTGACCTCGAAGCCCAGCTTGCGCAGGGTGCCGGCGATCAGGCGCGCGTCGTTCACCGGGTTGTCGAGCGGCACCTTGGGGTACTGGCTGTTCCCGACCACCAGCGCGATGCGCTTTTCAGGGGGGCGGTCCTGGGCGTGCGATGGGCCCGGCAGCAGGGCGCCGGCGAAACAGAGCGACAGCAGCGCAAGGGACCGGCACACGAGCGCCTTGATGGAGCGGGGGCCGTAGATGGCATGCAGCGCGGGCATGGCCCCGACTATCCACCCGCAGACCTTCGATCGCAATGCCCGACATCAAGACGGCGGCCGCCGAGACAGTGCCACCTGAGTGCTGCGACGGTGCATCTGCGGCCCCCATCCGTCAACGATGTCCGACAGACGGGTCCTGCCGCCCGCGCAGAGTCGATTCGACTGGCCGTGTCCTGGGGGCCAGCGGGTCATCCACACACCAGGAACAGGAGCACCACCATGCGCGATTTCCTTTCCTTCGCAGCTGGCGTGGCTGCGGGCACCCTTGCCATGTACTACCTCGACAAACAAAGCGGTCGGCGGCGCCGGGCGCTGGTGCGCGACAAGCTCGTGGCGGCAGGGCACGACGCAGCGGACCTGGCCGAATCGGCCGGCAAGAGAACGGTGGACCGCCTGAAAGGCATCGTGGCCACCGGCAGGCTCGATCGCGTCGGAGGCCACGAACCCGAGAGCGACTCCCAACTGCATGAACGCATCCGCGCGCGGCTGGGGCGGGTCGTGAGCCACCCGAAGTCGATCCAGGTGGAAGTCGATCGGGGCGAGGTGTGCCTGCGAGGCCACATCCTGACCGGGGAGCTCGACGAGCTGCTGTACGACGTGGGCCAGATGCGGGGGGTGCAGACCGTGAGAAACGAGCTCACCTGCCACGACACGGCACAGGGCATTCCCGAGCTGCAAGGGAGTACCGAACCGGCTGGGCAGGCGCAGTATTGAGCAGCAGGGGCATCGCCCGACTCGAATGGAGCATCGCCGGGGCTCGCGTTTTTCGCTACGCTAGCCCGATGAACGCACTCGCCCCACAGCGCTCCGGCGTCGACATCCCCATCGGCCCGCCGCCCCCGGCGCCCGATCTGCCGATACCACCTTCACCCCCGCCCGCGCCTTCACCCCCGCCCGAGGGAGACCCGCCTCCCACCGACCCGCCCATGACGGAGCCCGGCAAGCCGCCGCCAGTGGGCGATCCGCCGCCCGGCGCATCGGCCCTCGGCCGCTCGCATTCGCGGCGCCTGCGCGAGATGTACCGCTCGGCCGGCTGGCCGTGCTGCGACGAGATCGAGGTCGAGCTGCTGGCCGCCGGCCTGCTGGAGCGCGTGCGCTGGCCACAGGGGCATGAGACGCTGCGCGTGAGCGACGCCGGCATCGCCCACATCGCGGGCAGCCTGGTGGTCAACCGGGCAGCACTCTCGCGGCACGAGGCGCTGGTGGAGCAGGTGGCGCGCGAGATGACGCGCGCCGGCCGGATCGCGTGGCGCGGGCTGAGCCTGCGCGCGCGGCTGCCGGCCGCGAAGGAGGGCGACAAGCCGCGCTGGTGCATCGCGCGGCCGGACGTGTTCTCGATCCGCAACACGAGCGTGGAGGCCTATGCGCAACCGATCGTCCACGAGGTGAAGGTCAGCCGCGCCGATCTGCTCGGCGATCTGCGCAAGCCCGACAAGCGGGCGGCCTACCTGGATGTGGGCGGGGAGTGCTGGTACGTGCTTGGGTGCGATGCCAAGGGCCGGCCGATCGCGCAGCCCGAGGAGATTCCGCCCGAATGCGGCGTGCTGGTCGCACAGGGTGCGCGGCTGGTGGTGGCACGCGCGGCCGTGCACCGCGCGCAGCCACGGCTGCCCTTCAGCGTCTGGATGGCACTCGCCAAGGCCCAGCCGGTGCCGGGCTTCGACGACGAATCGCAGGACCTGCTGGCGGGCGTCGAGGGCTGAACGCGTTCAGCCGCGACGCGGGACGGGCACTGGCCGGCCCCTCGGGGGAGGACCGTTGTCTTCTTCCTCTTCCTCGTCGTTCTCGTCCCCGTTGCCGGCGTCGTCCGTGTCCTCGGCCAGCTCTCCAACGGTGGCGGCAGTAGGATCGTCGACCGCGTCGGTCACCTCGCCGACGTCGTAAGGCACGGTGCCGATACGGTCAGGCAGGATGTCGGCATCGTCCGGTGCAGCCGTGGGATCGGCCGACGCACGTTCGCCAGTGCCCGTGGAATCGGTGTCGGTGCCGTGCGAAATCGGCAGCGCGCCTTCGCTGCCCTCCTCGGGGATGGCACTGCGGCTGCGGTCGGTCTGCACGTCGCTGCCGCTGTCGCTGGTGTCGCTCGGACCGAGCGAATCCACGTCGGTGCCGCGTGGCTCCGCGGGCGCATGCTCGCCGCCCAAAATGCTGCTGGTGGCCATGAAGATCCTCCTGTCGATGGCATGGCTCGACTCTGCGCGGCGCCACGGCGTCGCGTGTGGGCTGCGGCCGACGCCGCATGTCGGCCAGCGTGCAGGGTCTGGGCCTTCAGCCCAGCAGCCGCGGCAGGCCCTGCACGAGCAGCAGGCCGGCGACGCCCTGCAAAGTGGCGCAATGCCAGATCGGCAGCGTGTTGTCGAGCGTCGCGCGCGCCTGCGGCTGCAGTCGGCCGGCGAAGGAGCGGGCCAGCAGATAGCCGCCCATCATCATCAGCACCGCGACATGCAGCCCTTGGTAGGCCAGCAGCATGGCAACGGTGGCGCTCCAGGCCTGGGCCTGCGGGTTCAGGCCGGCCTGCGCCTGTGCGAACAGGTCGGTGCCGAAGGCGCCGGCCACGCACAGCATGGCCAGCGCCACCTGCAGCCGCAGCATTCGCTGGCCGCGCGGATCGGCATCGCGCAGGCGCCGCGGCGCTGTCGCCATCAGCAGCGAGCCGATGGCGAGAAGCGCGGCCGAGGCCCAGGGCCAGCGCAGCGCCGGCAGCGCGGCACCGGCCGGCGGGCAGGTGTCGGCCGCCATGGCGACATGCACATGCGCATAGGCAAAGGACGCGAAAACTGTCATGTCCACCGCCACCAGGATGAGCGACGCCCACCATGAATGCGACTCGGCGAGCCGGCGGCTGCCGACGGGCACCTCGACGCCTTGCGCCACTTCGACACGCGGGCGCGGCGGCGGCATGTCCGTGGCCCAGAGCCAGCGCAGCACCGCCGCGATCGCGACCGCGCCGAAGGCGAAGGCGGCCACCACCAGCTCGACTGTCAGCAGCAGGAAGAAGCCCGCCGTTCCGACGGCCGCCAGCAGCGGCCACCAGCCGTCGGTGGGAAGGCGCAGCAGGTGGAGCGGCCGCGCGTCGACGATGCTGGTGACCAGGGTCTCGCGGCCTCCGAAGGCGGTGCCGGGCAGCCAGTGCCGTCCGTCCTCGACCTCCCGCGGGAGCGACGGCTGCTCCCACAGGGGCTCGCGCGACACCAATTGCGGAATGCTGCGCACGCCGTATTCGCGCAACGGCAGCCATTCGAGCGTGCCGGCCCGCCACGGATTGCCGTGGTCCTTGTCGGGCCGTCGCAGGGTGCGCGCGGCATCGACGACGAACAGCAGCACGCCCGTCGCCAGCACGAAGGCGCCGACCGTGGACAACAGGTTGAGCGCGTTCCAGCCCAGGTCGCCGGGGTAGCTGTGCACGCGCCGCGGCATGCCCAGCAGGCCCGCGATGTGCATCGGGAAGAAGGCCAGGTTGAAGCCGCCGAACATCAGGCCGAAGACCCAGCGGCCCCAGCGCTCCGAGAGGCAATGGCCGTTGAACACCGGCGCCCAGTAGTAGAGGCCCGCGAACAGCGGGAACACCATGCCGCCGATCAGCACGTAGTGCAGATGGGCGACGATGAAGTAGCTGTCGTGCGCCTGCCAGTCGAAGGGCAGCACCGCGACCATCACGCCGGTCAGGCCGCCCAGCACGAAGATGAAATGAAAGCCCAGCAGGAACAGCGTGGGCGTGTTCGGCCGCACCTCGCCGCGCCAGAAGGTCGCGATCCACGCGAACACCTGCACGCCGCTGGGGATCGCGACCAGGAAGCTCGCTGCCGAAGTCACCGTCATCGCCAGGTCGCCCACGCCCGCGGCGAACATGTGGTGGATCCAGAGCGCAAAGCTCACGAGCCCGACGCCGGCGAGCGCGGCCACGATCGCGCGGTAGGCCACCAGCCGCGTGCCCGCGAGCGCGGGGATCATCATCGAGACCATGCCCGCGGCGGGCAGGAAGATGATGTAGACCTCCGGGTGCCCGAAGAACCAGAACAGGTGCTGCCACAGCAGCGGATCGCCGCCGCGCCCGGCGATGAAGAAGGGCCAGTCGAAGGCGCGTTCCAGCTCCAGCAGCGTGGTCGCGGCGATCACCGCCGGAAAGGCGAAGACGATCATCAGCGCCGTCACCAGCATGGCCCAGGCGAAGACCGGCATGCGCATCAGCGTCATGCCGGGCGCGCGCGTGAGCAGCACGCCGACGATGAGCTCGATGGCGCCCGCGATGGCGGAGATCTCGATGAAGCCGATGCCCAGCAGCCACCAGTCGGCGCCGCGTCCGGGCGAGAACTCCTTGCCGGTGAGCGGTGGGTACATGAACCACCCGCCGTCGGGCGCCGCGCCGAAGAACAGGGTGCAGAAGAAGACCAGTCCGCCTATCGCATAGGCCCAGAACGCATAGGCCGACAGCCAGGGAAAGGGCAGGTCGCGCGCGCCCAGCATGCCCGGCAGCAGGTAGACCGCCACCGCCTCGACGATCGGCACGGCGAACAGGAACATCATCACCGTGCCGTGCATGGTGAAGAGCTGGTTGTAGGTCCGCACCTCCACCAGCGCGTTGTCGGGCACGGCCAGCTGCGCGCGCATCACCAGTGCGAGCACACCGGCCAGCACGAAGAACAGCATCGCGGTCGCGATGTAGTACACGCCGATGCGCGTGTTGTTGACGGCCGAGAGCGCCCGCCAGCCCTGTGGCGGCTGCCAGGCGCGCTCGAGTGCCTCGCGCTCGCCCGCGGGCCGGGGCAGGGTGGACGGCAGCTCCTTCATTTCAGCTGCGCCAGCCAGGCGGCGATGGCCTGCAGGCTGGTCTCGTCAATGCGCTCGTGCGACGAAGGCATGCGTGCGCCGGGCTTCAGCTGCTGCGTGTGCGCCACCCAGCGCGCCAGGCCTTCGGCGCCGTTCGGCATCAGGCCGGCGCCCAGGTAGAGGCGGCTGCCCACGTGGGTGAGGTCCGGGCCGAGGCGGCTTTCCTCGCTCACGCCGCGCACGGTGTGGCAGGCATTGCAGCGGTGCGCGAGGAAGGCATCCCGCCCGCGCTCGAGCGCAGGCGTGGCCGGTGCCACCGCAGGCCGTGCCTGTGCGGCAAGCCAGGCATCGAAGGCCGCGGGCGGCTCGGCCACCACCTGCAGCGCCATGCGCGCATGCTGGTCGCCGCAGTACTCGGCGCAGGCACCGCGCCAGGTTCCGGGGCGATCGGCCTGCAGCTGCAGGTGCTGCATGCGGCCCGGCACCATGTCCATCTTGCCGCCGAGCGCCGGCACCCAGAAGCTGTGGATCACGTCGGCGCTGGCGAGCGCGAAGTAGACCGGCCGGCCGACCGGGATGCGCAGCTCGTTCGCACTTGCGATCTCCTGGCCCGTGGCCGGGTCGCGGTAGCGCAGCTCCCACCACCACATGTGGCCGGTGACGGCCACGATCAGCGCATCCTTGGGCGGCGCCACCCGCCAGGGCGGCTTGTGCCATTCGCTGTAGAAGAAGAGGGCCGTGAGCACGGCGCCCGGGAAGGCCAGGCCGCCGCCGAGCACCCACCAGCGTGCATTCACCCGCCCGCGGCGGCGGCGTACCGCGAGCGCCAGCAGCGCCATCACGCCGACGAAGATCAGCGTCGCGCCCGCGACGAGCACGCCGGTGACGCCCAGCAGCGTCTCGGCCACGGGGCCGGCCACGTGCAGGGCCGACTGCGTGTGAACACCGCTCATTCGAGCGCCAGCAGGTAGGCCGCCATGTCGCGTGCCTGATCGGCCGAGACGCCCATGGCCGGCATCAGGGTGTCGGGCACCATCGCGTTCGGCTGGACGATCCACCGCGCGAGCATGTCGGGCCGGTTCGGCACCTCGCCGGCGATGTAGCTGCGACGACCGAAGCCCGCGAGCGCCGGTCCGACGCTGCCGCGGGCGGCGGGCACTTCGGGGATGGCGTGACAGCTGCCGCATTGGTACTGGGCCAGCAGCGCCTGCCCTCGTTGCAACTGCGCGCGTGGGGCGTCGGCGTAAGGCAGCCGGCTTTCGCCGATGCAGCCGGTTGCGAGCGCCAGCGCGACCAGCGCCAGCAGCAGCGCGGTCCGTCGCCCGGAGCGGTCCAGCAAGAGGGCCATGGCGCGGATTGTGGCGGCGCAAACGCGCGCTGCGCCGACAGGCCGGCGCTGTTGCGCGTCGGACAATGCCGCCAGAACATGGGAACCCTCAAGACCGTTCTGCTCACGTCGGCGGTGCTGGGCCTGGCCGCCGCGGCCGGCGCGGCAGCGGTGGTGTACGGCGGGCTCTACAACGTGGCGGCGACTTCACAGCACACCCAGCCGTTGCATACGCTGCTCGAGACCGCGATGCGACAGTCAGTCCGGCTGCGTGCCCGAGACGTCGACGTGCCGCGGCTCGACGACCCGCAGCTGGTGCTGCGCGGCGCGGCCTGCTTCCGCGACAAGTGCCAGCAATGCCACGGCGGGCCCGGGACCGCGCAGGGCGACATCGGCAAGAGCATGCAGCCGCTGCCCGGCCCGCTGGTGGACGCGCGCCACCACTGGAAGGCGCGCGAGCTCTACTGGGTAACGAAGCACGGCATCAAGATGAGCGGCATGCCGGCGTGGGAATACCGCCTGGCGGAAGACGACCTGTGGGCGGTGGTCGCGTTTCTCGAGCGGTTGCCGGACCTGACGGCGCGGGAGTATGCGGAGCAGACAGGAGGCCAGGCCACCTGTGGCCCGGACGAAGCAGTGAGGGCCGGCGCTTTGGGCGATGCACGGCGCGGCGCGCGTGCGCTGCACCAGTACGCGTGCAATGCCTGCCACAGCGTTCCCGGCATCACCGGGTCTTCGGTCCATGTCGGCCCGCCACTCGATGGCATCGCGCGCCGCACGATGATCGGCGGCCGACTTGCCAATACGCCCGACAACATGGTGCGCTGGCTGCGCCACACGCACGAGGTCGATCCGCGCACGGCGATGCCGGAGATGGGCCTGACGGAGCAGGACGCGCGCGACATCGCGGCCTACCTGTCGACGCTCGATTGAATTCGCAGCCTGCCGGTGGGGCGCGGCCTTCTAGCGGGATCAGGTCGTGTAGTCGCCGCTGGCTTCGGGCTGGAACAGGATCTCGGCCACCTGGGCGCTGCCCTCGGCGCCGCCGGGCAAGACCCAGCTCGCCGTGGCGCCGAGGCGCAGGCCGATCAGGCTGATGCCCACGGGAGAGAGCACCGAAACGAAGCCCGATGCAGGCTCCGCATCCTGCGGATAGCACAGCGTCAGCTTGCGTGGCTCGCCTGAACGGGTGTCCACCAGCGTCAGCTGCGAATACATGGTCACGATGTCGGGCGGCACTTCGCGCGAACGGATCACATCGGTGGACTCGAGCAGCGCCTCGAGCACCGGATGGTGCTGGGACTTGTCGAGCAGCTTGGTCAGGCGGGCGTGATCGAGTTCGGTGAGCACGCGCTCGCCGAGAAGAGGCGTGGTGGACATGAAGCACTCCAATTGAAATGGCGAGCGCGCTGTACGAAGCAACGGCGCTCGCGAATGCGCGGGGCGGGTGCCCGGCGATCGATGGTTAGCGCTACAGAAGGGAGGAGGGGGATCGCCGGGCGGAGGAGGGTGCGGCCGGCACGTGCTCCCCGCACGGCATGGAGGCCTCGATGCGGGCCGCCCGCGCGCGAAGCACGGTCGCGCGCTTGGCGGCCATGGCAGCGTCGAGGTGGGTGCGGTCGGGGGCCGAAAGGCGCATCGGGTCATTCTAGGCTTGGTGCCAGCCGGTCGCCGCACCGGCACGCACCAACCCGGGCATTCGTGCGCCATTCCCGCGCATGGCCTCGTTGCGCAGCGAACGATCGGTCAAGTTCCGTGCGGGAAGGGCAGCGAACCCCTCGAGAACGACCCATCGACGCTGGCATGGTTGTTGCTGAAGGTCCTGCACTGTTCCGCTGGCGCCCGTCACGGCGGATATCGCAGTGCCTCCGCTAACGACGGCGGGAGCCGAGCGAACCGACAGCAGTGACGCTGTCGGTCCATCTGTTCCAACCCGTTTTCGCATCCGTTCGATGCGGTGGCCTGCCTCGACTGCTTGTGTCTACAGCGCGTCGAATGCCTGCACCCCCATCCCAGCGGACGCGTGCAGGACCCAAAAATGAAAATCGCGTTGATCGGCCACGGCATGGTGGGCCACAAATTTCTCGAGCAACTCGACGAGCTCGGCCTGGCGGATGCGCAGGTCACGGTGCTTTGCGAGGAGCCTCGCCCGGCGTATGACCGGGTGCACCTCTCCGAGTTCTTCTCGGGCAAGACGGCGGACGACCTGTCGCTGGTCGAGCCGGGCTTCTTCGAGCGCACCGGCTTCACGCTGCGCCTGGCCGCGCGGGCGGTCGCCATCGAGCGCCGCAACAACACGGTGACCACCGCCGACGGCGAGGTGGTGGCCTACGACAAGCTCGTGCTGGCCACCGGCTCGGCGCCCTTCGTGCCGTCGGTGCCCGGGCGCGATCGGCCGCATTGCTTCGTCTATCGCACCATCGAGGACCTCGAGGCCATGAAAGCCAGCGGTGCCCGCTCGAAGAGCGGCGTGGTCGTGGGTGGCGGCCTGCTCGGCCTCGAGTGCGCCAAGGCCCTGTATGACATGGGCCTGGAAACGCACGTGGTGGAGTTCGCGCCGCGGCTGATGGCGCTGCAGGTCGACGAAGGCGGCGGGCGCGCACTGCGCAACAGCATCGAGGCGCTGGGCCTGCATGTGCACACCAGCCGCAACACGGTGGAGATCGTCGATGGCGCTACCGCGCGGCATCGGATGGTGTTCGCCGACGGCACCTACCTGGAGACCGACATGATCGTGTTCTCCGCCGGCATCCGCCCGCGCGACGAGCTGGCGCGCCAGTCCTTGCTGGCGCTCGGCCCGCGCGGCGGCATCGCGATCGACAGCCAGTGCCGCACCAGCGACCGCAACGTCTACGCCATCGGGGAATGCGCCTCGTGGAACGAGCAGACCTTCGGCCTGGTCGCGCCGGGCTACGAAATGGCGCGCGTCGCCGCGAAGCAGCTCGCCGGGCAGGACGACGCCGCCTTCACCGGCGCGGACATGAGCACCAAGCTCAAGCTGATGGGCGTGGACGTGGCCAGCATCGGCGACGCACACGGCAAGACGCCGAAGTCGCGCGCCTGCCAGTACGTCGACGAGCGCAAGCAGGTCTACAAGAAGATCGTGGTGAGCGAAGACGGCAAGCAGTTGCTGGGCGCGGTGCTGGTCGGCGATGCAAGCGAATACGGCACGCTGCTGCAGATGGCGCTCAACGGCATCGCGCTGCCGCCCGAGCCGGAGTTCCTGATCCTGCCGTCGAGCGACGGCAAGGCAAAGCCGGGCCTGGGCGTCGACGCACTGCCCGACAGCGCGCAGATCTGCTCCTGCAACAACGTGACCAAGGGCCAGATCTGCGCAGCGGTCGGCGACGGCATCTGCACCGTCGCCGAGATGAAGGCCTGCACCAAGGCCGGCGCCACCTGCGGCGGCTGCGCCGCGCTGGTCGGCCAGGTGATGAAGGTCGAGATGGCCAGGCGCGGCATGGCGGTGAACAACCACCTCTGCGAGCACTTCCCGTACTCGCGCCAGGAGCTCTACCACCTGATCCGCGTCGGCGAGATCAAGAGCTTCGACGACCTGCTCGCCCGGCACGGCAAGGGCCTGGGCTGCGACATCTGCAAGCCGACGGCCGCGAGCATCTTCGCCTCCTGCTGGAACGAGTTCGTGCTGAAGAAGAATCTGGCGAGCCTGCAGGACAGCAACGACTACTTCCTCGGCAACATCCAGAAGGACGGCAGCTACTCGGTCGTGCCGCGCATGCCGGGCGGCGAGGTCACCCCCGAAGGCCTGATCGCGGTGGGCCAGGTGGCAAAGAAGTACGGCCTTTACACCAAGATCACCGGCGGCCAGCGGGTCGACCTGTTCGGCGCCCGGGTCGAGCAGTTGCCGCTGATCTGGGAAGAACTCATCGCGGCCGGCTTCGAATCGGGTCATGCGTACGGCAAGGCGCTGCGCACCGTGAAGAGCTGTGTCGGCTCGACCTGGTGCCGCTACGGCGTGGACGACAGCGTCGGCCTCGCGGTCGAGCTGGAGAACCGCTACAAGGGCTTGCGCGCGCCGCACAAGATCAAGTTCGGCGTCTCCGGCTGCACCCGCGAATGTGCCGAGGCCCAGGGCAAGGACGTCGGCATCATCGCCACCGACAAGGGCTGGAATCTCTACGTCTGCGGCAATGGCGGCATGAAGCCGCGACATGCCGAGCTGATCGCCGTGGACCTGGGCAAGGCCGAACTGATCCGGCTGATCGACCGCTTCCTGATGTTCTACGTGCGCACCGCCGACCGCCTGCAGCGCACCAGCACCTGGCGCGAGAACCTCGAAGGCGGGCTCGACTACCTGAAGAACGTGCTGATCGAGGACAGCCTCGGCCTCGCCGCCGAGCTGGAAGCGCAGATGCAGCACGTGGTCGACACCTACCAGTGCGAATGGAAGACCGCGGTGAACGACCCGGCCACGCGCCAGCGCTTCCGCTCCTTCGTCAACAGCGAGAAGCCGGACGAGCACATCGTCTTCGTGAAGGAGCGCGGCCAGATCCGCCCGGCCCGTACCGAAGAACGCACCGATGCCGCCACCGCCTGAACGACCCGAGGACCTCCGCATGACCACCGACACCCTCAACTGGACCGCCGTCTGCGCGGCCACCGACATCCTGCCCGACACCGGCGTCTGCGCGCTGGTCGATGGCGTGCATGTCGCGATCTTCCACGTCGCAAAGGCGCAGCAGTTCTTCGCCATCGACAACGTCGACCCGAAGGCTCGGGCCAGCGTGCTGTCGCGCGGCCTGGTCGGGAGCGTCGGCGACCGCGTCGTGGTCGCATCGCCGCTCTACAAGAACCACTTCGACCTGCGCAGCGGCGAGTGCCTCGAAGCGCCGGAGCATTCGGTGCGGGCGCATGCGGTGCGTGTCGAGGACGGCCGCGTGCACGTCGCGCTGGCCTGAGCCGGCATCCCCTTTTTCGTTCTTCTACGCTTTTTCAGGAATCCCCACCTCCATGGCCTACCTCGCACCCAACGAATTCGTCACCAAGATGGTCGACGCCGGCGAATCCAAGCTCCTGATGTCGACCCGCGACACGCTCATCCGCTCCTACATGGCCGGTGCCATCCTGGCGCTGGCCGCGGCCTTCGCGGTGACCGTGACCGTCAACACGGGCAATGCACTGGTCGGCGCAATGCTGTTTCCGGTCGGCTTCATCATGCTGTACCTGATGGGCTTCGACCTGCTGACCGGCGTGTTCACGCTCGTGCCGCTCGCCGTGTTCGACAAGCGGCCGGGCGCCACCTGGGGCGGCGTGATGCGCAACTGGAGCCTGGTGTTCGTCGGCAACTTCGCAGGTGCCCTCACCGTGGCGGTGTTCATGGCCATCATCTTCACCTTCGGCTTCAGCGAAGCGCCCAATGCGGTCGGCCAGCGGCTCGGCACCATCGGCGAAGGGCGCACGGTCGGCTATTCGGCGCATGGCGCCGCAGGCATGCTGACGCTGTTCATTCGCGGCGTGCTGTGCAACTGGATGGTGTCCACCGGCGTGGTCGCAGCGATGATGTCCACCACTGTTTCGGG
Source organism: Variovorax stachyos (assembly GCF_051400855.1). Taxonomy (NCBI): domain Bacteria; kingdom Pseudomonadati; phylum Pseudomonadota; class Betaproteobacteria; order Burkholderiales; family Comamonadaceae; genus Variovorax; species Variovorax stachyos. Next base: position 69,037 of record NZ_JBLFFN010000003.1, on the reverse strand, counting down.
CAAGGCCATCGGCATGTGGATGCCCATCATGGTGTTCTTCTACATGGGCTTCGAGCACTCGATCGTCAACATGTTCCTGTTCCCCACCGGCCTGATGCTGGGCGGCAACTTCACGTTGATGGACTACCTGATCTGGAACGAGCTCCCCACGGTGATCGGGAACCTCGTCGGCGGCTTGACCTTCGTCGGCCTCACGCTCTACTCGACGCACTACAAGACAGCGGCAAAGCGCGTGCTGAGCTGATTGCCGCGCCGTGCGCCAGGCCATGCGCGTGACGCTCGGCCAGCACTCGCTGGCCAAGCCCCAGTCGGTCAACCAGGATTTCCACGGCGCGATGCTGCCCACGGGAGCGCTGCAGTTCTCGAAGGGCATCGCGGTGGCGATCGCCGACGGCATCGGATCCAGCCGGGTCAGCCAGGTCGCGAGCGCGGCGGCCGTTCGGGGATTCCTCGAGGACTACTACGCCACCTCCGAGGCCTGGTCGGTGCGCCGCGCGGCCCAGCGGGTGCTGGAGGCCACCAACTCCTGGCTCCACGCGCAGACCATGCGCAGCGACGCGCGCTTCGACAAGGACAGCGGCTATGTCTGCACCTTCAGCGGGCTGATCCTCAAGGGACGCGAACTCCACCTGCTGCATGTCGGCGATGCGCGCGTGTATCGGCTGCATCCGCAGGCACTGGAGCAGCTCACCGAAGACCACCGCGTTCATCTGTCGTCGGCCGAGTCGTACCTGGGACGCGCACTCGGCGCCGGGCCCCACGTGGAGATCGACTATCGCTGCTGGGAGGCAGAGCCCGGCGAGATCTACCTGCTGGCAACCGACGGCGCCTACGCCCACCTCGATGCAGCACAGGTGCACGAAGCGCTGGGCCGGTGTGGCGGCGACTTCGACGAGGCCGCGCGACTGCTCGCGTCGGCGGCACGCGCGAGGGGCAGCGACGACGACTGCACGGTCCAGCTCCTGCGCATCGACGAGCTGCCGCCGGCCGATGCGTCTCGACTGCTGCTGCAACGCGAAAGCCTGGCGATCCCGCCGCCGCTCGCGCCCCGGGCCCGCTTCGAAGGCTTCGTCGTGGTGCGCGAACTTCACATCAGCGCGCGCAGCTACGTGCACCTCGCGATCGACGAGGCCACGGGGCGCCAAGTGGTGCTGAAGCTTCCTTCGGTCGACCTGCGCGAGGACACGGAATACCTCGACGGCTTCGTGCTCGAGGAATGGGTGGCGCGGCGCATCAACAGCCCCCATGTGCTGAAGGCCAGCCCGATCGATAGGGCGCGCACGCACCTGTACGTGGCGATGGAATACGTCGACGGCCAGACGTTGGCGCAGTGGATGATCGACCATCCGAATCCCACGCTCGACCAGGTGCGCAACATCGTCGAGCAGTTGGCCAAGGGGCTCCAGGCGCTTCATGGCCGGGAGATGCTGCACCAGGACATGCGTCCGGAGAACGTCATGATCGATCGCACCGGCACGGTCCGGATCATCGATCTCGCGTCGACCCACGTCGCGGGGCTGGCCGACAGCGCAGCGAAGCGCCGTGCGCACGCGATCGCCGGCACCTTGCAGTACACGGCGCCCGAATACTTCGTCGGCGACGGCGGCAGCACGCGATCGGACCTGTTTTCGCTGGCGGTGATGGCCTACCAGATGCTCACCGGGCACTTGCCTTACGGATTGCAGGTCACGCGCGCGCGGTCATCGCGGGACGTGGCCCGGCTCCGCTATGCGCCGCTGCGTGAGTACCGGCCGGAGTTGCCGGCCTGGGTGGATGCCGTCCTGCAGAAGGCGCTGCACCCGCAGCCGGCGAAAAGGCAGGAAGCGGTGTCCTTGTTTGCGCACGACCTCAAGGCGCCGGGCCCCGAGTTCCTTCGGCAGCGGACGCCGCCGATCATCGAGCGGCATCCGGTGCGGTTCTGGCAATGGACGACGATGCTGCTGGGCATCGGGGTTGTCGTGCTGTTGGGGCTGCGCGTGCTGGGACGCTGAAGAGGGTAGGGGATGCGGCGTAGTGGAGCCGTGGAGCGGGTGAAGGGAATCGAACCCTCGTATGAAGCTTGGGAAGCTGCCGTTCTACCATTGAACTACACCCGCAGCAGGCGCGGATTCTAGCGCTTCTCCCGGCCGCCCGCGTTGCTCCAGCGCAGCGACACGCAGGTCCCGTGGCCGCGCCGGCTGTCGATGTGCAGCCGGGCGCCGATCGCGTCCGCCTGCTCCCGCAGCCCCACAAGGCCGTAGTGCCCCGCTGCGCCTGCACTCGGGTCGAAGCCGATGCCGTCGTCGCCAATCTCCAGCTCCACATCGTCATCCGCAACGCGCTGCAGGCGGATCGTGAGTTGCCGCGCGCCCGCGTGATGTTCGACGTTGCGCAGCACTTCCTCGCACATGTGGAACACGGTTTCGGCAGGCTCGGCCGCGAGGGCAGCCAGGGCGGGTTCGATCTGGCAGTCGAGCTCGATGCCGGAGCGCTCGCTCAGGCTCTTGGCCAACTCGGCCAGCGCCGCACCCAGCCCGATGTCGCGCACCGGGTTGCTGCGCAACCGGTCGATCGCGCGGCGTGCCTCGTCCAGCCCATCGCGCGCCGCCCGCTCGGCCCGAACCAGCTCGTCCGGCAGCGCATCGGGCCGGCTGGATGCCAGGCGCTTGAGCACACGGATCTCGGTGAGCATCGCCATCATGGAATGGGCCAGCGTGTCGTGCAGCCCGCGCGCCAGGCGCAAGCGTTCGCGCACCACTGCGGCATCGCGCGATTCCTGCGCCAGCCGGTTGATCTCCTCGGTGCGCTGCTGCACGCGTTCATCCAGCTCGGCATTGAGCCGGCGCAACTCGTCGCGTTCGCGCTGCAGCGTGTCCAGCAATCGGTCGAGCGCGCTGCCCAGCCGCGCGGCTTCGTCCACACCCTGCGGCACCTCGATGCGCGTTGCACTCCCGGCCAGCACCGCGTCCGCGGAATGGGCGATCAAGCTCACCCGGCGCGTGAGGCGGTGCGCCACGATGATGCCGGTGACGGCGGCGGCCAAGCCCAGCAGGCTCAGCACGATGGTGATGCGCCATTCGATGGCCGTCGCGAAGTCTGCGACCGATTCGACCGGCTGAATGACGACGCAGCGCCAGCCGAGCCGGCGCAGCGTGCCGTCGCGGGCGTTGGGCGGGGCCGCGATCAGGTAGGGCCGGTTGTCCAGGAGTCGCCGTGTCTGGATGCGAGTGGGCAGGTCGGAACCGTCGTTGCCAAGGCCTGCGACGGTGGGATCGAAGGGCCTCACCGGATCGCCGACGTCGCGCCAGCGCTGGCCCAGAAGGGCACTCGGACCGTGGCGGACAATGCCGTCGCGATCGATCAGCAGCCATTCGCCGGGTGAGGCGCGGATCTCGGCCATCATCTTCTCCACCCAGCTCCAGCTCAGGTTCGCAGCGACGACGCCGATGATTGCCCCGTCGGCGTTGCTCACCGGCGCGGTGAGCTTGAGGAAGCGTTCGCCCGGGGAGCGACCTTCCTCGATCCACGCGCCGTCCAGGCCTTGCGAGATCCACGCGTGCTGATTGACGTTCTGGCCGACCAGTTGCTCGTCGGTCGCCTCGACGATGAAGCCGTCCGCATCCGTCAGCGCCAGCCAGATCAGGTCCGGCACGCCGCGGCGTACCGCCTCGAGCGATCGCTTCAGGCGTTCGCCTTCGCTGCGCTGCACGTCCTCGGACAGCATGGTCGCCACCACGCTGACCGCCTGCAGGCGCAGCAGCAGCACGGTGTCGAGTTCGGCATTGACGTGCTCGGCCGCGGCTTCAAGGCGCTGGCCGTGCTGCTCGAGCAGCGTCGCACGCACGAAGCTGCGCAGCCACAGGTTGGCCGCGAGTGCCAGGCACAAGGTGAGCGCGATCAGCAGCCAGCCAATCGCGGCGGCCATGGAGCGCCGTGGATCGATACGAGCTGCGAGGTTCATTGGCAGCGCATTCTCGCAAACGACCGCCATGACTATCGGCACGGGGACTTCCCCTGAGCCCTCCGGGTTTGTCTCTACCCACCGTGTGACTTCCGGCAGGCGCGCCGGCGGCCGTTCGCGGGAACAGTTGCACCCATCGCGATCCGTCCCGGCGGGGCGATGAATTCCCAACCCTGAACGTGCCGACGCGATCGGCACGACATTGAATGGAGATGAAGCGAATGCACACCACTTCCCCGAGGCAGACCGTATCCGGGGCGCCGCCGCGCTGGATCGACAACCGCTGGCTGCAACTGACAGTCGGCATCGTCTGCATGATCGCCACCGCCAACATCCAGTACGCATGGACCTTGTTCGTGCCGGAAATCCAGGGGCAGTTCGGCTGGGAGCGCGCGTCGATCCAGGTTGCCTTCACCATCTTCGTGCTTGTTCAGACCTGGCTGGCGCCGATCGAAGGCTATTTCATCGACAAGTTCGGACCGCGCCTGATCGTGGCCTTCGGCGCGCTGTTCATCGGGGCGGCCTGGGTCATCAACTCGCAAGCGACGACGCTGATGGGCTTCTACATCGGCGCGGCCGTCGGCGGCATCGGCGTGGGCTCGATCTACGCCACCTGCATCAACAACGCGCTCAAGTGGTTCCCCGATCGCCGCGGCTTGGCGGTGGGGCTGACGGCGGGCGGCTATGGCGCCGGCTCGGCCGCCACCATCCTGCCGATCGCCGCCATGATCGAATCCTCGGGCTTCCAGCAGGCCTTCCTGTTCTTCGGCCTGCTGCAGGGCACGCTGGCCTTCGTCGCGGCCTGGTTCCTGCGCGCGCCCAAGGGCGACGAGGTGCGTGCCTCGACCAAGCTCGTGCAAAGCCGGCGCGACTACACGCTGGGCGAAGCGCTTCGCACGCCGCTTTTCTGGCTGATGATCCTGATGTTCTCCTGCGTCGTCACCGGCGGCATGATGGCCGTCGCCCAGCTGGGCGTGATCGCACAGGACCTGGGGGTGAAGGACTTCAAGGTGGACCTGTACTTCGTCACCATGGCCGCACTGCCGCTCGCGCTGATGCTCGACCGCGTCATGAACGGCATCTCGCGCCCGCTGTTCGGCTGGATTTCCGACCACATCGGCCGCGAGAAGACGATGGTGATCGCCTTCACCCTCGAAGGCCTCGGCATCATCGCGCTGGGCTACTTCGGCCACAACCCCTGGGCCTTCCTGATCCTTTCGGGCGTGGTCTTCCTGGCCTGGGGCGAGGTGTACTCGCTGTTCTCCGCGCTCGCGGGTGACGCCTTCGGTACCAAGCACATCGGCAAGATCTACGGCGTGCTGTACTGCGCCAAGGGCATCGGCGCGCTCTTCGTGCCGCTCGGCAACCTGATGATGGAGGCCACCGGCACCTGGTCGAGCGTGCTCTATACCGTGGCGGCGCTCGACCTGTTCGCCGCCTTCCTGGCAGTCGTCGCGCTGCGGCCGATGCTGGCCAGGCATACGGCCGGCAACGCCGCCGCGTCGCCTGCGCCGGCGGCAGAACTCGCGATGCCCGGGCTGTCGCCCGTCGGCCGCTCGGCCTGACTGGTTCTCAGGACCCGTGCCACGGCACGGGCCCTGAATGTTCGTCTCAGGGCTTGCCCTTGCGCGCGAGCACCAGCACCGCCAATTCGGTGCGGGTGTTCGCGTGAAGCTTTTGCATGATCCGGCTGACGTGGTTCTTTGCCGTCCCTTCGGCCAGGTTGAGCGTCGCGGCGATCTGGCGATTGCCGTAGCCCTTGGCGATCAGCTCGAGCACGGCGGCCTCGCGTTCAGTCAGCGGTTTGGTCGCATCGGAATCCAACGACTGGCCCGACGCGGAGGCCTGCTTCGCGGCACGGGCGTCCGGCGCGGGCAAGGGCGGCAGCTCCTGCGCGACGCGATCGGCCAAAAGCCGGAACTGGTCCATCACCTTGCGCGCGATCTGCGGCGTCAGCCGTGACTCGCCGCGATGCACCGCCCGCACGGTGTCCAGCACCTCCTCTTCCGAAGCGTCCTTGAGCAGGTAGGCCTGTGCGCCGGCACGCACCGCGTCGAAGACCAGATCGTCGCGGTCGAAGGTGGTCAGCACCATCACGCGCGTGCGCGGCAACGCTGCAGAGATTTCGCGCGTCGCGAGCACACCGCTCTTGCGCGGCATGTGCAGGTCCATCAGCACCACGTCGGGCAGCAGGCGGCGGGCCAGTTCCACGGCTTCGAAGCCGTCGGCCGCCTGACCGACGACCTCGATGTCCGGCGCGGCGTCCAGCAGCATGGCCATGCCGCGGCGGATCAGTGCCTGGTCGTCGGCGATCAGCACGCGGATTCGCGGCGCGGCATGCGGGGTGGGGGACGACGGTTGGGCAGTGGCGCTCATGGCAGGGCTGATTGTGCGCTGAGGTGCGCAGATTTCGGACTGGCCCGCCTCGACCGCGAGCCTGGTCGTGGTCGAGACCGGAGCCCTTTCAGGCACCGCGCCGGCGCCACCGCAGAAGCGCCAGGGCATAGATGCCCAGGTTCAGCAGCACGACGAAAACGCCCACGCCGACCTGCCACTCGCGCGTCATGGCCTCGGGGTAGATCAGCCGTAGCAGGTAGTGCTGGACGAAACCGCCCTCGTAGCCCGTCTGGCCGGCTGCGTGCCGCAGTGAGTTCTCCAGTGGCGTGAGCGGACAGTCCGAGCCGGTCCAGGAGATCCAGGCGGCCCAGGCCACGGCCGGCAGGTGCAGCAGCGCCGCCAACGGCCAGCGCCACACCAGCGCGCCGCCGGCCACGACGAAGAGGATGAAAAGGCCGTGCAGCAGCAGCACGGCGTCTGCGAGCAGGCTTGCAGTCATGGGCGCGAGGGTCGCACGGGCACGGCTTTTCGGCAAAGGCGCCCCGCATGGCCGTGGGGGCTGCAGGGGCAGGGCCAAACCTATAATCGACGGCTCAGCAGATCAATAGGCAGGTGGGTTCGATGCAGGAGCTGCCCGCAGCCGGCCGCCTCTCTCAGAACTCCAATCCCAAGATGAGCCAGCCCACCTTCAGCGTCGCGGACATCCGCAAGTCCTTCCTCGATTTCTTCGCCTCCAAGGGTCACACCGTGGTGCCGTCGAGCTCGCTGGTGCCGGGCAACGATCCGACCCTGATGTTCACCAACTCCGGCATGGTGCAGTTCAAGGACGTGTTCCTCGGCACCGACAAGCGCCCCTACGTGCGCGCGGCCTCGGTGCAGGCCTGCCTGCGTGCCGGCGGCAAGCACAACGACCTGGAGAACGTGGGCTACACCGCGCGCCACCACACCTTCTTCGAGATGCTGGGCAACTGGAGCTTCGGCGACTACTTCAAGCGCGAGTCGCTGAGCTGGGCCTTCGAGCTGCTGACGCAGGTCTACAAGCTGCCGGCCGAGCGCCTGTGGGCCACCGTCTACCAGGAAGACGACGAGGCCTACGACATCTGGACGAAGGTCATCGGCCTGCCGCCCGAGCGCGTGGTGCGCATCGGCGACAACAAGGGCGGACGCTACATGTCCGACAACTTCTGGATGATGGCCGACACCGGCCCCTGCGGCCCGTGCTCCGAGATCTTCTACGACCACGGCCCCGGCATCGCGGGCGGCCCGCCCGGCTCGCCCGATGAAGACGGCGACCGCTATATCGAGATCTGGAACAACGTGTTCATGCAGTTCGACATGCAGCCCGACGGCAGCGTCAGGCCGCTGCCGGCCCCCTGCGTCGACACCGGCATGGGCCTGGAGCGCCTGGCCGCGATCCTGCAGCACGTGCACAGCAACTACGAGATCGACCTGTTCGACCGGCTGGTCAAGGCCGCCTCGCGCGAGACCGGCGAGAAGGACCTGCACAACAAGAGCCTGCGCGTGATCGCCGACCACATCCGCGCCACCGCCTTCCTCGTGGCCGACGGCGTGATTCCCTCCAACGAGGGCCGCGGCTACGTGCAGCGCCGCATCGTGCGCCGTGCCATCCGCCATGGCTACAAGCTGGGCCAGAAGAAGCCCTTCTTCCACAAGCTGGTGCCCGACCTGGTGGCGCTGATGGGCGAGGCCTACCCGAAGCTGGTGGCCGACGAGCAGCGCATCACCGAGACGCTGAAGGCCGAGGAAGAGCGCTTCTTCGAGACGCTCGCCAACGGCATGGAGATCCTGGACGCTGCCCTGGCCGGCGATGCCAAGGTGCTGCCGGGCGAGGTGGCCTTCAAGCTGCACGACACCTACGGCTTTCCGCTGGACCTGTCGGCCGACGTCTGCCGCGAGCGCGGCGTGGAGGTCGATGCCGCCGGCTTCGATGCCGCGATGGAGAAGCAGAAGGCCGCAGGCCGCGCTGCCGGCAAGTTCAAGATGGACCGCGCCGTCGAGTACGGGGGCGAGGCCAACGCCTTCACAGGCTACGAGCATCTCGAGGAACGGGCCCGCGTGCTGGCGCTGTACTTCGAGGGCTCGCCGGTGCAGGAACTGAAGGAAGGCCAGCCCGGCATCGTGGTGCTCGACACCACACCCTTCTACGCCGAGAGCGGCGGCCAGGTCGGCGACCAGGGCGTGCTGGTGGCCGAAGGCGTGCAGTTCGGCGTCGACGACACGCAGAAGATCAAGGCCGATGTCTACGGCCACCATGGCACGCAGACGCAGGGCACGCTCAAGGTCGGCGACACGGTCACGGCCCGCGTCGACACGGCGCTGCGCGCCGCCACCATGCGCAATCACAGCGTGACGCACCTGATGCACAAGGCCCTGCGCGAGGTGCTGGGCGGGCACGTGCAGCAGAAGGGCTCGCTGGTCGATGCCGACAAGACGCGCTTCGACTTCGCGCACAACGCGCCCGTGGCGCCGGCGCAAATCCTCGAGATCGAGCGCCGCGTCAACGCCGAGATCCTGGCCAACCAGGCGACGCAGGCGCGGTTGATGGACATGGAGTCGGCCCAGAAGACCGGCGCCGTGATGCTCTTCGGCGAGAAGTACGGCGAGACCGTGCGCGTGCTCGACATCGGCACGAGCCGCGAGCTGTGCGGCGGCACGCACGTGGCGCGCACCGGCGACATCGGCCTCTTCAAGATCGTGAGCGAGGGCGGCGTGGCCGCCGGCGTGCGCCGCATCGAGGCGGTGACGGGCGCGAATGCGCTGGCCTATCTGCAGGAGCTCGAGGCCACGGTCAACAGCGTCGCTGCCACGCTCAAGACGCCCGTGGCCGAGGTGCAGCCGCGCCTGGTGCAGGTGCTGGAGCAGGTGCGCGCGCTGGAGCGCGAAGTCGGCGCTCTCAAGGGCAAGCTGGCTTCCTCCAAGGGTGACGAGCTGCTGGCGCAGGCGGTGGAGGTCAAGGGCATCAAGGTGCTGGCCGCCAAGCTGGACGGCGCCGATGCCAGGACGCTGCGCGAGACCATGGACAAGCTCAAGGACAAGCTCAAGACCGCCGCCATCGTGCTGGCCGCGGTAGACGGCGCCAAGGTCCAGCTCGCGGCCGGCGTCACGGCCGACAGCATGGGCAAGCTCAAGGCCGGCGAGTTGGTCAACTTCGTGGCGCAGCAGGTGGGCGGCAAGGGCGGCGGCAAGGCCGATCTGGCCATGGCCGGCGGCACCGACGCGGCCGGCCTTCCGAAGGCGCTCGCCTCGGTGCAGGACTGGGTCGCGCAGCGGGTCTGACACCCTGCCCAGCCGGGCTCGTCCGTGCCATAGTCGCGCGAATGCAAGGGGCTTCCCGGATCGATTTCCACTTCCTCGTGCCGCCGCCGGCGGCCGCCCCCGCCCATGGCTGAGGTGCCGCCGGTCGACGTCCTGGTGATGGGGGCGGGCGCCGTCGGCTGCTACATCGGCGGCAGCCTCGCATCGGAGGGCGTGCGGGTGCTCTTCATCGGCCGTCCCCGCATGCTCGAGGCGCTGGAGCGGCACGGCCTGCGAGTCAGCGACCTGGACGGCGGCGAGCGCTACATGCCGCCGGGCAGCCTGCGCGTGGCCGAGCGGATTCCGCCCGGCGTGCGGCCCGGCCTGGTGCTGCTCACCGTAAAGAGCAGCGGCACGGCGGAGGCCGCGGCCGAGCTCGGCGAGGTGCTCCCGCCGGGCACGCCGGTGGTCTCGCTGCAGAACGGCATCTCGAACGCTGCGGCCGCGGCGCAGGTGGCGCCCGGGCTGCGGGTGCTGCCGGGCATGGTGCCGTACAACGTGGCGGAGATCGGTCTCGGCGCCTTCCACCGCGGCACGGCCGGCCGCCTGGCCGTGCAGGACCACCCGCTGCTGCGGCCCTGGCTGGCCGTGTTCGACAGCGCCGGCGTGCCGATCGACCGGCACGCGAACATGTTGCCGGTGCAGTGGGGCAAGCTGCTGCTCAACCTCAACAATCCGGTAAATGCGCTGTCCGGCCTGCCGCTGCGTCAGCAGCTCATGGACCGCGGCTACCGCCGCTGCCTCGCGGCCCTGATGGACGAGGCGCTGGAAGCGCTCGCGTGGGCCCACATCAAGCCGGCGCAGCTGGCGGCCGTGCCGCCGCGCCGCATGCCCACGATCCTGCGGCTACCCGATCCGTTGTTCAAGGTGGTCGCAGCACGCATGCTGCGCATCGACGACAAGGCGCGTTCCAGCATGGCGGACGACCTGGCGCTGGGCCGCCGCACCGAGATCAACGAACTGTGCGGCGAGGTGGTGCGGCTCGCGCGCTTCAACGGCGCCCGCGCGCCGCTGAACGCGAAGATGGTGGAGCTGATCGAAGCCTGGCCCAGACGGCCGCAGCCGCTCTCGGCGCAGGAACTGCTGTCGGCGCTGGGCCTGGGGTAGGGCGCAGAGCCCATCCGACCACGAAGGCACACCGGCATGCAGGTCCTGGTCCTCGGCAGCGGCGTCATCGGCACCACGGTGGCCTACTACCTTGCCAAGGCCGGCCACGAAGTCACGGTGATCGAGCGGCAGGACGGTCCGGCGCGGGAAACCAGCTACGCCAACGCGGGCGAGGTCTCGCCCGGCTACTCGGCCCCGTGGGCCGGGCCCGGCGTGCCGGCGAAGGCCGTCAAGTGGCTGCTGATGCGCCACAGCCCGCTGGTGATCCGGCCCATGCTCGATCCGGCCATGTGGCGCTGGGGCATCGCGATGCTGCGCAACTGCACCCAGGCACGCTACGAGATCAACAAGAGCCGGATGGTGCGGCTGGCCGAGTACAGCCGCGATTGCCTGCGGCAGCTGCGCGCCGAGACCGGCATCCGCTACGACGAGCGCTCGCTGGGCACGCTGCAGCTGTTCCGCACGCAGAAGCAGCTCGACGGCACGGGCAAGGACATCGAGATCCTCGAGGCCTACGGTGTGCCGTACCAGCTGCTCGACCGCGACGGCTGCGTGCGGTACGAGCCGGCGCTGGCCGCCGTACGACACAAGTTCGTGGGCGGGCTGCGCCTGCCGGACGACGAGACCGGCGACTGCTTCATGTTCACCCAGGGCCTGGCGCGGCTGGCCGAGGCCGAGGGGGTGCGCTTCCGCTTCGGCGTGACCATCACCGACATCGCGCGCAATGCCGAGGGTGTGGCCGCGGTCCATACCGATGGCGGCCCCTTCCATGCCGACCGCTACGTGGTCGCGCTGGGCAGCTATTCGCCGCTCCTTCTGAAGCCGCTGGGCATCCGCTTGCCGGTGTACCCGGTCAAGGGCTTCTCGATCACCGTGCCGATCACCGATGCCGCGATGGCGCCCGAGTCCACGGTGATGGACGAGACCTTCAAGGTTGCGGTGACGCGCCTGGGCGAACGCATCCGCGTCGGCGGCACAGCGCAGCTCTCGGGCTACGACCTGCGGCTGAACGATCGGCGACGCGACACGCTCGAGCATGTGGTCACCGACCTCTTCCCCGAGGGCGGCAGCGTCGAGGGAGCGGAGTTCTGGACCGGCCTGCGACCAATGACGCCCGACGGCACGCCGCTGCTGGGCGCCACGCCGATTCCCAAGCTGCTGCTGGCGACCGGCCACGGCACGCTGGGCTGGACCATGGCCGCAGGCACGGGGCGGGTGATGGCCGACCTGATCGCCGGCCGCCAGCCCGAGATCGACATGGAAGGCCTGGGCCCCGAGCGCTACGCCTGAGAAGGTATGGATGCAGCCGCCGGCGCCACGCTCGCGCCCTGGATGCGGTGCCGCGCCAGCGCCTCGGCCACGAAGCCGCTGGCCTTCATTTCTTCCACGAAGGCCGCCAGCGCCGCGGCCGCTTCTGCGCCGCGCGAGGCCGGCGTGCCCATGGCTTGCTGGATCACCATGAAGCGTCCGGGCAGCAGGCGCAGGCCCGGCGTGCGCGCGGCTTCGGCCTCGAGCACCTGGCGGATGCCCGCGGCCACCTCGACCTCGCCCGACCGCAGGCTGTCGAACACGCCCTGCGCCCCCTGCACGCGCACCAGCTGAGCCTTGCCGATCTCGCGCGTGAGAAAGAGGTCGTACGCGCTGCCGGCACCGACTGCGATTCGGATGCCCGCGCGGTCCACCTCCTCGTTGCGCTGCAAGGCCGAGCCCGCGGGCACCAGGTAGCTGCCTTCGATCAGCACATAGGGAGCCGTAAAGCGCAGGCCCTCGCTGCGTGCCGGATCGATGGCGAAGAAGCCGATGTCGGCCTGGTCGTTGCGCACCGCTTCGACCGATGCAGCGGCCTTCTCGAACACCACCAGCTCGATGGGCACGCCCAGGCGCTGCGCGAAGTTGCGCGCAAGGTCGACCGAGACGCCGACCGGTTCGCCGGTCGCGGCGTCCTTGTTGGCGAGGATCGGGTTGCCGAGGTTGATGGAGGCGCGCAGCACGCCGGCGGGCGTGAAGGCCCGGACGACCGGGGAGGGGAGGGAGGTGCTCATCGTCGCTTTCTTCGGTTGCGCCGCCCGCCGGGGTTCGCTTGGCAGCGGCGGCTCGCCCAGTGTAAGTTGGCGATCGTGGGCGAGACGCGGTCCCCTGACCCCCGGATTTGATCCAATTGATGCAGTTCTGTAGAATCAGATCAAACGGATCAAACGAGGCCTCCATGAGTACAGCCGATCTCACCGCCAAATTGCAGGGCGACCTGCTATCGCTCGAGCCCTATACCTCTGCACGCGCGGCCCGCAAGACGAGCGCGCGCAAGTTCCTGCTGGAGATCAAGGACGAGGCGATTTCCAAGGTGCTGCTCGCCTCGTTTCCGATGCTGGAACGCGCGCTGCTCGAGAAGACCGCCCAGGCCCGCGAGCGCCGCATCGAGGCCGTGGTCGACTTCATGGCGGGGCAGATGGTGCAGCCCAGCGAGATCGACAGGGAGATGGCCCAGCGGCTCGCCAAGCGGCATGCCCGCGTGCTGAACGAGTTCGGGTACTTCACGGCCGAGCAGCTGGCCGACGCCAACCGCTCGCAGGCCAGCAGCCGCAGTGCATTGGTGGACAACTGGCGCAAGCGCCGCCAGGTATTCGCCGTGCCGCATCCCGACAAGAGCGCCCGCGAGCGCGATGTCTACCCCGCCTTCCAGTTCGAGGACCACAAGCCGATCAAGGCGGTGCAGGCCGTGCTGGAAGCCTTCGGCGATCGCCGGGCGCCCTGGAAGCTCGCGCTGTGGTTCACCTCGAACAACGGCTGGCTGCCCGACAGTGCGCGGCCCGTCGATCTGCTGGCATCGAATCCGCAGGCCGTGATCGAGGCGGCCCGGCGCGATGCGGAAGGGAGCGCGGCTTGAGTTGCCGCGCGCCGAAGCCGCCCCTCGACCCTCTCTTCGATCGCTGGCCGGCCGGCGCGCCGATTCACGTCATCCATGACACGGCCTTCGCGCCCGACAGTTTCAACCCCGGGGTCGATGGCACCGGCGCCTTGTGCAAGTCCACGCGCTTTGCGCCCATTCGCGATGCCAAGGGCCGGGTCGTGCCCTATCTTTACGGCGGTGCAACCCTGGACTGCGCGATCTTCGAGACGGTCTTTCACGACGTGCCGATCGACGCGCCCGACAAGTTCGTCGCCCTCGACGACTTCGCGCAGCGCGGCCATGGCCAGCTCGCGCCGAGCCGCGAACTCCTGCTCGTGGACCTGACGAGCGAAGGGCTGCACCGGCTCAAGATCCCGAAAGAAGAGCTCATCGCCAGCCCGGCACGCGACTACGTCGACACCGCCCGATGGGCCGAAGCACTGCACCACCAATGCAAGGATGCCGATGGCCTGGTGTGGATGTCGCGCCAGCGCGATCGCGACAGGGCGATGCTGCTCTTCGGCGACCGCGTGAAGGGCGTTCTCTCCGGCAAGCGCATCGGCGGCCCGCTGGCGCGCAATGATGCGTTGCGCCAGGCCATTCTGGCCGCGGCGCTGCGCGCCGGCATCGATGCGTCCTGACGTTCAGGGCTTGCCCGCTGCCGGTTCGAGCCCGCTCTTGATGATCGCCGGCGCCGCCTGCGGCGAGGTGAAGTAGCGAATCAACTGCCTCGCCGCCTCGGGCTGCCGTGCAGTGCTCGAGATGCCGGCCGAGAACACGGTGACGCGCTGCACCTCCGCCGGCAGCGGCCCGATGTAGTCGATCCCCTGGATCGGCAACAACTCGCTGACCTGCTGCAGCCCGAGTGCAGCGTCGCCGCGCGCGACCACGGAGCCGACCCGCTCGCTCAGGATCCGTCGGCTCTTGGGCTTCACCTGTTCCTCGATGCCGAGCTTCTTGAGCAGCTCGGTCTCGTAGTAGGTGCCGCTGGCGCTCGCGGAGTAGGCAATCGAGGGTGCGGCGAGCAGGGTGCGCTTGAGCGCGTCGACCGTGCCGATGTCGGGCTTGGGCGTGCCGCTGCGCACCGCAAAGCCGATCGACGAGCGCACCAGGTCGACCTGGCTGCCCGGCACCACCTTGCCCTGCGCCACCAGGGCATCGAGGGCAGGGCGCGCCAGGATCACGATGTCGACCGGCTCGCCGCGGGCCAGGCGGCTCGGGATCGAGTCGCTGGCCGCGCCCATCGAGGCGCCGTAGGCCGTCTGCACCTTGTGGCCGGTGGCCTTCTCGTACGCGGGCGTGAGCTCGTTGTAGGCGGCCGTGAAGCCGCCGGAAGTCATCACACGGATCTCGGTGCCGGCGGGTGCGACGGCCTGGGTGCCTGCGCAGCCGGTGAGGGTGAATGCGGCCAGCAGCAAGGCGGCGCGACGCGTGAGCCTGGGAAAAGTCATGGTGTTCTCCGGAAGTAATCCGGCCCATCCTAAAAAGCCAAGCTGTCAGTTCGCGTTCACGCGGGGCAGGGTAAACGCGGCCGGCAAAGGGTTTATGCCTAGACAGCCTGAGCACTTCGGGATTATTCTTCGCCTGTGCGTTTCATTAATAAATCAATGTTTTACTAATGGAACAAAGCAAGCCCTCCTACCCAGTCCACGGATCGACACCACGATGATGAAGCCCACCCGTCGCCAGGCGCTCGCACTGGCCGTTTCCATTGCCGCCGCCGGCGCTGCCGCCCCGACCTGGGCGCAAGGCTATCCGGCCAAGCCGATCACCATCGTGGTGGCCTACCCGGCCGGCGGCGACACCGACGCGCTCGCGCGCCTTTTCGCCGAGAAGCTGGCCACGCGCGTCGGGCAGCCGGTGGTGGTGGACAACCGGCCCGGCGCCAGCGGCGTGATCGGCAGCAGCTTCGTCGCCAAGGCCCCGGCCGATGGCTACACGCTGCTGCTGGCACCCAGCACCTTCTCGATCGCTCAGCTGGTGCTGAAGACTGGCGGCGGCTCCGGCTACGACGTGCTCAACGGCTTCACGCCCATCGTGGAGACGGGCACGCTGCCGCTGTTCCTGGTGGCGGGTTCGGGCTCCGGCTTCAAGAGCCTCAAGGACGTGCAGGCCAAGGGCCAGTCGCTCTCCTACGCCAGCCCGGGCAGCGGCTCGCCAATGCATATCCTTGGCGAGATGGTCAACAAGGCCGCTGGCATGAGCCTCGGCCACGTGCCCTACAAGGGCGTGGCGCCGGCGGTCAACGACGTGCTGGGCGGCCACGTGCCGCTGACCTACATCACCTACGGCCCGATCGCGCCGCACCTGGCCGGCGGCAAGATGCTGCCGCTCGCGGTCGCCGACCGCGCCCGTTCGCCGCTCGCGCCCAGCGTGCCCACCTTCGCGGAGCTGGGTTACAGGAACGTCGAGGTGACGGCCTGGCACGGCCTGTTCGGCCCCAAGGGCATGCCGCCCGAGGTCGTGAAGACGCTCAACGGCCACATGAACGAGATCCTCAAGATGCCCGACGTGGTGTCGAAGATGGCGGTTCTGGGCGCCTTGCCGCTCGGCGGCCCGCCGGAGGTGCTGGGCAAGACCAATGCCGCCGATTTCGAGCGCTTCGGCAAGATCATCAAGGAGCTCGGCATCCAAGCCGATTGAGCAACATGACCGAGCTCAAGGCCATCCCCGATCCCGACAGCCTGCAGGCCCTGCTGGCCGAGCTGCCGGCCAATCTGCTCGCCGGCCGCCGCGTGCTGGTGACCGGCGCCGCCCGCGGCCTCGGGCTGGCGTTCGCGAAATGCATCGCCGCCGCGGGCGGGTCCGTGGTGCTGGCCGACATCCTTTCGGAGCTTGCCGAGACCGAGGCGCAGGCCTTGCGCGAGGCCGGCTTCAAGGCCCATGCACTGGCGCTGGACCTGTGCGATCCGGCCTCCATCGAGGCCTGCGCCGCCGCAGCAGTGCAAGCGCTCGGCGGCCTCGACGGCCTGGTCAACAACGCCGCGATCACGAACTCGGGCGGCCGCGACGCGCATGCGCTGGACATCGAAACCTGGGACCGCGTGATGGACGTCAACGTGCGCGGCACCTGGCTCATGAGCCGCGCCTGCCAGCCGGCGCTGGCAGAGAGCGGGCGCGGCGCGATCGTCAACCTCGCTTCGGACACCGCCCTCTGGGGCGCGCCCAAGCTGCTGGCCTATGCCTCGAGCAAGGGCGCCGTGATCTCGATGACCCGCTCGCTCGCGCGGGAGTGGGGCGAGTCCGGCATCACCGTCAACGCCGTCGCGCCCGGGCTCACGCTGGTGGAGGCCACGGAGTACGTGCCGCTGGCGCGCCACCAGAAATACCTCGAGGGCCGCGCCCTCCCGCGCGAGCAGCAGGCGGTGGACGTCTGCGGCGCGGTGCTCTTTTCTCTCTCCGGCCTGGCGCGCTTCGTCACCGGCCAGCTGCTCGCCGTCAACGGCGGCTTCGTCATGCACTGATGCAGTGATGCACTGATTTCTTCAAGGAGTTTTCGATGAGCGATTTGTCCGAGCAAAAGAAATTCGACGACAGCAACGTCGGCGAAACCCTGCGCCGCCCGGCCGGCGCGAGCCTCGAGGCGTGGATGAACACCCGCATCGCGCGCTATTCGACCCGCAAGTACGACTGGGACGCGCTGAAGTTCCAGGCCGACCTCGACCCCAAGTTCCGCCGCGCGCAGATGCGCTACGTGGGCACCGGCGGCACCGGCGTGGCGAGCGACGTCAACACCGTGCCCGCCGAGCACTTCACCTTCTCGACCATGGTGATCCCGGCCGGCCACGAAGGCCCGCCGCACCTGCATGTGGACGTGGAAGAGGTCTTCTTCCTGCTGCGCGGCAAGCTCAAGGTGGTACTGACCACGCCCGAGGGCGAGCGCTACGAGACCGTGCTGACCGATCGCGACCTGATCTCGGTGCCCCCTGGCGTGTACCGCGAGGAGATCAACATCGGCGACGAGGATGCGCTGATGTGCGTGATGCTCGGCGCGAAGAAGCCGGTCACGCCGACGTACCCCGCCGATCACCCGCTGGCCAGGATCAAGCGCTGAGCGCGCGGGACCGTACAGCCATGAGCGATGCAGCCGTGATCGACGTCCAGACCTTGCCGGCTTCCGAGCTGGCGCGCCTCGAGTCGCGCTTCCCGGCGCGCAGCGTGCCGGTGCAGGGCGGCGCCGTGGTCTCGGTGCGCGAGTGCGGCGCGGGACCGGCGATCGTGTGCCTGCATGGCATCGGTTCGGGCTCGGCCTCGTGGCTGGACACGGCCCTGCTGCTCGAAGGCGAAGCGCGGCTGGTGGCGTGGGATGCGCCGGGCTACGGCGAATCGACGCCGATCCCCGCGCAGGCACCTGTGGCAAGCGACTACGCGCAACGCCTGCATGGCCTGCTCGATGCGCTGGAGATTTCATCGTGCGTGCTGGTCGGCCATTCGCTCGGCGCGCTGATGGCTGCGGCTGCGGCGGGCCCCGGCTCGCCGCTGGCGTCGCGCATCTCGAAGCTGCTGTTGATCAGCCCGGCCGCCGGGTACGGCGCCGCGGGCCGTGCAGAGGCGCGGGCCCGGGTGCGCGCCGAACGCCTGGGCACGCTCGATGAGCTCGGCGTCGCCGGCATGGCCGCGAAGCGCTCGGGCCGGCTGGTCTCGGCGCACGCGAGCGAGACCGCGCGCCAGTGGGTGCGCTGGAACATGGCCCGCCTGCACGATGCAGGGTACCGCCAGGCCGTGGAGCTGCTGTGCGGCGCCGACCTCATGGCCGACCTGCCGCCTGCCATGCCGGTGCGCGTGGCCTGCGGCGCGCTGGACGTGGTCACCACGCCAGAAGCCTGTGCCGAGGTGGCAAGGCAATGCGGGGTGCCGCTCGAGCTGCTGCCGGAGGCGGGTCACGCGAGCTATGTGGAACGGCCCACTGCCGTCGCCGCGCTGCTGCGCGACGCGTTGGCGGCCTGATCGTCGAAACAAGGAACGAGAGACCTATGAGCAACGACCTGATGGAAGAGGGCGCCGACCGCTACAACGTGCCCGCGCTGGAACGCGGCCTTCGCATGCTGTGCGAGTTCAGCCGCGAGAGCCGCACCCTGTCGGCGCCAGAGCTGGCGCGCCGCTTCGACCTGCCGCGCTCGACCGTGTTCCGCCTGCTCAGCACGCTGGAGAACATGGGCTTCCTCGAACGCGCA
This sequence comes from Variovorax stachyos, assembly GCF_051400855.1. Taxonomy (NCBI): domain Bacteria; kingdom Pseudomonadati; phylum Pseudomonadota; class Betaproteobacteria; order Burkholderiales; family Comamonadaceae; genus Variovorax; species Variovorax stachyos. Next base: position 50,277 of record NZ_JBLFFN010000003.1, on the reverse strand, counting down.
GAAGGCGGCCGCGACTACCGCCTTGGCCTGGCCGTGCTGCGCCTGGGCTTCGAGTACCTGGCTTCCCTGGAGCTCACGCAGCTGGGCACGCCGCTGCTCAATCGCCTGTGCGAAGAGCTGCGCACGCCCTGCAACCTGGTGGTGCGCGACGGCCGCTCCATCGTCTACGTGGCGAAGGTCGCCCCGCCCACGCCCTTCGCGAGCTCGGTCAGCGTCGGCACGCGCCTGCCCGCCCACGCGACCGTGCTGGGCCGCATCCTGCTGGAAGACCTGACGCTGCCGCAGCTGCGCGCGCTCTACCCCGAGGACAAGCTGGAGACCTTCTCGCCGAGCACGCCCAAGACCGTCAACGAGCTCTTCGACATGGTCCAGGCCGACCGCGAGCGCGGCTACGTGCTGGGCGAGGGCTTCTTCGAATCGAACATCTCCACCATCGCCGCGCCGGTGCGCGACCACAGCGGCCACATCGCCGCCGCACTGGGCGCGACCATCACCTCCGGCCGCATCGACGAGACCCGCATGGACGAGATGGTGCGCCGCGTGCGCGAGACTGCCGACGAGATCTCGGGCCTCCTGAACTACGCGCCCGCCGGCAAGGCCAAGGTGGTCCCGCTGCGCAGCGCCTGAGGCCGACGACATGGCTGCATCCCTTTCTTCCTTCTTCGCCGCCGACGCACTCGCCGGCCGCGTGGCCGTGGTGACCGGCGGCTCGTCGGGCATCGGCCTCGCGACCGTCGAAGCCCTGCTCGGCTGCGGCGCCGCGGTCGCGCTGTGCGGCCGCAATGCCGAGCGGCTCGAGCGCGCGGTGGCCGGCCTGCGCGAAGTGCAGCCCGAGGCCAGGCTCTTCGCCCAGACCTGCGACGTGCTGGACCCGGCCTCGGTGCGGGCCTTCGCCGCGGCCAGCGAGGCCGCGCTCGGCCCGGCCTCGATGCTCGTCAACAACGCCGGGCAGGGCCGCGTCTCCACCTTCGCCGACACGACGGACGCGGCCTGGACCGAGGAGCTGCACCTCAAGTTCTTCTCCGTCATCCATCCCACCCGCGCCTTCCTGCCGCAGCTCGCCGCGCAGCGCGCGGTGTGGGGCGATGCAGCCATCGTCTGCGCCAACTCGCTGCTGGCGCGCCAGCCCGAGCCGCACATGGTCGCCACCTCCGCCGCGCGCGCGGGCCTGCTGAACCTGGTGCGCTCCATGGCCACCGAGTTCGCGCCGCAGGGCGTGCGCGTCAACGGCATCCTGATCGGCCTGGTCGAGTCGGGCCAGTGGCGCCGCCGCTTCGAGGCGCGCGAAGACAAGTCGCTCGACTGGTCCGCCTGGAGCGGCCAGCTCGCGCAGAGCAAGCACATCCCGCTGGGTCGCCTGGGGCTTCCGACCGAAGCCGCGCGGGCGATTCTTTTCCTGGCCTCGCCCCTCGCGTCGTACACGACGGGCAGCCACATCGATATCTCTGGAGGCCTGTCCCGTCATGCATAACCCATCCACCCCCGCGCAGGTCACCGTCGGCGCCGTCGTCGCCGCCTTCCTCGAGCAGTGCGGCGTCAAGGCGGCCTTCGGTGTGATCTCGATCCACAACATGCCGATCCTCGACGCCTTCGCGCAACGGGGGGCCATCCGCTTCATCTCCGCGCGCGGCGAGGCCGGCGCGGGCAACATGGCCGATGCCTATGCCCGCTCGACCGCCAGCCTTGGCGTGTGCGTGACCAGCACCGGTCCGGCGGCGGGCAACATCGCCGGCAGCATGGTGGAAGCCCTCACCGCCGGCGCACCCGTGCTGCACATCACCGGCCAGATCGAGACGCCCTACCTGGACAAGGGCATGTCCTACATCCACGAGGCGCCGGACCAGTTGGCCATGCTCAAGGCCATCTCCAAGGCGGCCTTCCGCGTGCGCAGCGTCGACAACGTGCTCGGCACGCTCAAGCGGGCGGTGCAGGTCGCGCTGACCGCACCCACCGGCCCGGTCAGCGTGGAGATCCCGATCGACATCCAGTCGGCGCTGACCACGATGCCGGCCGACCTCTCACCGCTGCCCATCGAGGCCGCCGTGCCCTCCAAGGCCGGGCTCGATGCCCTGGCCGCGCGCCTCGCCACTGCCAAGCGCCCGATGCTGTGGATCGGCGGCGGGGCGCGTCGCGCCGGCGCGGCCATCAGGCGGCTGCAGAAGCTCGGCTTCGGTGTCGTGACGACCACGCAGGGCCGCGGCATCGTGCCCGAGGACGATCCGGGCTCGCTCGGCGCCTACAACATCCAGAAGCCGGTCGAGGCCTTCTACCAGAGCTGCGACGCGATGCTGGTGGTGGGCTCGCGCCTGCGCGGCAACGAGACGCTCAAGTACGAACTCAAGCTGCCGCGCCCGCTGTACCGCATCGATGCCGATGCCGCGGCGGAAGGCCGCTGCTACGCGACCGACGCCTTCGTCTGCGGCGATGCCACGCTCGCGCTCGAAGGGCTGGCCGACCGGCTGGAAGCGCTGCACTACAAGGCCGATCCGGCGCTGCTCACCGACCTGCGCGCCGCGCACGAGCAGGCGGTCGCCACGCTGCGCGACGGCCTCGGCCCCTACGCGGAACTCGTGCGCCAGATCCAGTCCGTGGCGGGCCGCAGCTTCAACTGGGTGCGCGACGTGACCGTCTCGAACAGCACCTGGGGCAACCGCGAGCTGCGCATCTTCGAGCCGAGTGCGGGGGTCCACGCGACGGGCGGCGGTATCGGCCAGGGCATGCCGATGGCCATCGGCGCGGCCATCGGCGCCGCGGTCACCGGCTCGGGGCGCAAGACCTTCTGCCTGGCCGGCGACGGCGGCTTCATCCTCAACCTGGGCGAGCTCGCCTGCATGGTGCAGGAAGAGGCCCCGATGGTGATCGTGCTCATGAACGACAAGAGCTACGGCGTGATCAAGAACATCCAGGACGCACAGTACGGCGGGCGCCGCTGCTATGCGGATCTGCACACGCCCGACTACGCGCTGCTGTGCAAGTCGATCGCGCTGCCGCACGCGCGCGTGTCGCGCCTGGAGGAGCTGAAGGGCCAGCTCGACGAGGCGCTGGCCGCGCGCGGCCCCTTCCTGCTGGAGATCGACATGCTGTCCATCGGCGGCTTCAAGAGCACCTTCGCCGGCCCGCCGACCAACACCGTGACGCAGATCCCTGCGTTGGCGAAGTGAGGCACTGACATGCTGCGCGTGGCACTCATCGGTTGTGGCGCCATCGGCAGCTCGGTCATCGAGCTGCTGAAGGGCGATGCAGGGCTGGCGGTGGTGGCCGTGGTCGTCCCGGCCGACGGCCTGGCCGCGGCGCAGGCCGCATTGCAGACGCTGGCGCCCGGCGTGCAGGTCGGGACCGGCGTGCCTGCATCCGGCGTCGACCTGGTGGTCGAGACCGCCGGCCACGCGGCCATCGAGGAACACGTGCTGCCCGCGCTGCGGCGCGGCACACCCTGCGTGGTCGCCTCGGTGGGCGCGCTGTCCGCGCAAGGCCTCGCGGAAAAGCTCGAGATCGCGGCCATCACCGGCGGCACCCAGGTGCAGCTGATCGCCGGCGCCATCGGCGCCATCGATGCGCTGGCTGCGGCCCGCATCGGCGGGCTCGACAGCGTGCGCTACACCGGCCGCAAGCCGCCGCGCGCCTGGAAGGGCACGCCGGCGGAGCAGGGCCGCGACCTCGATGCGCTGAGCGCCGAATGCGTGATCTTCGAAGGCAGTGCGCGCGAGGCCGCCGCGCTCTATCCCAAGAACGCCAACGTGGCGGCCACGGTGTCGCTCGCCGGGCTGGGGCTGGACCGCACGCAGGTGCGGCTGATTGCCGATCCGGCAGTGGACGAGAACGTGCACACGGTCGAAGCCGAGGGTGCCTTCGGCAGCTTCGAGCTGAGCATGCGCAACAAGCCGCTGGCGGCCAATCCCAAGACTTCAGCGCTGACGGTCTACAGCGCCGTTCGCGCCCTGCGCAACCGGGCCGCGGCTCTTGCCATCTGATTGATCATGATTTCCACAGAACTCCTCCCCATCAACGTGGCCGGCGAATGGCGCCTGGGCGGCGGCGACGCCTACGAGAGCCTCTATCCCGCCACCGCCGAACCTATTGCACGCCTCAAGGCTGCGAGCCTGGCCGACGTCGAGGAAGCCATCGTGCGCGCCGACCAGGCCTTTCGCACCAGCGGCTGGGCGCAGAAGCTGCCGCACGAGCGCGCCGCGGTGCTGCATCGCGTGGCGCAGCTGATCCGCGACGAGGCCGAGCCGCTGGCGCAGAAACAGCGCCTGGACAACGGTAAGCCCATCAACGAGACGCGCGCACTGGTCGCCAGCGCGGCCGGCACCTTCCAGTTCTTCGCGGCGGCGGTGGAGACATTGGAGGAGGCCATCACGCCCTCGCGCGGCCCCTTCGTGACGATGAGCGTGCACGAGCCCATGGGCGTGGTCGCTGCCATCACGCCGTGGAATTCGCCGATTGCGAGCGAGGCGCAGAAGCTCGCGCCGGCGCTCGCCGCGGGCAATGCGGTGATCGTCAAGCCGGCCGAAGTCACGCCGCTGATGGCGCTGGAGCTGGGCCGCATCTGCGAGTCCGCCGGCGTGCCGAAGGGCATCGTGAGCGTGCTGCCGGGCAAGGGCTCGGTAATTGGCGATGCGATCACCAAGCATCCGCTGGTCAAGCGCGTGTCCTTCACCGGGGGCACCGCGACGGGCAAGCACATCGCCCACATCGCGGCGGACAAGATGATGCCGGTGTCGCTGGAGCTCGGCGGAAAGTCGCCCACCATGGTGCTGGAGGATGCCGATCTGGACCACGCGGTGAACGGCGTGCTCTACGGCATCTTCAGCTCCTCGGGCGAATCGTGCATCGCGGGCTCGCGGCTCTTCGTGGCGCGCAGCATCTACGACGAATTCGTGACGCGCCTGGCCGAGGCGGCCAAGGCGCTGCGGGTGGGTGATCCGGCCTCGGAGGGCACGCAGATGGGCCCGCTGATCACCGCGAAGCACCGCGAGAGCATCGAGCGCTATGTGGAGCTCGGCGTCTCCGAGGGCGGGCACATCCGCACCGGTGGCGTGCGCCCGCATGGCGCGGACTTCGAACGCGGCTACTACTACACACCCACCATCCTGGAAGGCCTCACGAACGGCGCGCGCATCAGCCAGGAAGAAGTGTTCGGCCCGGTGCTGGTGGCGATGCCTTTCGACAACGAGCAGGAGCTGATCGCGCAGGCCAACGACAGCGTCTACGCGCTGGCCGCCGGCGTCTGGAGCCGCGACTTCAAGCGCGCCTGGCGCCTGGGGCGCGCGGTGCAGGCGGGCACGGTCTGGGTCAACACCTACAAGCAGTTCTCGGTCTCCACGCCCTTCGGCGGCTGGCGCGACAGCGGCCTGGGCCGCGAGAAGGGACGCGAGGGCATCTTCCAGTACATGGAGCAGAAGAGCATGTATTGGGGCACCAACGAGCAACCACTGCCGTGGGCCAACTGAACGGAGTCATGCAATGAGCATTCTTGGAATCGACCAGATCACTTACGCGGCAGACGACCTGCCGACCTGCCGGCGCTTCTTCTCCGATTGGGGACTGGCGCTGAAATCGGAGACGGCGGACGAGCTCGTCTTCGAGTGCCTCAACGGCTGCCGCGTCGTGGTGGCCGCAATGGACAGGCCCGGCCTGCCGCCGGCGATGGAGGAGGGCCCGACCCTTCGCGAAGTGGTGTGGGGCGTCGAGAGCGACGCCGACCTCGCCCGTTACGCCGCAGCCATCGCAGATGAGCCCGGCTTCCTGGACGCAGAAGCCGAGGGCGCGCGCCGCATCGGCTGCACCGACCCGAACGGCCTTGCGGTGCGCCTGCAGGTCAGCCGCAAGCGCAGCATCGAGGTCGATTGCGGCGCGATGAACACCTGGAACGCCAAGCCGCGCATCAACCAGCCCGCGCCGGTGTACGAGCGCGCCACGCCGATCGAGGTCGGCCACGTGGTCTTCTTCGTCGCCGACGTGAAGACCACCGCCGAGTTCTACGCGCAGCGCTTCGGCTTCGTGGGCTCCGACAGCTACCCCAATCGCGGCGCCTTCCTGCGCTGCGCGCCCGAGGGCGGGCACCACGACCTGTTCCTGCTGCAGCTGCCCTCGGGCAAGCGCGGGCTCAACCACGTGGCCTTCACGGTGCGCGACATCCACGAGGTCTTCGGCGGCGGGCTGCACTTCTCGCGCTGCGGCTGGGAAACGCAGCTGGGCCCGGGCCGGCACCCGATCTCGTCGGCCTACTTCTGGTACTTCAAGAACCCGGCAGGCGGGCTGATCGAGTACTACGCCGACGAGGACCAGCTCACGGCCGAGTGGCAGCCGCGCGAGTTCGAGCCGGGCCCGACGGTATTCGCCGAATGGGCGGTCGATGGCGGGCTCGATGGCAATACGCGCCGGCAGAAGAACGCCGAAGGCCCGCAGGGCAAGTTCCTCACCGAGAAAAAGTGACTTTGAAGACCATGCAACGACGTACCTCCCTGTTGTCCCTTGCCGGCGCCACCTTGGTGGCGCTGGCCACCACTGTCACCGCACACGCACAGACCGCGGTCGAAAAGCAGCTCTCGAGCGACCGCTTCACCATCGTCTCGCCGTTCCCGCCTGGTGGTCCGGTCGACACGCTCGCACGCGTGCTCTCCGAAGGCCTGGCCAAGCGCTACGGCCAGGCGGCCGTGGTCGAGAACATGCCCGGCGCGGCCGGCAACATCGGCATCGACAAGGTCAAGCGCGCGAAGGGCGATGGCCACACGCTGCTGGTGGTGCCGGCCGGCAACCTGACCATCAACCCGACGCTGATGCCGAACTTCCCCTTCAACATCGAGAAGGACTTCGTGCCCGTCACCATGCTGGCCAAGGCACCCAACGTGCTGGTGGCCTCGCCCTCCGCCGGCATCAAGACCGCGAAGGAGCTGGTGGCCCAGGCGAAGGCGAAGCCGGGCACGCTCTCCTATGCCTCGCCGGGCGTGGGCAGCGGCCTGCACCTGGCGGGCGAGCTCTTCAAGCAGCAGGCCGGCATCGACCTGCTGCACGTGCCCTACAAGGGCACCGCGCCCGCGCTCAACGACGTGCTGGGCGGCGTGGTGCCGCTGATGTTCAGCAACCTGCCCGCCACGCTGCCCTTCCTCAAGAACGGCAAGCTGGTCGCGCTCGGCGTGACCGAAGCCAAGCGCAGCCCGGCAGCGCCGGAGATCCCGACGCTGGCGGAGCAGGGCATCCAGGGCGTGGCCGTGACCTCGTGGTACGGCCTGCTTGCGCCGGCCGGCACGCCGCCCGCGGTGGCCGAGCAGCTGGCGAAGGATGCGGCGCAGATGCTCGCCGAGCCCGAGGTGCGCGATCGCCTCAAGGCGCAGGGCATGACCGAGGCGACCATGAAACCCGGCGAGTTCGCCGTCTACATCCGCGACGAGACCGCGATGTGGGCCAGGATCATCAAGGCCCGCAACATCGTGGCCGAGTGAGAAGTGCCGCCGCCGCTCGCCTGAACCCATCTCTCTTTCTACGGAGGCCACGATGCAACAAGACCGCTACCTGCAACCCCACCAGGCGCGCCAGCGCCCGGCAACCACCTACGAAGACCTGCTGGGCGACGCGATCGAGCGCGCTTTCGGCGACGGCGTGCACGACCTCGCCGGCCTGGTCGAACGGCTCAACGACAGCGGCCTGGCCACGCCCGGCGGCCAGCGCTGGACCGAGGACCTGTACCGCCAGGAAATGGCGAAGCTCGGCGCCTGAGGAGAACAGCACCATGACCACGATTGCCATCCAACCCGTCGCGCAAGACCCGGTGGACCAACTGCTCGAGATCGGCCTGAAGGACCTCTGGTACCCGATCTGCCCCTCGCATTTCATCCGCGAGAACCCCGTCTCGCTGCGCCGCCTGGGCCGCAAGCTGGCGCTGTGGCGCGACGGCGAGGGCAAGCTGCATGCGCTGGAGGACCGCTGCCCGCACCGCGGCGCGCCGCTGTCGCAGGGCGTAATCCTGGGCGACCGGCTGTCCTGCCCTTACCACGGCGTCGAAGTGCGCCATGACGGCGTGGTGACGCGCGTGCCCGGAAGCCCCGGCTGCAAGCTCGAGGGCTCGAAGGCAACGCGCCACTTCCACGTGGAAGAGCGCGCCGGCGCCGTGTTCCTCTACAACGCGAAGGAACCGGTGGACGTGCCGCCGCCGCTGGTGCTGCCCGAGCAGCTCTCGGACGATGCGCAGTATTCGTCCTTCCTCTGCTACACCGAGTGGAAGGGCGACTACCGCTACGTGCTCGACAACGTGATGGACCCGATGCACGGCACCTTCCTGCACAAGCAGTCGCACTCGATGGCCGAGGGCGAGTCGCAGGCGAAGTTCGGCATCCGCCCGACCGACCACGGCTTCGTGTTCGAGAAGGAGGGCCAGCGCAACGTGAACTTCGACTGGACCGAATGGGCCGACACCGGCATGCACTGGATGCGGCTGGAGATCCCGTACCCGCGCACCGGCGGGCCCGGCGGCAACTTCATCATCATCGGCGCCTTCTCCCCCATGCCCGACGGCATGACCGCGACCTTCTTCTGGCGAGTGCGCAAGCTGCCGCCCGGCTGGGAGCGCGACACCTGGCGCTTCCTCTACAAGAACCGGCTGGAGGCGCGCCACTGGCACGTGCTGGAGCAGGACCGCGTGATGCTGGAGGACATGGAGCCCGATGCCAACCAGCACGAGAACCTGTACCAGCACGACCTGGGCATCGTGCGCCTGCGCCGCCACATGCGCAACCTGGCACAAGCGCAGCTGGCGCAGGCCGCCGCCTGAGGTCTCTTACGGTTTCCAGAGTACGGTTTTCCAGAGGTCCACGCCCATGTCTTCCCCCACGCTCAATGCGCTCGTGCACACCATGCGCTACGAGGCCGAGGGCATCGTCAGCGTCGAGTTCCGCCCGGCTTCGCCCGAGGTGGAGTTCCCCGCCTTCGAAGCCGGCTCGCACATCGACCTGCACCTGCCCAACGGCCTGGTGCGCAGCTACTCGCTGTGCAACCCGGCCAGCGACCGCCAGCGCTACGTGGTCGGCGTGGCCAACGACCGCAAGAGCCGTGGCGGCTCGCGCTACGTGCACCAGCAGCTGCGCGTAGGCATGACCTTGCCGATCTCGGCCCCGCGCAACAACTTCCACCTGCAGGAGGACGCGCAGCGCTCGGTGCTGGTGGCCGGCGGCATCGGCGTCACGCCCATCTGGTGCATGCTGCAGCGGCTGGTCGCCATCGGCAAGCCGGTGGAGATGATCTACTGCGCACGCACGCGCAAGGAAGCCGCCTTCTGCGATGCCATCGACGCACTGGCGCGCGAGAACAAGGTCGCGCTGACCTGGCATTTCGATGCCGACAAAGGGGCGCCGCCGGATCTCGCGACGCTGCTGGCCGGCAAGAGCGCCGACAGCCACTTCTACTGCTGCGGCCCGGGGCCCATGCTCGATGCCTTCGAGAAGACCTGCGAGCAGCTGGGCTACGCGCATGCGCACATCGAGCGCTTCTCGGCCGCGCATGTCGAGGCGCCCAGCGCGACCGAGACCTACATCGTCGAGTGCGCGAAAAGCGGCAAGAGCGTGGAGGTGCCGCCGGGCAAGTCGATCCTCGACAGCCTGATCGACGCCGGTCTCAACCCGGACCACAGCTGCAAGGAAGGCGTGTGCGGCGCGTGCGAGACGAAGATCATCTCGGCCGGCGAGATCGAGCACCGTGACGGCATCCTCACCAAGGCCGAACAGGCCGCGAACAAGACCATGTTCATCTGCGTCTCGCAGTGCAAGCGTGGGCCGCTGGTGCTCGACATCTAGTTTCTCAACTACCTCTCCGAAAACTCCAATGAAGAAATCCCTTGTGGCCGCGGCCGCATGCGCGGCTGCGGCCGGCGCCTGCGCGCAATCCTCCTCCGTGCAGCTCTTCGGCGTCGTCGATGCCGCCGTCACGTACACCACCGGGTCGGGCTATGGTTCCTCCAGCAAATGGCAGCTGACCAACAGCGGCAACAGCTTCAGCCGGCTGGGCTTTCGCGGCAGCGAAGACCTCGGCGGCGGCCTGGCCGCGAGCTTCTGGCTGGAGGCCGGCCTGCAGAACGACAACGGCACCGGCTTCAACTCGAACACCAACAACCAGGCCAGTGGCGCGGCCGGCCCGGGTCTGCTGACCTTCAACCGGCGCTCGACCGTGAGCTTCTCCGGCGGCTTCGGCGAGCTGCGCCTGGGCCGCGACTACACGCCGACCTTCTGGAACACGGCGCTCTACGATCCCTTCGGAACCGGCGGCGGCATCGGCGCCAATCAGCTCTACTTCTCGGGCCTGGGCGGCCTCACGGCACCGACGGGCACGCGTGCCTCCAACAGCATCGGCTACTTTTTGCCGCCGAACCTGGGCGGCTTCTACGGGCAGGTGATGTACGCGATGGGCGAGAACGACAACCGCTCCGTGCTGCCGGGCACGCTGATCTCGAACCGCGACGACGGCGACTACGCGGGGATCCGGGTGGGCTATCTCAGCGGCCCGTTCAACGTGACGCTCGCTACCGGCAAGACGCGCTACGCAACCGGGGACCTGCGCGTGTCGAACATCGGCGCGTCCTATGTCTTCGAGTCGTTGATGAGCCTGAAGCTGATGGGCGAGATCTACAGCGAGTCATTGGGCGCGGTGGACGGCAAGGGCGCACTGCTGGGCTTCAGCCTGCCGGTGGGCGTGGGCGAGATCAAGGGTTCGTACGCGCGCTACAAGCGCGAGCCGGTGGGCAACGTGCCGGAGCCCACGACCTCGAAGCTCGCGCTGGGCTATGTCTACAACCTGTCGAAGCGCACGGCGCTGTACGGCACCGTGGCCTATCTGCGCAACCGCAATGGCGCGACGCAGGCGCTTGCAGGTTCCACCACGGCGCCGAACCGCGCGTCGAGGGGCACGGAGTTCGGCATTCGCCACGCGTTCTAGCGCGGCGTCGCGCGCTCAATCGAGGTAGTCGAGGAAGAGGGGGACGACGTCCTGGAGGAAGGCCGCTTCTCCCTCCGGAATGCTGCGCGGCTCCACATCGAAATGGATGAAGGTGCCGTAGGGCGAGCCGTCCTCGCGCCTCAGCAGCCGGCCGTAGTAGGACTCGACGAGCCCGTCGTAGGGGCTCACCAGACCCCGGTCCTCGGAGGCATGGCGGGTCTTGAACTCGCCCTCGCGGATCGCGAACTGGCAGAAGCTCCTGTCCAGCGGCACGGCCTTGAGCCAGCTGCGGTACTCGGCATTGCGGTCGAACACATGGACCGCTTCCATGGTCTCGCCGCGCAGCTTGTAGATCGCCGTGTAACGGTACGGTGTCCTGTCGTTGAGCAAGGCCAGGGCGGGATGGATCCCATGCTTGGCAAGAACGTTGCGAACCGCCGCCGTCTGGGCGGGCAAGTCGATCTCGTGCATGGGTATCTTGGGGTGGGCGAGGAGGGCAGGCCGGTTGTGAATCGTCGACGGAAATTCTAGGAAGGCTTGCCACCGGGACCTGACTTCGGTGGCAATCTCCCCAGCCGGGTGGGGCGATTGGGCCGGTGCCATCTTCATGTCATGCGCACGCGCGGATCCGGCAGGCCCCGAGCAACGATGAGATGAGGACGAAATGCCTACACGCGCGCGCAGCCGGTCCACGCCCTCAATGCATCGGCGACTTGCTGAACATCCCGTGCGGCTGGGCGCGCATCAGCTCGTGGAACTGATCGTGCGACATCCGCAGCAGTCGCTCGTGGTCGCCGACCTCCATGTAGACGACCTCGCTGCTTTCGAGTTCGTCGTCGACGATCGTGGGGATGCCCCAGGCCATGCCCACGGGCGGCACGGCGCCGCGCTCGCAGTCCTCGAACAGCGAGGCGATGCGATCCTCGTCGGCCAGGCGGAGCCGGTAGCGGCCGGCGAGGCGGGAGAACTCGCCCACCATGAGGACCCGGTCGGCGGGCAGCACGGCCATCACGCAGCCCTCGTCGTCCTGCAGGATGACCGACTTGGCCAATTGGCTCGGAGGCACGTGGGCGCTGCGCGCCGTCTCCGCGCTGCTGCGGCTGTGCTCGTGCGTCCAGATCTCGTAACCGGTGCCGCGCTCCTCGAGGTAGCGGGTCAGATGCGCAGGGATGGACATGGCATCTCCTTGTGCGAAGTGGACGACCGGACCCGATGCGGCCCGGGTCGACCCGCCAGTTTGCGCCGAGGGCCTGCCGATCGCAAGGGGTTGATCGGCCGGCGGTCAGGCTAGGCCGAAAGCTCGGAAGCGAAATCGCGATACGAGCGCAGCGGTCGCCCCAGGAGCGTCGTCAGGCGTTCGACGTCGCCGGCCTCCGGGATCATTCCTTCCGTCAGGAAACGTTCGCTCATGAGGCGCATGTCGTACGCCATCCAGCTCGGCATGAAGTTCAGGAGGTTCTTCTCGAAGCCAGCGGTGTCGTCGCCGCCGTAAGCGACCGGACGCCCCAGCACGTTCGACCAGATGCCGGCGACGTCTGCGCCCGTCAGCGTGTCGGGACCGACCAGATTGATCCGGTTCAGCGGGAGCGTTCCGGGCGCTCGGTCGCGGCGGAGCAGTTCGATGGCCGCAATTTCTGCGATGTCGCGTGCGTCGATCATCGCCAGCCCCTTGCCACCGATCGGCATCGGATAGACACCGTGCCCGAGAACGACATCCTTGATGGTGAATTCGTTCTGCATGAAGTAGGCCGGCCGCAGGATGGTGGCGCCGAAACCCATCTGCTCGAGCATCCGCTCGACACCGAACTTGCCCGCGAAGTGGGGAACGTTCAGGTACCGGTCGCTGTGGATCACGGACAGGTAGACGATCCGCTCGATGCCCGCTTCGCGCGCCAGGTTGAGCGTGACCAGGGCCTGCGTGAACTCGTCCGGGACCACGCCGTTGAGCATGAACAGCGTAGACACACCGGTCAGGGCGCGGCGCAGCGCTTCCACGTCCAGCAGGTCGCCCTGCACGACTTCGACACCTGCCGGGAAGGTGGTTTTCGACGGATCGCGAACGAGCGCGCGGACAGTAGCTCCGCGCTGGGTGAGTTGCTGGACGACTTGGCGGCCGACGGTGCCGCTTGCGCCCGTGATGAGAATCGTCATGGAAAAACTCCGGTTTCGTTGAGGAAGCCCAGATCTTCATCGTTCCGCGATTGGGGCACTAGCCCTTATATTTGGACACTTCGTCTCAAAGGTGGAACACATGGATCTGCTCGCCCTGGCTGACTTCAACCTCGTCGCAAAGCATGGTGGGTTCGGGCGTGCGGCCCGCGAAACGGGCCGCCCGAAGGCGACGCTGTCCCGTCGGGTCGCAGACCTTGAAAGCGGGCTCAACCTGCGTCTGTTCGAGCGGGGAGCGCGGGCGCTGAAGCTCACGGAGGAAGGACGCGCGCTCTACGAGAGGACTACCGTGTTGCTGACGGAAATCGACGAGACGGCGGCTGCGATCGCGTCCGGCTGTGACACGCCGCGAGGCAGCTTGCGGGTGAGTGCGCCAGTGCTCTTCTCGCAGGCAGCGATGGGAAGACTCGCTGCCCGATTTGCGCTCAGGCATCGCGAGATCCGGCTCGAGGTCACCAGTGAAGATCGGGCTGTCGATATGGTGGAAGAGGGCTACGACCTGGTGATCCGGGTCAACCCGGACCCTGATGCGAGCTTGGTAGGGCGGATCTTCATGAGAGACCGGCTTGTCGTGGTTGCGAGCCCGAGCCTCGCGCGACCGGCAGGCAAGGCGCCTGTGCCGGCCGTTGTGCGAGGAGCCGGCGCTCAGACAGCGTCATGGCAATTGAACGGCCCCTCTGGCAAGAAGCGCATTGCCGTGGAACCCGTGTTGCGCTTGGCCTCGTTGTTCATGGTGCGCGACGCTGTCCGAGCGGGCGTCGGGGCTGCACGCCTGCCCCTGTCTCTCGTGACGCCGGACCTGGCCGCTGGAAAGTTGGTGCATTGGGGTGACATCGACGGACCTGAAGTTGCGCTCTGGGCGCTGTATCCGTCGCGCAGGCTGCTGAGCGCCCGCGTTTCGACTTTCATGGATTTCTTGAAAGAAGCCTTTCCCACGGGGTCTCCCGATGAACTGGCGTCCTTTATCGATTGAGAGATCAGCGAAGGTCCAGGTGTAGTTCACTTGAGTGGGGCGCGGCCCGCCGCCGGTACAGCACCAGCGTCGCCGCCAGGCCGCACAGCGCCGCGATGCTGATCCAGCAGGCGGGCGCCGCCTTGTCCGCCGTGGCCTCGATCAGCCAGGTCGACACCGCCGGCGTGAAGCCGCCGAAGAGCGCGGTGGCCAGGCTGTAGGCGAGCGAGAAGCCGACCACGCGCACCTGCATCGGCATCACCTCGGTGAGCGCGACCACCATCGCGCCGTTGTACATGCCGAACAGGAAGGAGAACCACAGCAGCACGTCGAGCAGGCGGCCGAAGCTCGGCGCCGCGGCCAGCCACGACATCGCAGGGTAGGCCGTGAGGATGGCCAGCACGCTCATGGCGATCAGCATGGGCCTGCGGCCGACGCGATCGGAAATCGCCCCGCCCACCGGCAGCCAGAAGAAGTTGGAGACGGCAACCAGCAGCGTGACGAGCAGGCTGTCTTTCGCGCTCAGGTGCAGCACGGTGCGTCCGAAGGTGGGCGTGTACACGGTGATCAGGTAGAAGGTGGCGGTCGTCATCGCCACCAGCAGCATCCCGGCCAGCACGATGCGCCAGTTCTGCCGCAGCGACACGGCCACTTCGCGCGTAGTGGGATGGTGGGTTCCGGCCCGGAACGCCTCGGTCTCCTGCAGCGAGCGGCGCAGCACGAAGATGCAGGGAATGATCATGCAGCCGATGAAGAAGGGGATGCGCCAACCCCAGGCCATCAGCGCCTCGGCCGGCATCAGCGCGTTGAGCGCGAAGCCCAGCGCCGAGGCCAGCACGATCGCGACCTGCTGGCTGGCCGACTGCCACGCCGTGTAGAAGCCCTTCTGGCCGGGCGGGGCCATCTCCGACAGGTAGACCGAGACGCCGCCCAGCTCGGCCCCTGCGGAGAAGCCCTGCAGCAAGCGGCCGAGCAGCACCAGCGCGGGTGCGGCCAGGCCGATCGTGGCGTAGCCGGGCACGAAGGCGATCAGCACCGTGCCGCTGGCCATGATCGCGAGCGTGACGATCAGGCCCTTGCGGCGGCCGACCTCGTCGATGTAGGCGCCCAGCACGATGGCGCCCAGCGGGCGCATCAGGAAACCGGCGCCGAAGACCGCGAAGGTCAGCATCAGCGATGCGAAGTCGCTGCCGGACGGGAAGAAGGCGTGGGCGATCGAGGTCGCGTAGAAGCCGAACAGGAAGAAGTCGAACTGCTCGAGGAAGTTGCCGCTCGTGACGCGCAGCACAGCGCCGACCTTGGAGCTTGGCGCAGGCGCGGGTGCGCCGTCGGCCAGGATGGCTGAATTCATGGGGACTCTCCAGTGGTGTATGAGGTTCACCCTAGCTCAGGCGTGCTTGCGGCACCCTGACCTGCAGCTGAATTCGCGCCTGTTCAGGCCACGAACTTGCAGAGCGATGCGACCGTGCGCGTATCCATGTTGCGGCCGCGGTTGAGGTGGTCGTCGATCTCGGCGGCGCAGCCCAGCATGCGCGGGTACAGGAAGATCGTGAACGCGGCCGTCTCGAGATCGCGCTCGCCGATCTCGCCGGACTGCAGCGGCTTCCACAGCATCTTGAGGAGCAGGGCGGCGATCACCGCATCGACGTTCACGCAGTAGACGTTGCGCGAGACGCCGGCATCGAAGAGCTGCTGCACCAGCGCACGGTAGAAGTCGTGGAAGACGTTGTGGTCGCCGCGCGACTCGCGCAATTTCGCGATGAAGACCTCGCGCGGGTCGAGGTTGACCGGCTTGTCCTTGAAGACCGGGTGGTTCACGCCCGGCAGCTTGGCGATGTCCAGGCTGCCGGCGCTCTTCTTTCGCCTCTTGTACTGCGCGTACTGGTCCACCGCCTTCGTGGCCAGGGCCTGGAGATCGACGCCGTGGTCGGGCGCGCCCGGGTCCTCGAGGCCGCTCCCCTTGAACTGCTCGATCAGGTAGGCGATGCCCTCGTAGCCGTTGCCGCCATGCGCATAACCGGTGTGCGTGAGGAAGCCGACCAGCGCCTTGTTGAGCTGTACCCGCTCGGGCTGCTCGGGCCCGTCTGCCGATACCGCGCCCTTGGCACCCTGGGCCGAGATCGCGCCTGGGCCGTTGGTCAGCAGCAGGCCGACCAGCGTCTGGAAGGCGAACAGGTCGGCCTCGCCGGGCGTGCGGCCGAGGAGGGCGGCGAAGGCGATCTCGCCGAGGCTCGCGCTCTCCAGCATTTGCTGCTGCGCGATGCCGCAGAAGCGGCCTTCCTCATGCCGCGCGGCATGCGCCGAGGCACCGATCAGCGTGCCGAAGAGCTGCAGCCACCACGGGAAGTTCTGCGCCGTCAGCAGCGAGATGCGCTTGCGCGACAGCGGCCCCCAGGCGAGAGTGGCCGAGATCGCGGCCAGCACAGCCGCCTCGGTCGGGTGGCCGGGGAGGCTCTGCAGCCAACGCAGGAAGACCGAACGTCCGCCGCGCGCCTGCACGCCGGCCAGCAGGGCCTGGGCGCGGGCGTCTGGCGCGTCGCTCGTGAGCGTTGGTGCGGCCACCATGTCGATCTGCGCGATGTCGAAGCTGTCGCTGAGCGAGGCGCCGAACTCGTTGCCCAGGCCCGCGGCATGGAAGCGCTCGAGCATGAAGCCCAGCGCCTCGCGCGCCGCCTGCTGGCGCTTGGGCCCGACGATGGCGGCCGCCGCGGCCAGCACCGCATTCGGCGCATTGCCGGCCTCGCGGCTCGCTTGCGCCGCTGCGAGCTCGGGGCGGCCGTGCAGATTGACATGCGCCGCGATCGCGGGCGCGATCAACCGGCGGTCGTTCTCGCCGCCAGCGTCGTGCAGCAGCGCGAGCGCCACGTTGGACTCCAGCGAGAGCGTGGCCGCGTCCAGCATGCTGGTGCCATGCAGGCTGCTGACCTGCGTTTTCGCATCCATCTGCGAGGCGCCGGATGCGTCCTTCATCGTCTGGCGCGGCACCACGCCGCCGATCTGCGTGTTGAGCAGCGCCACCTGTTCGCCGTAAGGCGCCAGCGCCTGCACAACGGGTGGACGCAGCGCTTCCGGCAAGTCCAGCCCCTCGTCGGAACCGAACCAGGGCTTGAGTTCCAGCGTGCCCTCTGGCGCGAAGTCGGGCAGCGTGGCGTTGGCGCGCATCACCGCCGTGAGCGCGGCCGGGATGTGGGCGATGTTGGTAACCAGCGCGCCCTTGGCCGAGAACACCGGGTTTTCGGGCGTGAAGATCGCGTCGACGCCGAACTTCTCCATGAACCAGCGCTCCTTGGCCAGCGCGTCGTCCGAGCCGCCCGCCATTGCGCCGGCATGGCCGACCGCGCGTGTGAGCTTGCTCTTCCAGCGTCCGACCACGCAGGCGACGACCGGCTTGGTGAACTTCGCGTCCAGTTCGTAGTAGCCGCCCGGCTCGCAGTACAGCACCGCCGCCTTGCTGCGCGCGTCGTTGGCGAGCGCGAAGGCGAACTCGGGCGCGGCGTAGTGGATGTAGACATCCTTGCCCGAGGAGATCACCGTGGTGGTGCCCCAGCCTGCCATGCGCAGGTACTGCGCGATGGTGGTGGAGAAGCCGCCCGAGTTCGAGAAGATCGCGATCGAGCCCGGCCGCAGCGAGTCGCCGGGCTTGTCGCCGCCCAGGGCGCCGCCGATGCGCACCTGGTTCCACGAGTCGGCCACGCCCAGGCCATTTGCACCGAAGATGTCGATGCCGTTCTGCTGGCCCATGGCGCGGATCTCGCGTGCGTCGTGCACGGCGATCTTCTCGGTGATGATGAAGATCTTGCGCAGCTCCGGGTTCACGCGGATCAATTCAGCCACGCCGTCGCGCGCCGCCGAGGGCGGCAGGTACACCACGCCGCAGTTGAAGCGGTGGCCCGCCGCCAGCCCGTCGCGCACGTTGTTGAAGACGGGGATCTCGCCGATCGGCGTCTCCAGCACCGCGCCGCCCTTGCCGGGCGCGGTGCCGAAGACCACGTTGCCGCCCGAGTAGGCATGGCTCACCGGCGTCACGTCGCTCGATTCGCCGCCCAGGATGTTGAGCACGCAGACGCGGTCCTCGCGCGAGGCGACCTGCGTGAGCGAGCTGATGCCCACGTGGTACTTGAAGTCGCCCACGCCTGTCTTCTGCCAGCTGGATTGCATGATGCTGTCCTCCCTTTTCAAGCGACCGTTGCGGCCGGGATGCCGAGTCGCGCGGCGACCTGCTCGCGCCCGCCGTCCTTCATCCACGCGTTGACCTTGCGGGCGAACTGGATCACCTCGCTCATGTCGGAGTCGAAGCCGAAGAGTCGGTAGGGCAGGCCGAGCGCATCGCAGGTGTCGCGCAGGGCGCCCATGCCGCGCACCAGGTTCGGCCCGCCGCGTCCCAGCACCACGTACAGCGGCGTCGGCCCGTGCTGGCTGAAGTGCTCGCGCAGCGCATCGGCCATCGCGCGCAGGGTCTCGAAGATGTCGGTGTTGTTGCTCTTGCCGCCGATGATGAAGAGCACGTTGGCCTGCTTCAGCCAATGCTTGAAGCAGATGCGCGCCACCTCCTTCATCTTCTCGTAGGGCGGGTTGCCGCCGAAGTCGGAGCTGATGATCGCGTCGTCGCCCAGCATCTCGGTCACCAGCGAGTTGGCGCCGCCGCCGAAGGTGGGAGCGAGCACCGTGCCGTTGTCGTTGATCACGTAGACGTCGCTCTGGCCCTGGTGCGTGCGCAGGGTGTTGATCTCCTGTTCGAAATCGGAGTAGTCGGCCGCGAACAGATGCGGCGGCAGTCCCAGGCGAAGCCAGCGCGGGTCGTCGCGGTCGAAACCACACTTGAAGTCGCAGGCGACCGGGGTGAGGCGGCCCTTTTTGTCTTCGCGCATGCGGATCGGGTTGAGCTCCAGCGTGGTCATGCCGAAGTCGTGGAACAGCTCCCACAGCTTGGGGAGCTGCTGCACCAGCGGCGAGATGATCTCCTTGGGCGCCCCGATCTCGGTCAGCGCGTTGGCCACCACGAAGGCCTTCAGGCCGGTGAGCGGGTCGAAGGGCACCGTCGCGACCTGGGTCTTGTCCAGCTCCTCGATGTCCATGCCGCCCATGTGCGTGAGCGTCATGGTCGGCGCGCGGAAGCGGGTGGAATCGCTGATGGAAAAGTAGACCTCGTGCTTGGCCGGCACGCCGGCCTCGAAGGTCACGCCGTTGGCCTTGGCCTTGACATGGCCGACCGTGTGCTCGGCAAAGTAGAGGCGCTCCTTCTCGGCCAGCGCGGTCTTCAGGTCGCTCGCACGGCCCAGCAGGCCGGCCTTGCCCTTCTTGCCGATGCCGCCCTTGAAGACGGGCTTGACGAAGATGAGCCCGTACTTGTCGATCAGCGCCTTGATTTCCTCTTCGCTGGCCGCGGGGCCCAGCACCTCGGTGGCGGGAAAGCCCGCGAAGTGCAGCAGGCGTGCGCCGTGCAACATGCCGGTGATCTGCATGGTCGATGTCTCCTGTGAGTGCGCGAACTGCGCCGTGGGCTGCCCGCGTCTCGGGAGGCCTCGGAGAAATCGTAGGAATCGAAGCTGTCGATCCGCCGTCAGTACGGTGAGGGTAAGTACGGGTGGCGAGAAAGTGCCTGTTGCGGCCCGCCGCTAGTCCTTGTAGCTCGGATCGATGCGGTCGAGCTTGCGGATCAATGCGGGCCAGACGAAGGCGCCACCTAGGCCGCCGGTCTGCACCTTCAGCGCCTGGCCGACGCCTTCGATGATGCGGGGATCCACATGAGTGAGCTCGCCGCCGCCCGCCTGTGCGGCGATCTGGATCTGGCAGGTGTTCTCGAAGGTGTACATCGAGAGGAAGGCGTCGGCGATGGTCCGGCCCACGGTCAGCAGGCCGTGGTTGCGCAGCATCAGGAAGTTCGCTTCGCCCATGTCGGCCTGCAGCCGCGGCTTCTCGTCGTCGCGGAAGGCCACGCCCTCGTAGTCGTGATAGGCCAGCGAGGCCAGCACGAAGGTGGACTGCTGGCTGATCGGCAGCACGCCGCTTTTTTGCGCGCTGACGGCGATGCCCGCTCGCGTGTGGGTGTGCAGCACGCACTGGATGTCCGGCCGCGCCGCATGGATGGCGCTATGAATGACGAAGCCGGCGGGATTGACAGGGTAGGGCGAGGTGATCACCTTGTTGCAATCCTGGTCCACCTTGACCAGGCTGGACGCAGTGATCTCGTCGAACATCAGCCCGTAGGGGTTGATCAGGAAATGGTGCTCGGGCCCCGGCACGCGCGCGCTGATGTGGGTGAAGACGAGGTCGCTCCAGCCGTGAAGGGCGACGAGCCGGTAGCAGGCCGCGAGGTCCACGCGCAGTTGCCATTCCTCGGCGGAGACGAGCTTCTGGATTTCGGAATGGGTGGTGGTGTTCATGGCGGTGCGCGGTCCTCTGCGTTCGGATGGCCGATTTTCAGGAAACCGCGGCCGGTTTCAACGAGGGAAAACGCCCCCGGAACTCGCCGACCGAGCCTAGTGCATGGCAGCCATGCAAGTCATGACAAAGCGCCTATTGGCGATGAATGCGCAAGACGTATTCTCGAATGCAATATTCATCGTGGGCCAAGAGACATGCGGTCACCAGCAGACGGGCGCAGAAGACATCGACGGCTGTTTGCCTGGATGTCCCTGCTTGCGACACTTTCACTGTCCTGCCTGATCGGGATCGAGATGATCTTCCCGACTCCGCCCCTGACCCCTCCGCCGGAGCGCTCACTCCTGGATCTCCTCGAATTCGATCTGCCCGATCCGCAACTGCTGACCGTTGTCGTGATGCTGGTCGTGGATCTCGCCGCGTTCGCCGGTCTGATCGTCACGACGCTGCTGGATTGGGTGGAAGGTCGCCAGCGGCATCGTCATCGCTCCGCCTAGCGCAGCTTTCTGCAGTCCACTGGGCGCGATGTAGCCGATGCTTCGCGAAGGCTGCGGACGGTCAGGCCCTCAGTGCCGTCTTCATGGTAGGGAGCCCGGGGTGGAGGCCTTGCATGGTTGATTTAACATAATGCACATTGTATTTTTTGCGGCCGATAAGAGAGCGCTCAGCCCAATCGCGCATCGCTCACCATTTCCCATCGCTCGGCCGCTTCGCCCGAGCTGCGGTGCTCAGCAGCCGCACCGCGTCCGGCCGGTTGGCACGCTGGGCGAAGTCCAGGGCCGTCATGCCGAGCTGGTTCTTCATCGCCGTATCGGCGCCCTCGTCGAGCAACAACTGAACCGCGGCGCTCGAGCCGTACATCGCGGCCATCATCAGCGGCGTGCTGCCGTTGGGCGACTGCGCATCGATGAAGGCGTAGCTCTCCAGCAGCTGCTTCATGATCGCCACGTGCCCGCCGGTGGCTGCGTAATGCAGCGGTGTCCAGCCAGGCTTGTTGACATCCGCGTCGCGTGCGATCAGCCGCGTCACCAGATCCTGCTGGCCCTTGAGTGCGGCCAGCATCAGCGGGCTTTCATCCTTCGCATTGCGCAGCTCCACGTCGGTCTTGGGTGAATCCAGCAACACCTGGATGACCTTGGGCGATGGTTCGCGCATGGCGATCAGCAGGCCCGTCTGGCCTTGCTCATCGCGCGTGTTGGGGTCGAACCCGCGGTTCAGCAGATCCACGATGGCGCCGGCGTTGTCGTTGCGCACGGCGCGGAAAAAGTCGTCGAACGAGCCGGCGTGAAGTGAGAAAGATGCTGCAAATACAACAAGATAAATGGCTTTGTTAAAGTATTTCTTCATCTCATGACGCCTGAGAACAGGATCTCGAAGTTATGGCTGGTGACTTGGCCGATGGTCTCGACCGGCAGCTTGCGCAGTTCTGCGATCTGCTGAGCAACAAAAGGCACGTAGGACGGGTTGTTGATCTTCCCGCGGTACGGCACGGGCGCCAGGTAGGGGCTGTCGGTCTCGATCAGCATGCGGTCCAGCGGCACGAAGGTGGCTACGTCGCGCAAATCCTGCGCCTTCTTGAAGGTCAGGATGCCCGAGAAGGAGATGTAGAAACCCAGGTCCAGTGCGGCACGTGCCACCTCGGCCGTCTCGGTGAAGCAGTGGAACACGCCGCCCGCGGCCCCTGCCGAGCCATCCTCGCCCTCCTCCTTCAGGATTGCCAGCGTGTCGGCCGAAGCCTCGCGCGTGTGGATGATCAGCGGCTTGCGCACCTGCCGAGCGGCGCGGATGTGCACGCGAAAGCGATCGCGCTGCCACTCCAGGTCGCCGATGCTGCGGCCGCCCTTGCGCTCTTCCATCTGGTAGTAGTCGAGACCGGTCTCACCGATGGCCACCACCTTGGGCAGCGCGGAACGCGCCACCAGGTCGTCCACCGAAGGCTCTGCGATGTCCTCGTTGTCCGGATGGACGCCTACGCTGGCCCAGAAGTTGTCAAAACCAGCCGCCAAGGCCTGCACTTCGGGGAATTCTTCCAGCGTCGTGCAAATGCACAGCGCGCGGTCGACCTGCGCGGCGGCCATGGCCTCGCGGATCTGCGGCATCTGGCCGGCGAACTCGGGGAAGGTCAGGTGGCAATGGGAGTCGGTGAACATCGCAAGATTTCGGAAAACGGCGGCGCGACCGCAGCGCCTGCGGTCTGCGTCATGCAGACGGACTCAAATGGTCTGAGTGGGGCGGTCGGAGGCCGCGATGCCGCCGAGCGCCTCTTCGATGCGCGCCTTGAGCTGGCGTGACTTCTCGTCCGATGGGAAACGGATGCCGACGCCCGGCGCGCGGTTGCCGGCCGCACGCGCAGGCGTGATCCAGGCCACCTTGCCGGCCACCGGGTAGCGCTGCGGGTCCTCGGGGAGCGTGAGCAGCACGTAGACGTCGTCGCCCAGCCGGTACTCGCGCGAGGTCGGGATGAAGATGCCGCCTTCGGCGAACAGCGGGATGTAGGCCGCATAGAGCGCGCCCTTTTCCTTGATCGCCAGCTGGATGACGCTGGGGCGGGCGGGCGCGGCGGGGGTGGGGGTGGCTGTTGTGTTCATGGGCAGCGGCTGGCGGAGTTTAGGGTGGTTCGTGCTTCGCTCACAAGCGCTTCGAGCATCAGGCCGGCATTGAAAGGATGTTCTGCGGTTTTTGCCGCATTGGCGAGCGAACGGGCCCATCGGGCGAGCGCGGCTTTCGGCGGCGCGACCGGCAGGTCCGCGGCTTCGAAAAAGCGCGGCGCGGCGCCGCTGTCCACAGTCATCAAGTCGTGGCACAGCTTCTGCAGCGCGCTGATGGCCTGGGCCGGCGCATGGTCGGCCAGGGCGCCGACCTCGCCGCGCAGCATGGCCTTGGGCAGCAGGCTCCAGGCCTTGGGCGACTGGCCCGAGGCGGCGAGCCGCAGCGCATCGCTCGGCCGGCCGCCGGCGGCGCGCAGCAGGGCGGCCGCGTCTGCCGCCGGCACCCCCTGCCCCACCAGCCAGTCGCGCGCCTCGTCGTCGCCGGGCCACGGCAAGGTGAATCCGAGACAGCGGCTGCGAATGGTGGGCAGCAACTGCCAGGCGGCCTCGCTGGCCAGCACGAAGCGCACGTCGCCGACAGGCTCCTCCAGCGTCTTGAGCAAGGCGTTGGCGGTGATGGTGTTCATGCGCTCGGCGGGATAGACCAGCACGACCTTGCCGCGCCCGCGCGCGCTGGTACGCTGGGCGAAGCCGACCGCGTCGCGCATCGCCTCGACGCGGATCTCGCGGCTGGGCTTGCGCTTCTTGTCGTCGATGTCGGCCTGGCTCTTCTCGTCGAGCGGCCAGCCCAGCTCCTGCATCGCCACTTCGGGCATCAGCACGCAAAGATCGGCATGGGTTCGCACGGCGATCGCATGGCAGCTCGGGCAGTGGCCGCAAGCGCCCTGCCCGCCCGCTTCGTCCCGCTGCTCGCAGAGCCACGCGGCCGCGAGCGCCAGGCCCAGTTCGTACTGGCCCAGGCCCGAAGGCCCGTGCAGCAGCCAGGCGTGACCGCGCTGCCGCAGCAGCTCGACCAGGGGCTTGCGCAGCCACGGCGAGGGGGTCATGTCGCTCATGGCTTGCTGCCGGCCAAGCCACGCTGGGTCAAGGCCACCTCGATCTGCTGCCACACCCGCTCGCGCGGGCGGTTCGCGTCGATGCGCACGAAGCGCGGCGCGGACGCGGCGCGCTCGGCATAGCCGGCGGCGACGCGGCGGAAGAACTCCACCGGCTGCGATTCGAACTTGTCCGGCAGCCGCGCGCCGGCCAGGCGCTCGGCTGCCGTCTCGGGGGGCAGGTCGAACCACAGCGTGACCGCGGGCTGCAGCAACACGCCATCGCGCGCCTGCACCCACCGCTCCAGCGTGGAGAGCACCGCCGTGTCGAAGCCGCGCCCTGCGCCCTGATAGGCGAAGGTGGCGTCGGTGAAGCGGTCGCACAGCACCACGTCTCCCCGCGCCAGCGCGGGCTCGATCACCTGCACGATGTGGTCGCGCCGCGCCGCGAACACCAGCAGCGACTCGGTGAGCGGGTCCATGGCTTGCGTGAGGACCATCGTGCGCAGGGTCTCGGCCAGCGGCGTGCCGCCCGGCTCGCGCGTGCGCGTGACCTGCCGGCCCTGGGCCTTGAACAGCGCCTCCAGCGCATCGATGTGGCTCGACTTGCCCGCGCCGTCGATGCCTTCGAGCGTGAGGAACAGGCCCGGCTGCGTCATCGCCCGCTCCGTGGTGCCGTGTCGATGCCGCGCTGGTAGCGGTTCACAGCCCGGTTGTGCTCGTCGAGCGAACTGCTGAAGTGGCTGGAGCCGTCGCCGCGGGAGACGAAGTACAGTGATTTGCTCTGCGCCGGCTGCACCGCCGCCAGCAGCGCGGCCTTGCCCGGCATGGCAATCGGCGTGGGCGGCAGGCCGAGCCGCAGGTAGGTGTTCCAGGGCGTGTCGGCCTGCAGGTCTTTCTTGCGCAGGTTGCCGTCGAAGCGCATGCCCAGGCCGTAGATCACGGTGGGGTCGGTCTGCAGCGGCATGCCGGCGCGCAGCCGATTGACAAACACGGCCGCGATCTCGGCACGGTCCTTGGCCACGCCTGTCTCCTTCTCGACGATGCTGGCGAGGATCAGCGCCTCGTCGGGCGTCTTGAGCGGCAGATCGGACGCGCGCGCGGCCCACGCGGCTTCCAGTTTCTTGTCCATGGCCCGCATCGCCCGCTGCAGCAGCGCGAGGTCGGTGGAGCCCTTCGAATAGGTGTAGGTGTCGGGAAAGAAGCGGCCCTCTGGATGCACGCCGGGCTTGCCGAGCCGGGCCATCAGCTCCTCGTCGCTCTGGCCCAGGGTCTCGGGCTTCAGCTGCTCGGCCTTGGCCAGGGCGGCGCGTACCTGGCGGAAGCTCCAGCCCTCGACCAGCACGATGCTGCGCGTGGCCTCCTCGCCGCGCACCAGCATGTTGAGCAGCAGCCGCGGCGTGACGCCCTGCTCCAGCTCGTAGCTGCCGGCGCGGATCTGCCGGTCCTGGCCGGAGAAGCGGAACCAGCCGTAGAGCAGCTGCCACGGCACGCGCACGCCTGCATCGGCCACCGCCTGTGCGACGCCCCGCGGCGTGGTGCCCGGCTCGACCGAGAGGTCCACAGTGGGCGCAGGCAGTTTCAGCGGATGCTGCACCCACCAGAGCCCTGCCGCGCCGGCGCCGAGAACGACGAAGGCGGCGAGCAGAAAGAGCGTGAGAAGGAAGCGGCGCACGGATGCGAATGGAGCGGCGGACGGAAGGGGAAAGCGCGGTAGCCCTGCGGGCCGAACGGAACGGATCGGCCCATGATAATTCAGCGATGACCCCAGTCGTTCTGAATGGCGTAACAGCCCTTTCGCACCTCGGCGTGATCCGCGCCGAGGGCCCCGAAGCCGCCGACTTCCTCAATGGCCAGCTGACGCAGGACTTCGCCCTCCTCGGCCCGACCGAAGCGCGCCTGGCCGCGCTGTGCACGGCCAAGGGCCGCATGATCGCGAGCTTCATCGGCATCCGGCCGCAGCCCGACCGCGTCCTGCTGGTCATCGGCCGCGACATCCTGGCGGCCACGCTCAAGCGCCTGTCGATGTACGTGCTGCGTGCCAAGCTCAAGCTCAGCGATGCCAGCGAAGAGTTCATGCTCCACGGCCTGGCGGGCACCGCGCTCGCGGCCAACGGCGTCAGCGCGGATGCGCCGCCGGGGCGCTGCAGCCAGGTCGGCGCCGTCAACGTGGTCTCGCTCTATCCCTCCGACGGCGTGCCGCGCGCGCTGCGCATCGCGCCGGCGGGCAGCACCGCGCCCGAGGGCCCGGCACTCGACTCCGCGCTGTGGCAGTGGAGCGAGGTGCGCAGCGGCATCGTGACCGTGACCGAGCCGATCGTCGAAGCCTTCGTGCCGCAGATGCTCAACTACGAATCGGTGGGCGGAGTGAACTTCAAGAAAGGCTGCTACCCCGGCCAGGAGGTGGTGGCGCGCAGCCAGTTCCGCGGCACCCTCAAGCGCCGGACCTACCTGGTGCAGGCGCCGGCGCCAGTCGCCGCGGGCCAGGAGGTCTTTGCCGCCAACGACCCCGAGCAGCCGGTCGGCATGGTGGCACAGGCGGCGCCGGCACCCGGCGGCGGATGGGCTGCGCTGGTGTCCATGCAGATCGCGGCGCTCACTGCGGGCGGCCTGCGCGCCGGCAGCGCCGAGGGGCCCGCCCTCAGTGTCGAGCCCCTGCCCTACCCGCTGCTCGAAGACATCTGAGCGCTCAACAGCAGCGCCCCTTGCCGCCGCCGTAGCGCGCCTCCAGGCGCTCGCGGAAAAACGCCTCGTAGCTCATCGGCGTCGCTTCGGGATGCGTGCGCGCCATGTGGCTGAGGTAGGCGTCGTAGTCCGGCAGGCCCACCATCAGCCGCAGCGATTGCGCCAGCGAGCGCGTCAGATAGCGCCCGGCTTCGGGCAAGCCGGCCAGCGATCGCATCAGGCCGCCTGTGCCGGCAGCGGCTCGAAAGGCGTCTCGCGCGCCGTCGGCTTGTTCGAGGCGCGCGCCGCGAGCGCGCTGCGCACGCTGTAGAACAGCACGCTCAGCACCACGAAGATGAAGAGCCCGCAGAGCGCGGCGTCGAGCCGGTCGTTGAAGACGATGCGTGCCATCGCCTCCGGCGTCTTGGCTGGCGCGAGCAGCACGCCCTTCTCGATCGCGTCCGCATACTTCGCCGCGTGCGACAGGAAGCCCACCTTCGGGTCCGCCGAGAAGATCTTCTGCCAGCCCGCGGTCAGCGTGCACGCCAGCAGCCAGGCGGCCGGCGCGATAGCGACCCAGGCGTAGCGCTCGCGCTTCATGCGGAACAGCACCACCACGCCCAGCATCAGCGCCACCGCGGCCAGCATCTGGTTGGAGATGCCGAACAGCGGCCACAGCGTGTTGATGCCGCCCAGCGGATCGACCACGCCCTGGTACAGGAAGTACCCCCAGGCCGCGACACAGAGAAAGGTCGCGATCAGGTTGGCGACGGCAGAGTCGGTGCGCTTGAGCGCCGGCACGAAGCTGCCCAGCAGGTCCTGCAGCATGAAGCGCCCGGCGCGCGTGCCGGCGTCGACCGCAGTCAGGATGAACAGCGCCTCGAACAAGATGGCGAAGTGGTACCAGAAGGCCATCATGGCCTTCCCGCCGATGGCCTGGTGCAGGATGTGCGCCATGCCAACGGCGAGCGTCGGCGCGCCGCCGGCACGGCCGAGGATGGTGCTCTCGCCCACGTCCTTGGCGGTCTGCACCAGCATCTCGGGCGTGACCACGAAGCCCCAGTTCGAGATGGTCTGCGCCACCGCTTCCGGCGTGGTGCCGACCAGCGCGGCCGGGCTGTTCATCGCGAAGTACACGCCCGGCTCGATGCAGGCCGCCGCCACCAGCGCCATCACCGCCACGAAAGATTCGGCCAGCATCCCGCCGTAGCCGATGAAGCGCGCATGACGCTCGTTGTCCAGCATCTTCGGCGTGGTGCCCGAGGAGATCAGCGCATGGAAGCCGGACACCGCGCCGCAGGCGATGGTGATGAAGAGGAAGGGAAATAGACTGCCCGACCACACCGGCCCGTTGCCCTGTGCGAACTGCGTCACCGCCGGCATCTGCAGGGTCGGCGCGACGAACACGATGCCGATCGCCAGCGCGACGATGGTCCCGATCTTCAGGAAGGTCGAGAGATAGTCGCGCGGTGCCAGCAGCAGCCACACCGGCAGGCTCGCGGCGATGAAGCCGTAGCCGATCAGCATCCAGGTCAGCGCCTTGCCGTCGAAGGTGAAGAGCGGCGCCCAGTCCGGGTTCTGCGCCACAGCCTGGCCACCGAAGATGGCCAGCATCAGCAGCACGAAGCCGATCATCGAGACCTCGCCGATGCGCCCCGGCCGGATGTAGCGCAGGTACACGCCCATGAAGACCGCGACAGGAATCGTCGCCGCCACCGTGAAGGTGCCCCAGGGCGATTCGGCCAGCGCCTTCACCACGATCAGCGCCAGCACCGCGAGGATGATGATCATGATCATGAAGGTGCCGAACAGCGCGATCAGCCCCGGCACGGTGCCCATCTCCTGCTTGACCAGGTCGCCCAGCGAGCGCCCGTCGCGTCGCGTCGAGATGAAGAGCACGATGAAGTCCTGCACCGCGCCGGCGAAGACCACGCCGGCCACGATCCACAGCAGCCCCGGCAGGTAGCCCATCTGCGCCGCCAGCACCGGCCCCACCAGCGGACCGGCCCCGGCAATGGCCGCGAAATGGTGGCCGAAGAGCACGTTCTTGTCGGTGGGCACGTAGTCCAGCCCGTCGTTGTGACGGTGGGCGGGCGTCATGCGCTTGCCGTCGAGCCCCAGCACTCTGTCGGCGATGAAGAGGCTGTAGTAGCGGTAGGCGATCAGGTAGCAGCAGATCGCTGCGACCACGACCCACAGGGCACTGATGGCCTCGCCTCGGGCCAGGGCCACGGTCCCCAGCGAAAAGGCGCCGGCCACGGCCACGGCAAGCCACACCAGGTGGCGGCGGATGCTGTGCATGCGGATGTCTCCAGAGGTTGAACCCGGGCGAGTGTCCCGATTCACCGGGTGGCTGGCATCCGTCGCACCGCGCGGGCGGGGCGCGTGGTGTTGCCTAAGGGATAACCCCTATCTCTTCTCAGCGCGAGCCGAACTCGCGCGCATGCTCCACCGCGTACTTGATCAGCTCCGCCTGCCCCTCGATACCGAGCCGCCGCTTGATGCTCTGCCGGTGCGCCTCCACCGTACGCACGCTCAGGCCGAGGTCGCGCGCGATCTGCTTGCTCGATTCCCCACGCCCCAGCGCCGACAGGATCTCGCTCTCGCGCGGCGTGAGCAGCGGCCGCGGCGCCTGGTTGCGGAACAGCCGCTGCGACACCGCCGGACTCAGGAAGGTCCCGCCCGCCGCTGCTGCCTCGATGGCCGCCACGATCTCGGCTGCCGGCGCATCCTTGAGCACGTAGCCGCGCGCGCCGGCCGACAGCGCCTGCTGCACGTACTCGGGGTTGTCGTACATGCTCAGCATTACCACGCGCACCGCGGGCGCGAGCGCCTGCAGCCGCGCGGCCAGCTCGATGCCGTTCATGTCCTTCATGCCGACGTCGGCCAGCACCAGCTGGGGCTGCAGGCGCTCGATCGCTTCCAGCGCCTCCTCGGCGCTGCCGGCCTCGCCGACGATCTCGATGCCGGGCAGCGGATCGAGACGCGCATGCAGGCCGTCGCGCACCAGCGGATGGTCGTCGACCAAAAACACGCGGATCGGCTGTGTCGTTGTCATGCCGCTTCCAGGCTCTTCGCGGGGACGAAGGCGACGATGGCCGTCCCCTTGCTGCCCGAGTGCAGGTCGAGCCGCCCGCCGATGGCCACGATGCGCTCGCGCATGTTGCGCAAGCCGATGCCCCGTTGCGGGTCGAGCTGCGTGGCGGCCAGGTCGAAGCCGACTCCATCGTCGTTCACCTCCAGCCGCACGCCGCGCCGCTCGAAGAACAGGGCGATGCGCACCTGCCGCGCCCGTGCGTGTTTGCGCACATTGGTCAGCGCCTCCTGGGTCACGCGGAACAGCGCAGTCTTGACCTCCTCCGGCAGCTCGCGTGGTGCGCCCTGCACCGCGACCACGGCGGCCACGTCGCCTTCCTCGCCGAACTCCGCGCCCAGCCGCTCCAGCGCAGCCGGCAGGCCCAGCTGGTCCAGCAGCGCCGGCCGCAGCCGGTGAGAAATGCGCCGCACTTCGGCAAGGCATGCGTTGAGCCGCACCAGCGCCTTGCCCAGCACCGCCGGCGCAGGCTGATGCGTGCTCCCCAGCATCTCCACGGCGGACTCCACCAGCAGCTTGGTCGACACCAGCGTCTGGCTGGTGCCGTCGTGCAGCTCGCGCGCGAGCCGGCCGCGCTCCTCCTCCTGCGACTGCACCACCTGGCGCGCCAGCAGGCGCAGCTTGGCCTCGGCCACCCGATGCTCGCTGAGGTTGAGCAGCAGCCCGCCGGCGCTCACCGCCGCAAGGCACAGCGCCGCGATGGCCGCGATCCACAGCATGGTGGTCGCGACGTTGAGATTCATCTGCCGGTCCAGCGTCTGCATGGCCGCCTGGATGTCGTCCAGGTACAGGCCGGTGCCGACCATCCAGTTCCAGCGCGGCAGCGCGGTCACGTAGCCCAGCTTGGGCGCGGTCTGCGAGCTCGAGGGCTTGCGCCACTCGTACTCGACGAAGCCGCCGCCATCGCGGGCCCGTGCGATCAGCGCCTGGATGGTGAAGCGCCCACGCGAGTCGCGCATTTCCCACAGGTTCTGGTCCACCAGCTCGGGCTGGCGCGAGTGCATCAGCGAGCGCCCCTCGAGGTCGTAGACGAAGAAATAGCCGTCATTGCCGTAGTCGAGCGCGGCCAGCCGGCGCAGCGCCTCGGTGCGCGTGGCTTCGTCGTCCCGGCCCGTGTCGTACAGCGGCTGCACCACGCTGACCGCCAGCGCCACGTAGCTGCGCAGCTCGTTGCGGCGCTGGTTCATGTACGTCTCTTCGATCAGCGCGCGCTCGCGCGTCGCCAGGTCGCGCTCCTGGTGGCGCACCGCCAGTGCCACCAGCACCAATGCGACCAGCAGCGGCGCAACGGCAAGGGCTACGATCTTGAGGCGGAGGTTCATGCGGCGGAAAGGCTACCACCTCGCGCGCGCTGCTCTATCATCGAATTCCGTTGTGGGTGAACATCATGAAGCCATCAGAAGCCTTGCACGCCAACCGTGCCGCGATTCGCCGCGTCGTCGAATCTCATCGGGCTGGGAATGCGCGCGTGTTCGGCTCGGTCCTGAATGGCCAGGACACGGACAGCAGCGATCTGGATATCCTCATCGACCCGACCTCGGAAACGACGCTGTTCGACATCGGCGCGATCCGTCACGAACTCGGCGAGCTGCTTGGCGTGCCGGTGGATGTGCTGACACCCAATGCCTTGCCGGATAAGTTTCGAGCCATCGTGCTCGCGCAGGCGCGTCCCATATGAGCCGGGACCAGCAGCGCGTTGCTGACTATCTGGCACACATCGTCGAGGCCATCGAGCGGATCGCCCGCTACACGCGGGAAATGGACGAAACGATGTTCCTGAACAACCAATTGGTACAGGACGGAGTGATCCGAAATCTCGAGATCATTGGCGAGGCTAGTCACAACATCGAGGTGCACCACCCGGAATTCGCGGTGGCTCATCCCGAATTGCCCTTGGCATTTGCCTGCCAGATGCGCAATGCCGTAGCGCACGGCTACTTCAAGGTGGATCTCGAGATTGTCTGGAGGACGATCCACCGCGACCTTCCCCGCCTTCACGCTCGGATTCAGGAAGTGCTGGCCTAGGAAGTGCCTCAGAGCGCGCGCCGCATCTCGATGTGCGCGATGCCCGCTTCCTCGAACGGTTCGCCGTGCGGCAAGTAGCCCAGGCGCGTGTAGAAGGCCTCGGCGCTGCGCTGCGCATGCAGCGTTACCTCGCGGTCGCCGCGCGCCTTGGCCGCCTCTTCGAGCGCGCGCAGCACCGCCGCGCCATGGCCGCCGCCGCGCAGCACGCGGTGCACCGCCATCCGGCCGACGCGGCCCTGGCCCGGCGCACCCGGCACCAGCCGCCCGGTCGCGATCACCTGGCCCAGCCGGTTGCGCGCCACCGCGTGGATGGCGCTCTCGTCGTGCTCGTCCCACTCCAGTTCCTTGGGAATGCGCTGCTCCTCGATGAAGACGCTGCGGCGCACCGCACCCGCGCCTTCGCCGAGTTCGGCCCAGGTGCCGGTGCGGACTTCGGCGAGGGCTTCACCGGATTCGTAGGCCGTAAAGATCTCGCGCAGCAACGCCGGCACCGGCTTCGAGGTCTGGGTAGCCGGATCGGCGAACACGTAGACCAGCTCGCACCCGACCAGGAAGTCGTCGCCGCGGAACAGCCCGCCGTGGAAGACGATGGAGGAGTTGCCCACGCGCACGCACTTCATGGCGACGTCCAGCACGTCGTCCACCCGCGCCGAAGCCTGGAAGTCGACAGTGGCCTTGCGCACGTAGAGGTCGCCGCCCAGCGCGTGCATGGCTTCCTCGTAAGGCAGCGCCAGCGCGCGCCAGTAGTCGGCGATCGCGGTGTCGAAGTACATCAGGTAGTGCGCGTTGAAGACGATCTTCTGCATGTCCACCTCGGCCCAGCGCACGCGCAGGCGGTGGAAGAAGCGGTAGTCGGATCGGCGGGTGTTCTCGGTCATGGTTGCAAGGCTTCCTTCAGAGCACGCGCCGCATCGGCCTGGGCCTGCAGCGCTTCGGGTATGGCACGGCCCATTTTGACGAATTCGTGGATCACGCCGCGGTAGATCTCCAGCGCCACCGGCACGCCCGCGGCACGCAGCTTGTCGGCATAGGCGATGCCCTCGTCCACCACCGGGTCGCACTCGGCCAGGCCGATCCAGGCCGGCGCCACGTCTTCCACGTCTTCGGCGTTGAGCGGGGCGAAGCGCCAGTCGTCCCGCTCGGCCGGGCGGTTGAGGTACTGCGCGAAGAACCAGGTGATGAGCTGCTCTCCCAGCAACGGGCCATCGGCGAAGCGGCGGTGCGAGGGCGTGTCCTGGTGCGCGGTGGTGCCCGGGTAGAAAAGCATCTGCAAGGCCACAGGCAGGCCCGCGTCGCGCGCCTGGATGGCGCACACGGCCGCCAACGTGCCGCCCGCGCTGTCGCCGCCCAGCGCCAGGCGGGTGCCGTCCAGGCGGAGTTCGGCCGCGCTCTGCGCAACGAACTGCACGGCATCCCACGCATCGTTCGAGGCGGTCGGAAACTTGTGCTCGGGCGCCAGGCGGTAGTCCAACGACACGACGGCGCAGCCGCTTTTCTCGCTCAGCACGCGGCACAGCGTGTCGTGGGTGGCGATGCTGCCGACGGTGAAGCCGCCGCCGTGGAAGAACAGCAGCACCGGCAGCACGGCGCGCGAGGGGGCATAGAGCCGGGCCCGCAGCGGATGCCCGTCGCGCGCGGGAATCGCGAAGTCCTCCACGCGCTCCAGCTGCGGCTTGGGCACCTCGAGCACGCCGGCGCCCTTCTCGTACGCGGCCTTGGCCTCGGATGGCGTGAGCGTGTAGTACGGCGCCTGGTGCGCGCGTGCCATGCGCTCGACCACCCCCGCCATCTTGGCGGTGAGCGGCGGTGGGAGGGTTTGGGTCATGGGCAAGACGGGCGGCACTTGTTAAATTGGAAGGCCCGAATCGTAGCCTCCACCCCCACACGCCCCATGGCCCTCATTCAATACCTCACCCAGATCCAGTTCGACTTCGGCGCCATCCAGCTGTTGCGCAGCGAATGCGACCGCATCGGCATCGCCCGGCCGCTGATCGTCACCGATGCCGGCGTGCGTGCCGCCGGCATCCTGCAGAAGGCGCTGGACGCGCTCGGCGACCTCCCCGCAGCGGTGTTCGACCAGACCCCCTCCAACCCCACCGAGGCTGCCGTGCGCGCCGCCGCCGCGATCTACCGCGACGAGCGCTGCGACGGCCTGGTCGCCGTCGGCGGCGGCTCGGCCATCGACTGCGCCAAGGGCGTGGCGATCGCGGCCACGCACGAGGGGGCGCTCAAGACCTACGCCACCATCGAAGGCGGCTCGCCGAAGATCACCGAGCGCGTGGCGCCCCTGGTCGCGGTGCCCACCACCAGCGGCACCGGCAGCGAGGTGGCGCGCGGCGCCATCGTGATCGTTGACGACCACCGCAAGCTCGGCTTCCACAGCTGGTTCCTGATGCCCAAGGCCGCGATCTGCGACCCCGAGCTCACGCTGGGCCTGCCGCCGCGGCTCACGGCCGCCACCGGCATGGACGCCATCGCGCACTGCATGGAGACCTTCATGTCGGCCGCCTTCAACCCGCCGGCCGACGGCATCGCACTCGAAGGGCTGCGGCGCGCCTGGAACTACATCGAGCGCGCCACCAAGGACGGCAGCGACCGCGAGGCGCGCCTCAACCTGATGAGCGCGTCGATGCAGGGCGCCATGGCCTTCCAGAAGGGACTGGGCTGCGTGCACTCGCTGAGCCACAGCCTGGGCGGCATCGACCCGCGCCTGCACCACGGCACGCTCAACGCCCTCTTCCTGCCGGCCGTGATCCGCTTCAACGCAGGAGCTGAGTCGGTGCAGAAGGAGCAGCGCCTGCAACGCATGGCGCAGGCCATGAACCTCGACTCGCCCGGCGACCTGTCCGTGGCAATCCGCGACATGAACGCCCGCCTGGCCTTGCCGAAGGGACTCGCCGAAGTGGGCGTGACGGACGCGATGTTCGAGCAGATCATCGACGGCGCGATGGCCGATCACTGCCACAAGACCAACCCGCGGCTGGCGAGCCGCGAGGACTACCGGGTGATGCTCGAAGCCTCGATGTAGTCGGCCAGCCAGCGGCGGAAGGCCTCCATCGCGGCGCTGGGCCTTTTCGACTTGAGCCGCACGAGCCAGTAGCTGCCCGTCATCACCTCGGTCGAAAGTGGCCGCACGAGCCGGCTTTCGTCGAGTTCGCGTTCGAACATGGCGGCAGGCGCGAGTGCCACGCCGGCACCCTGCATCGCGGCTTCCACCATCAGCCGCGAGGAATCGAACACCGGCCCGCGGATCGCCGGGCAGGCCGCGCCGGCCGCCGCGAACCAGGCGGGCCAGTCCTCGGCGCGGTAGGAACGCAGCAATGTCTGCTGCGCCAGGTCTCGCGGGCGGGCGATGCGCGCTGCGACAGCCGGCGCGCACAGCACCGACAGCGGCGCCTCCATCAGGTGCTCGGCTCTCAGCCCCGGCCAGTTCCCATCGCCGAAGCGGATCGCATAGTCCAGCCCCTCGCCCGCGAGGTCGACCACATTGTTGTGCGTCATCAGCCTCAGGTCGACGAAGGGGCAGCTTTGCTGAAACAGCTTCAGCCGAGGCAGCAGCCAACCCACGGCGAAGGTGCCCACCACCCCGACGGTCAGCACCTCGAAGAAGTGGCCGTTGTCGAACTGCTGGACCACCGCCTCCATGCGGCCGAAGGACTCGGCCAATACCGGCAGCAGCGCGTGGCCCTCGTCGCTGAGTGCCAGCCCGCGCGGCAGGCGGCGGAACAGCGCCACGCCCAGCCGTGCCTCGAGGCCGCGCACCTGCTGGCTGACAGCGGCCTGCGTCACGTTCAGCTCGGCCGCCGCCAGCGTAAAGCTCAGGTGGCGCGCCGAGGATTCGAAGGCGCGCAGTGCGTTGAGAGGAAGATGGGTGCGAGCCATAAGATTTTCTTGTGCGAGACAGCAAATACTATCGTTTGCGCTGGCGCCTTGGTTGGCGGAAAGTCGCTGCTTTTCAGGAGCACGCATCCCCATGATTCAACGACGTCAATTCGCAGGCGCCCTTCTTCTTCCGCTGGCCGCCGTTTCCTTCGACATCCACGCCGACGGCCGCAAGGGCGGCCTCGCGCAGCAGGTCGCCGACATCGAGAAGAAGACCGGAGGACGTCTCGGCGTTTCCGTGCTCGACACCGCGAACGGCCGGCGCGCCGGGCATCGCCAGGACGAGCGCTTCGCGCTGTGCAGCACCTTCAAGTTTCTGGCCGCGGCGCTGGTGCTGGCACGGGTGGACCAGGGCAAGGAGAGGCTGGACCGCCGTGTGGCCTACTCGCGCGACGAACTCGTGACCTATTCGCCGGCCACCGAGAAGCACGCCGGCACCGACGGCATGACCATGGCCCAGCTGTGCGAGGCCGCGGTCACGCTGAGCGACAACACGGCGGGCAACCTGATGCTCGCGAGCTTCGGCGGACCTGCCGGCCTTACTACCTTCATGCGATCGCTGGGCGATGCGCACACGCGGCTGGACCGCATCGAGACAGCGCTCAACGAAGCCCGCGCCGGTGATCCGCGCGACACCACCACGCCGGCCGCGATGGTCGACAGCATGCAAAAGATTCTCTTGGGCAGTGCGCTCTCGCCCGCCTCGCGCGCCCAGTTGCTGCAATGGCTGGACGACAACAAGACCGGCGGCCAGCGCATCCGCGCCGGCCTGCCGGCGGACTGGAAGGTGGGCGACAAGACCGGCACCGGCGAGAACGGGGCCACCAACGACGTCGCGATCCTGCGCCCGCCGGGACGCGCGCCCATCCTGCTGTCGGTCTACCTGACGGAAACGAAGGCCTCGATGGCCGATCGCAATGCGGCGCACGCCGCCGTCGCAGCCGCGGTGGTGCCCTGGATCACCGGCGCCTGACGACGCGCCTGTAGCCCCAGGCATCGAGCGCGCGCCCTCCCCCGCTCACTCGGCCTTCACGCCCGCCGTGCGGATGACCTTGCCCCACTTCTCGGTCTCGGCCGCGATGAAGGCATCGAACTCCTCCGGCGTGCTGCCGGCGGGGAAGGTGCCCATCGCGTCGAGCTTCGCGCGGGTCTCGTCGCTCTTGATGATCCGGGCCACCTCGTCCGACATGCGCTTGACGATCTCGCGCGGCGTGCCCGCCGGCGCCAGCACGCCGGCCCATGTGCTGCCCGTGAAGCCGGCGAAGCCCTGCTCGATGAAGGTGGGCACCTCGGGCACGGCCGGCAGCCGGCGGTCGCTGGCCACGCCGATCAGGCGCACCTTGCCGGCCTTGCCCTGGTTGATGAGCCCGGTCGGCGCGTCGAAGAAGAGCTGGATCTGCCCGCCCATCAAGTCGGTCAGTGCCGGCACCGCGCCCCGGTACGGGATGTGGATCATGTAGGTTTTCGTCAGCGACTTCCACAGCTCGGTGGTCAGGTGCGCGGCCGAGCCGTTGCCGGAGGAGCCGAAGCTGACCTTGCCCGGATTCGCCCGCGCATAGTCGATCAGCTCCTTCGCGGTCTTGAAGGGCGCGTCGTTGTTCACCGCCGCGAGCAGTGGCGAGATACCCAGCAGCGAGACGCCGGCGAGGTCCTTCCTGGGGTCGTAGGGCAGCTTGGGGTAGAGCGTGGTGTTGGCCGCGTAGGCCGCAATCACCACGCCGAAGGTGCTGCCGTCGGGCGCCGACTTGGCCAGTGCATCGACGCCGATCAGGCTGTTGGCGCCGGGCTTGTTGTCGATGAGCACCGGCTGCCCCAGCCGCGCAGTAAGCCCAGGCTGAACCAGGCGCGCCATCTGGTCGGTGAAGCCGCCCGGGGTGTACGGCACGATGATGCGGATCGGCTTGCCGGGCCAGGTGGCTTGCGCGAAGCCGGGTGCCGCAATCGACACTGCGGCCGCGGCGGCTGAGAGGTGGAAGGCCCGGCGGGACAAGGGTCGAGTTGGCATGAGGCTCTCCGGTGGAGCGGCCATTCTGGGAGGTGGCGCCGGCCGGCTTCCTCAGGGTTTGCCCGCCGCCGCGTGTCCTGCGGCACCCATTCGCGCGGGTCCTCAGCCCTTCCTGCCGCCGAACACCACGAGCGCGCCGCCGACCACGATCGCGGCCACGCCGGCCCAGGTCGGGAAGTTGATGGTTTCCTTCTCCTTCACCGACAGCTCGATCGGGCCGATCTTGGCCTGGTGCGTTTCCTTGGTGAAGCTGAAGCCGCCGAGGCCGATGGCGGCGATGCCTGCGACGATCAGGATGAGGCCGATGATTCGTGTTGCGTTCATGGTGTCGTGCTTCCCCGTGGTTTGAAGTGGATGCCCGACTGTAGCCGCCGCGCGGCACTCCGCGGCTCAGAGCGCCTGCACGTCCGCGACCGGGCTGCCGCGGTGCAGCCACTCGGCCAATTCGTCCGCGAGTCGGCGCGCTTCCTGCGCTGCCGTGCCCCAGGCCTTGATGCGCGCCGGCGAATCGTTGGCGTAGCGCAGGAAGTCGTTGCGGTCGGGAAGCTTGGCGTTGGGCAGCTTGCGCACCCACTCCGAATCCGGCGCGAGCACCACCGTGCGCTCCAGAAAGCGGGTGGGCTTGTGCCGCCACTTGAGCCCCTTGTCCAGCCAGCCCGGCACCACCGCCTTCTGGAAATGCGGGTACAGCACCACGCCGTCGGCATTGCCGTAGTTCAGGTGCAGGTGGTAGTCCGTGATGCCACCATCCCAGTAGGCGCCCGGCGGCGCCCCCGGGATGTCGTGCACCGCCTCGAGCATGAAGGGAATCGAGCACGAGGCCTGCAGCGCGAGCTCGAAGTTGGCCTCGTCCAGCGCGACCTGGCGGGTGCGGAAGTCCTGCGTGCCAAAGGGCAGCGCCGCACCCGGACTGGAGAAGACCACGCGCTCCAGCCACGCCCCCAGGCCCTTGCGGTGCACGCTGTTGGTGATGAAGGCGCCGAGATAGCCGGCCGGGGTGCGCGCCCTGCCCTCGCGGCCGAGGATGTGGCGCCCGCGCGCAGTGATCACATGCAGCCGGTAGCGCGAATGCGCGAGCACCTCGCGCGTACGGCCGCCATAGAAGTCGCGCAGCCCCTCGCTGAACTTCGCGCTGACCTGCCGTGCGCTCATGCGCTTCTGACCGGCCGGCACTTCGAAATGCTGTTGGATGTAGCCCTGCTCGAATTGCTCGAAGGCCGTCTTCGGATCGCTCAGGCACGCGCTGGCAAGCCGCCACGCGCCGATGGAGGCGCCGACCAGGTCCACCGGCTGCGTACTCTGCGGCAGCCACTGGCCGAACAGGAAGCGGTCGATGGGCCCGAGGATCAGCCCCTTCGGCCCGCCAGCCGCGCCCGGGACGGTGCGCACATCCTGCGGCGCCAGCCCGTTCGCGGCAATGTGCCCGCGCGCCGCCGGGCCCGCGTAGATGCGCAGGGCCTTCATCGCTTGCCGACGAGCACCCCGAGGCCAAGCACCTGCAGCAGCCAGCCGATGACGAGGCCGCCGAGCATCGTTGCCGCTACCACGACGACCAGGCCCCAGGCTCCCGCATGGGACACGGCGAATGCCGTGAAGCCCGTGCTCCTGCTGACCTCCAGCATCGCGACGTTGGCCACGTAGATCGCGAAGGTGTTCCTGCCGATGAAAGCGACCACCCTGCCCAGCACACCAGGCCGCCGCGGCGGCGCGCGGTCGGCCGCGACGGCACTCATCAGCAGCAGCAGGGAGGCGAGGGTTACGGTCAGGGCCAGGTATGCCGAGTGCTCGGCGAACAGCCGGCTCTCGATGGGCGCCGCGAGCAGCAGCAGCACGGCGACGATGCCAAGGCCCGGCTTGCGGCCGAACTCGCCGCGAGCGAGCGCGATGCCCATCGCCACATAGGGAATCCAGTAGATGAAGAGCCGGTCGCCGACCGCCGAGATCCACCGGTTCTCGAAGAGCCAGTAGCCCGCGACCACGTTCAGCGCCACGCCGGCCGCGATCACCGGCAGGGTCGGCGCCTCGGCCACCCAACGCCGCAACAGCGGAAAGAGCAGCGTGAGCTGGAACAGGATCACGAAGTAGTACTGCCCCGACCAGCCGTAGCCTCCGAACCACCCGCCGACGATGGTGTGCAGCGGGGTGGCGTCCCAGCGGCCGTCGTAGAACTTCTCGATGTAGAGCAGTGTCCAGGCGATGTAGGCCACGCCCAGCTCCACCAGGCGCTGGC
Organism: Variovorax stachyos; assembly: GCF_051400855.1. NCBI lineage: Bacteria > Pseudomonadati > Pseudomonadota > Betaproteobacteria > Burkholderiales > Comamonadaceae > Variovorax > Variovorax stachyos. The sequence goes on along the minus strand of NZ_JBLFFN010000003.1, from coordinate 10,369 downwards.
CCAGGTAGGCCAGGTGCGTCTCGGGCCCGCGGCGCGTCAGGGCCTTTTCGAGGTAGTAGGCCCACAACCCGATGAACACGGGCACGCCGAAGCGGTACACGTCCTCGAAGGGCAGGCCCGCGTGGATGCAGACCACGCCGACGATGGCGGCGGCCTTCAGGTAGTCCGCGTGCAGGTCGCGGCTGCCGGCCGCCGCAGCGCTTCGCGCCGGCAGTACATCGGCGCGGTCGACCAGCGGGCGAAGGTCAGGTTGCGGGCTTCCCATTGCGTTCCTAGGGCTTGCGCAGGCCCTGCAGCTTGGCGAAGGCGCTGGCCATCTGGCCGGCGGGCTGCGGCGAGTTGTCGCGGCGCGGGCCCTGCTGTCCGCGCCCGGCGCCTTCGAAGCGGTTCTCGCGCGGGCCGTCGCGGCGGCCGGGCGCCGCGTCCAGCTTCATCGAAAGCCCGATGCGCTTGCGCACCACGTCCACTTCCATCACCTTGACCTTCACGATATCGCCGGTCTTCACCACCTCGCGCGCGTCGTTGACGAACTTGTGCGAGAGCTGGCTCACGTGCACGAGGCCGTCCTGGTGCACGCCCAGGTCGACGAAGGCGCCGAACTGGGCCACGTTGCTCACCGTGCCCTCGAGCACCATGCCCTCCACCAGGTCCTTGATGTCCTCGACGCCGTCGTTGAAGCGCGCGACCTTGAAGTCCGGACGCGGATCGCGGCCCGGCTTCTCGAGCTCGCCGAGGATGTCCTTCACCGTGATGACGCCGAACTTCTCGTTGGCGAAGAGCTCGGGCCTGAGGGTCTTGAGCATCTCGGCACGGCCCATCAGCGCATCGATGGGCTTGCCCGTCTTCTCGATCATCTGCTCGACCACCGGGTAGGTCTCGGGGTGCACGCCCGTCATGTCCAGCGGATTGGTGCCGCCGCGGATGCGCAGGAAGCCCGCGCTCTGCTCGAAGGTCTTGCCGCCGAAGCCCGTGACTTCGAGCAACTGCTTGCGCGTGGCGAAGGCGCCATTGGCCTCGCGCCAGCGCACCACGGCCTTGGCGACGCCCGCGGACAGGCCGGAGACGCGCGACAGGAGCGGCACGCTCGCGGTGTTGAGGTCCACCCCCACGGAGTTCACGCAATCTTCGACCACGGCATTCAAGGTACGCGCCAGCTCGCTCTGGTTCACGTCGTGCTGGTACTGGCCGACGCCAATGGATTTGGGATCGATCTTCACCAGCTCGGCCAGCGGATCCTGCAGGCGCCGCGCGATGCTGGCCGCGCCACGAAGGCTGACGTCGACGTCAGGCATTTCCTGCGATGCAAACTCGCTGGCGGAATAGACGGAGGCACCCGCCTCGCTCACCACCACCTTGTCGACCGCGAGCGGCGGCGCGCCGGCCTGCTCGGCCATCTTCGCGAGCAGCTTGATCAGGTCCGCCGCCAGCTTGTCGGTCTCGCGGCTGGCGGTGCCGTTGCCGATGGCGATCAGGTTCACGCCGTGCTTGGCGCACAGCTTGCCCAGCGTGTGGAGCGAGCCTTCCCAGTCGCGCCGCGGTTCGTGCGGGAACACGGTGGCCGTGTCGACCAGCTTGCCGGTGGCATCGACCACCGCGACCTTCACGCCGGTGCGAATGCCCGGGTCCAGGCCCATCACCACACGCGGGCCGGCCGGTGCGGCCAGCAGCAGGTCGCGCAGGTTGTCGGCGAAGACCTTGATGGCGACCTTCTCGGCCTCCTCGCGCAGCCGCGAGAACAGGTCGCGCTCGGTCGAGAGCGAGAGCTTCACGCGCCAGGTCCAGGCCACGCACTTGCGGATCAGGTCATCGGCCGCGCGGCCTGCATGGCTCCAGCCCAGGTGCAGCGCGATCTTGCCTTCGGCGATCGACGGCTTGCCAGGCTCGGGCTCGACAGGCAACACGAGCTTGGCGTCGAGGATGTCGAGCGCCCGGCCGCGGAACACGGCCAGCGCACGGTGCGACGGCACGCGGCCGATAGGCTCGTCGTAGTCGAAGTAGTCGCGGAACTTGGCGACGTCGGCGTTGTTCTCGTCCTTGCCCGCCATCAGGCTGGACTTGAACAGGCCCTCGGCCCACAGCCATTCGCGCAGACGCTGCACCAGCACCGCGTCCTCGGCCCAGCGCTCCGAGAGGATGTCGCGCACGCCGTCGAGCACGAGCTGCACGGTCGAGAAATCCAGACCATCGGCCGCGGGCTTGACGAAGGCCGCGGCCTCCTCGGCCGGGTTCAGCGTCGGGTCGGCGAAGAGCTTGTCGGCCAACGGCTCGATGCCCGCCTCGCGCGCCATCTGCCCCTTGGTGCGGCGCTTGGGCTTGTAGGGCAGGTACAGGTCTTCCAGCTCCTGCTTGGTCGGCGCGGCATCGATCGCGGAGTGCAACTCGGGCGTGAGCTTGCCCTGCTCCTCGATGCTCTTCAGCACCGCCGCGCGCCGCTCCTCGAGTTCGCGCAGGTAGGCGAGGCGTGCCTCCAGCTCTCGCAACTGCACATCGTCGAGTCCATCGGTGGCTTCCTTGCGGTAGCGCGCGATGAAGGGCACGGTGGCGCCGCCGTCGAGCAGATCGACGGCGGCCTTCACCTGGTGCTCGCCGACCTTGATTTCGGCGGCGAGCTGGCGAATGATTTTCTGCATGTCTGGGGGAAGTTCGCTACGGAAGCCGCGCGGGCGCCCGCGGGTGGCGAGAAGAAGAGAAAAACGAAGCGGGCAAGTTTGCCATAGGGCGCGGATCGCCTCGCCTGAGGACCCGTGCACATTGCAACAGCTCTTGTGTGCGCGATGCGTCTTCAGGCGCCTTGCTGGCCGCTACGCGACGCGGCGCTGCGCCGACGCAGACGCCAGCGGCGTCAATGCATCCAGGATGGCCCGCACCCGTGCCGGCACCATCCGGTTGGCCGGCATCACCGCGTGAATCGGCGTGCTGGGAGGCCGGCAGTTCGGCAGCAGCTCGATCAAGGTGCCGGCAGCCAACTGGCGGTTCACCATGTAGTCGGGCAGTTGCGCGATGCCCAGCCCCAGCTCGGCAGCCTGGGCCATGGCCTCTCCATCGGAAAACCGGAACTGGGCCACGGCGCGGAAGTCGCGCTGGCGCCGCCCTTCGCGAAAGTGCCAGACCTGATCGCGGCCGCTGGTCGGCATGCGAAACAGGATGGCCCGGTGTCCGGCCAGGGCCGACACATCCTCGGGGCGGCCCTGGGCATCCAGATAGGCCGGCGCGGCGCACAAGACCCAGTCCTGGCTCGCGATGCGCCGCGCTACCAGGCGCGAGTCCGACATGGCGCCGATGCGGATCGCCAGGTCCACGCCCTCCTCCACCAGATCGACAAAGGCATCCGACAGCCGCACATCCAGCCGCAGTTCAGGGTGCTTGGCCGCGAGCTGGACGATCGCGGGCATCACGCGCTCGCGACCGAACACCACGGGCAGGTCGACCCGCAAGGTTCCGCAGGGCTTGGTGTGCGTGCCCAAGGCCTCGGCCTGAAGCTCTTCGAGCTCGGCGATGACCCGCTGGCAGCGGTCGAACAGCCGCTCGCCATCGGAGGTCAGCGTCACGCGCCGCGTAGTGCGATGAAAAAGCCGCAGCCGCAGCGTCGATTCGAGCCGGCCCACGGCCTTGGCGACCGTCGAGGGCGTGGTCCCGAGCTCTCGCGCCGCGGCGGCGAACGAGCCGTGCTTGACGGTCTCGGTGAATGTCAGAAGCCACTCCATTCCCAGCATTCCAGTCCTCCCTATTGCAGAAATTTATTCCTCAGTGTCATGCCTGAGGTGCGCATTCTCAATCAGGGTTGACGAGCGCAAACTGCCGGCCTTCAGCGCACTCGAGGCAGCAGTCTTCGCGGCCTCGCAACATCACGGCAAATCAGGGAGACCTCATACATGGACACGTTCATCGATGATGAGCATGAGTCGAAGCTCGTCCTGGCGGCGACACGCGGCGAGCTCAGCGCCCAGGCCCTCGTCGCGCTCGCCAGCGGCGCGGCAATGGTGCTGCACATACGCGGCTTCGTCGACCCCAGCACCTGCGCGCTGCTGGCGCAGCGTGCCGAGCACCTGGGCTATTCGTCCTACCTGAACGTGCCGAGCGTACGGCGCATCGGCATGGCGTATTACGAGACCGAAGGCAAGCCCGAGCTCATCGACAGCTACTTCGCCTCGGCGTCACAGCATCTTTCCGACTTCAGGCGCGCCTGCGCGCCCTTCTGCTCGCCGATCGACACCTTGCGCTGCACGCTCGATGAAATCTGGCCGCATGGCGCGCGCCTGCAGTCGCTGGGCGGCCGCAAGATGTTCGTCGGCCTCTCGCGCAGCGTGGAGCCCGGCACCACCTTCCTGGCACACCACGACATCTTCGCGGAAGACGCCCCGGGACAGCCCGAGGCCACCAGCCTGAGTGCCCAGTTCGGCGCCAACATCTACATGCAGATGCCTGGTGCCGGTGGCGCGCTGCTGATGTGGAAGAAAGAGATTGCGCCCGCAACCTTCAACAAGATGCGGGGCGAGAACTACGGCATTCCCATTGATCGACTGGGCCCGCCGGATGTCAGGGTGCGGCCGGCGCCGGGCGACCTCCTGATCTTCAACTCCCGAAAGATGCATGCCGTTTCGCCAGGCACCGGGCGCAGCCGCTTGGCGTTGTCCTGTTTCGTCGGCTACCGCGGCGAATCCAATCCCCTGAGTTTCTGGAGTTGAAGCCCCATGTCCAACATTACCGAAGAAAAGCCCCGCGATCTGCTCACGCTCTCCGGTGGGCTGAGCCACGAGGCCCTGCAGGCCCTGACGCGCCGCGAAGCACTGATCGTGCGCATACCCGGCTTCATCTCGGCCGGCGTGTGCCACCTGATCGCGCGCGGCCTGCTGCGCCACGGATATGACGACTACCTCAATGCGCCGGCCGTCGGTCGTATCGGCATGTCCTTCTTCGAGACCGGCGGCAACCGCGAGGTCATCGACCAGTACTTCGCCACCGCGCTTCCCAACATCCGCCTCCTGCGCAATGCATGCGCGCCCTACCAGTGCCCCATCGACGTCTTTCGATGCGTCGTCGACGAGCTCTGGCCCTCGGGCGCAAGTCTTCAGAGCCTGTCGGGCGCAAGATGTTCGTCGGTCTGTCACGCAACATGCGGCCCGGCGCACCGCTGCTGGCGCACCACGACCTCTTCGCGCGGCTGGCACCCCATGCCCCCGAGGCCAACGACCTGCTGATGCAGATGGCGGTCAACATCTACGTCAATGTGCCGCAGCACGGCGGCGAGCTCATGATGTGGCGCGACGAGATCACCGATGCGGAATTCCTGCGTCGACGCGGCGACAAGTACGGCATGGACATCGAGCCGCTGGGCCCGCCCGACATCGTCGTGAAGCCGCAACTGGGCGACCTGATTCTCTTCAATGCGCGCAAGCTGCACGCCGTGGCGCCTGGCGCCGGCTCCGACCGGCTGACCCTGTCTTCGTTTCTCGGCTTCCGTGGCGATGCCCAGCCGCTGACCTTCTGGAGCTGAGGACAGATGACGCCAATGACCAGCGGCCGGGCGCTTGTCGTCTTCGCCGTCTTTGCACTGGGCTATTTCCTCTCGTCATTGGTGCGCGGCGTGACGGCGACACTGGCGCCCGCACTGACCCAGGAGTTCGCGCTCTCGTCGAGCCAGCTCGGGCTGCTCGGCGGCGCCTACTTCCTGGGCTTCGCGATGCTGCAGTTGCCGTTGGGCAACTGGCTCGACCGCTTCGGCCCTCGCCGCGTGTTGAGCTTCTCCCTGGCGGCGGCAGCGCTCAGCTGCATCGCCTTTGCGATGGCGGATGGCTTCGTGTCCTTGCTGCTGGCGCGCTTCATCTGCGGCGTGGGCGTGAGCGCGTGCCTGATCGCGCCGCTCACCGGCGCACGCCTGTGGTTGCACGGCAGCCAGCAACAAAGCGCCAATGCATGGATGCTGATGGTGGGATCCCTGGGTCTGCTGAGCGCCACGCTGCCGGTGCAATGGGCCCTGCCGCTCTACGGCTGGCGCTCGCTGTTCCTGGTGCTCGCGCTCTTCTTCGCGCTGACGGTGCTGGGAACCGCATGGCAAGTGCCGGCCATGCCCACCCCGCCGGCATCCACGCGGCGCGGCAGCCTGTTCGCGAGCTACGCGCCCATCTTCGCGAATCGCTACTTCCGCCGCATGGCGTGGGTCGGGTTCGTCAACTACGGCGTCCTGGTGGCGGTCCAGACCTTGTGGGCGGGCCCCTGGATGACTGCGGTGGCCGGCTACTCCGCCGCAGACGCCGCGCGCGGCCTGTTCGCGATGAACCTGACGATGCTCTTCGTGTTCTGGTTCTGGGGGTTGGCCACCCCCCGTCTGCATCGGGCGGGGCTGAGTGCGGAGCGCATCATCCTGCGCGGCTTGCCCTTCGGCTTCATCGCGCTTGTGGCCATCGCCTGGCTCGGGCCGCGCGCAGGCTGGGAGGCGTTTGCCGTCTACTGCGCGCTGTCGAGTGTTCTGGCGCTCACGCATCCTGCCGTCGGCATGGCCTTTCCCGCGCACGAGGCCGGACGCGCCATCTCGGCATTCAACCTGCTGCTGTTCGCAGGCGTCTTCGCCACCCAGTGGTGCGTCGGCGCGGCTCTGGACCGGCTCCAGGCAGCGCATTGGCCAGTCGTCGATGCCTACCGCGCGGTATTCGCGGTTCTGGCGCTGGCCTGTTGCCTGAGCTACCTCTGGCTGCTTCAAGGCATGAACACTGAGAGACCGGTGCCAGCGAACGCCTGACAAAGTCCAGGCACACAACAGGAAGGAGCACCGGCGGACCCCGCCGAGCTCACGGCAGATCGGTATTGAGCCACACGTGGTGTTCAGAGTGACTCGCGCGAAAATTTTCACCCGGGTAGATTGCGAAATGTGTTTCGCCCGGGTATTATTCGCGCCATGTCCTCTGTTGCCGAGCCCACCCTCACCGCCTTTGCCAACTTCGAGCGCATCGCCGCCGGCCCGCGCGCCGAGGTCGTCGCCCAGCTGCGTGCACGAACCGATGCCCAGTCGGTCTTCGTCTTCGACGACAGCACCGGGGAGCGCCTCGATCTCGACCTGCGCGAAGACGTGCGCGCGGCTTCGGAAGGCCCCGCTGCCGACGAGCAAGCCACCCGCGGCGTCGGCCGCCCCAAGCTGGGCGTGGTCGCCCGCGAGGTCACGCTGCTGCCCCGCCACTGGGACTGGCTCAGCCGCCAGCCCGGCGGCGCCTCGGTGGCGCTGCGCCGGCTGATCGACGAGGCCCGCCGCGTCCATGCCGACGGCGACGCGCAGCGCGCCTCGCGCGAAGCCGCCTACCGCTTCATGAGCGCCATCGCGGGCGATCTGCCGGGCTTCGAGGAGGCGGCGCGCGCACTGTTCGCCGGCGAGGGCGCGCGCTTCGCGGAGCTCGTGTCTGCATGGCCCGAAGACGTGCGCGCGTACCTGCAGCGGCTGGCGGCAGCGGCGTGGAGCGGCCAATGAGCGGCGCCGTGCCTGCTCGGCCGATGGAGGCCGAAGACGTGGAACACGCCGGCGAGATCGCCGCGCCACCGACGACGGTGGCAGACCCGGCTCCGCCGCAGATCGCCTCGAAGGCCAATCCGCGCGCCGCGGCCATGGCTTCACGCCCGCTGTGGAAGACCTTCCTCGTCTTCCTCGCGCCCATGCTCCTGAGCAACATCCTGCAGTCGCTCTCCGGCACGCTCAACAACGTGTACCTGGGCCAGATGATCGGCGTGGGCGCGCTGGCGGCGGTGTCCAGCTTCTTCCCCGTGATGTTCTTCTTCATCGCCTTCACCATCGGCCTCGGCGCCGGCGCCTCGGTGCTGATCGGCCAGGCCTGGGGTGCGCGCGAGCCCGAGAAGGCGCGCGCCGTGGCCGGCACCACGCTGACGGTGGGCGTGCTGTTCGGGCTGTGCGTCGCGGTCTTCGGCGGCGCCTTCACGCAGCCGATGCTGGCCGCGCTGGGCACGCCGCCAGACATCCTGGCCGACGCCACTCGCTATGCACGCATCATCCTGATAGCGATGCCGGGCCTCTTCGTGTTCCTGCTCTCGACCGCGATGCTGCGCGGCGTGGGCGACACGGTGGCGCCGCTCTATACGTTGATCATCTCCACCGCGCTGGGGCTGGTGATCACGCCGGCACTGATCCGCGGCTGGTTCGGCCTGCCGCAGATGGGCGTGGCCAGCGGCGCCTGGGCCACGGTGATCTCCTTCGTGGTCGCGACGACGTGGCTCGCCTTCCACCTGCGGCGCAAGAAGAGCCCCCTCGCGCCCGACGCCGGCTTCGTGCGGCACCTGCGCGTGCGGCCGGCGCTGCTGAAGGCGGTGCTCAAGGTCGGCGTGCCGACTGGCGTGCAGATGATCGTGGTCTCGCTGGCCGAGCTCGCCCTGCTCTCCTTCGTCAACGCCTACGGCTCGGAAGCTACCGCGGCCTACGGCGCGGTGAACCAGGTCGTCGCCTACGTGCAGTTCCCGGCCATCTCGATTGCCATCGCCGCCTCGGTGCTGGGTGCGCAGGCCATCGGCGCCGGCCAGGTGCAGCGCCTGGGCGCCATTGCGCGCACCGCGCTGATGATGAACGTGGTGCTGACCGGCGGGCTGGTGCTCCTGGGCTACCTGTTCTCGCGGCCGCTGATGGGCTTCTTCATCACCAGCGAGCCCGTGATCGAGGTGGCGCAGACGCTGCTGCACATCATGCTGTGGAGCACGGTGATCTTCGGTATGGGCGCGGCCCTGTCGGGAATCATGCGCGCCAGCGGCTCGGTGCTGGTGCCGACCTCGATCTCGATCTTCTGCATCGCATTGATCGAGGTGCCGGTGGCATGGTGGCTCAGCCATCGCATGGGGCTCAACGGAATCTGGGTGTCGTACCCGGTGGCCTTTGCCGCAATGCTGACGCTGCAGGCGAGCTACTACCGGTTCATATGGCGCAAGAAGGCGATCCGGCGGTTGATCTGAGCGAGCGTTCCTAGTCGAACACTTCATCCCCCGTAGGCTCATAGTGCGGCACTGCATTCATGTCGTGCCGCAGCTTCGACAGTTCCCAATACATCCGCCGGCGCGCCCGGCTCTGGTTGCCCAGCGGCCGATGCTCGGCAATGGTGTGCCAGGGGTTGTACGAGAGCTTCTTCGCGAATTCCATCTGCGCGGGTGAATCGAAGCTCTGCTTCGGGATGCGCAGCGTGGCCACGCTGACGCGCGGCGACAGCTTCTCTGGCCACAGCACGCCCGCGTTCTCGATCGGCATCCGGTGCGGGTCGGTCTGCATCTGCAGGCGGATGTCGAACTCCACCTCTTCCCTGCCCAGGGTCGCGGCCATGGCCTGGCGCAGGTAGTCGTCGGGCGGACGCAGCGGCAGGCGGGGAATCGGCGTGCGCTTCGTCGACTTCGGCCATACCGAGTACTGCATCGCCTGCCCTTCGCCCAGCAGGTACGGCACGCAGCTGAAATACGGCGCCTCCAGGGGGCTGGACTGCGTCTTGATGAAGAGCGACTGCATGACCAGGTCGAGCACGTGCGACTCGCGCAGGTTGACGAAGTAGAAGATCTGCGCGTTCTTCACGCTCTCGATCTGCAGCGCAGCGTTGGCCTTCACGTCGGGCGTGACAAAGGTGGGCGTGGAAACGCCGAACATGTCGAGCGTGTGCTGCTCCTCCTCCATCAACTTCGGGCCCGGCACGCCCATGAGCTTGATGCTGATGCTCATGAAGCCCACGTCCTCGATGTCCGGCGTGATGTAGGGACCGGGGCCCGAGAAGCGCACCCAGGCCCGGAAGCGCTGGGGCCTGGCGTAGATGCCCCTCTTCATGTGCGCCGGGATGTCGTCATGCACGACGAACTCGCCGCGCACGATGCCCTGGGTCTTGGTGTTGCCGCCGCGCTCGAAGCCGCCGGGCTTCCACAGGTCGCGCATCTGCTGCGTGAAGCTGCGCACGATCGAGTCGACGAACGCCTCTTCGCCGGGCAGCAGTCTCTCTTCCGCAATCGCGAGGCCTTCGTTCGGGCGGCGGCTGTTGATCAGCGCCGTGGTCAGGCGCGCCAGCGGGTCGCGCAGCAGCGCGTCGAAGGCCGGGCGCACGAAGGGGTCGAAGCGGCGCTCCAGGCGCAGGAGTGCCATGCCGGAGTCGCTGACGAAGTTCTTCAGCGCCGAGCCGGTGTTGGCGCGTGGTGCGGGGCGGCTCGCGTTCGAGTTGGTCATCGAATGTCCTCGCGCTTGGTTGTCGCTGTTGCCTCTCTGGCTCCCTCCCCCTCTCTGACTCCCTCCCCTGCCGGGGGAGGGTTGGGGTGGGGGCACTCGGTTCGTTTGATTTCGTACGTTGCTGTTGTGTTGAGTGCGGAGCCGGGAATTCGCCCCGGCGGGCGAGTCACTTTCTTTGTCTCGCCAAAGAAA